>NZ_JBJJLC010000012.1:0-397934 GCF_045449855.1 Marinobacter alkalisoli | reverse complement strand
TGGTAGGCGAACCTAGGGTTGATATGAAGGCAACTGTACCTGCAGCAATGATTACCGCCCCTGGCTCCGGTCAGGGTAAATCCATGGTGACCGCAGCACTGGCCAGACTGCACCGGAATGCCGGGCGAAAAGTGCGTGTGTTCAAGCATGGGCCGGACTATCTGGACCCTATGGTGCTGGAAGTCGCCTCTGGCCAACCGGTTTATCAGTTGCATCCCTGGATGACTGGAGAGGCCGAATGCCGCTGGCGACTGGCCGAAGCGGCTCAGGACGCTGATCTTATTCTGGTGGAAGGTTCCATGGGGCTATTCGATGGAGATCCTTCCAGTGCCGATCTGGCTAAATTAATGGGTATTCCCGCTTTGCCTGTGATCGATGCGCGTGGTATGGCCCAGACGTTTGGCGCCGTGGCCCTGGGGCTGGCCAGCTTCGACCCTGAATTGCCGGTGCGACAGGTGATCGCCAACCGCATTGGCAGCTCCCGCCATGGTGACATGCTGCGGGAAAGCCTGCCGGAAGGCATAGAGCTGCTGGGGGCGATTCCCCGTAACGAGGCCATGAATATTCCGGACCGCCACCTGGGGCTGGTGCAGGCTGGTGAGCTGGGTGATCTGGACCAGCGCCTGGACGCAGCCGCCGATGTCCTTGCCGAGGCGGGGCTGGATGGTTTGCCGCTTCCGGTGACGCTGGAAGCGCAAACCCCGGAGCCCCCGCCACCGTTACTGACGGGTGTGCGCATCGCCATTGCTCAAGATGCGGCCTTTAGTTTTATCTATCGCGCCAACCTGGACCTACTGCGGGCCATGGGCGCGGAGCTGGCGTTCTTCTCGCCGCTGGCGGATTCGACATTACCCGAAGCCGATGCGCTCTGGCTGCCGGGCGGTTACCCGGAACTGCACGGTGCTACTCTGGCCGGCAACCAGCCGATGCTGGACGCCATTCGCAATCACTACAACGCCGGTAAGCCCATGCTGGCGGAATGCGGCGGCCTGATGGCCTGTGCGGAGGAACTGTCAGACCACGACGGCCAGAGCCACAGACTGCTGGGGCTGATGCCGGGGCGGGCCAGCATGGCCGGTCGCCTGCAGGCGCTGGGTCTGCAGGGCCTGAACACCGAACAGGGGCAGTTGCGGGGTCATACCTATCATCACTCCCGCCTGGAGACCGACTGGCAACCCCTGGCCCGAACCCGCAAGCTGGCGGGCACCGAAGCCGAACCGGTGTATTGCCGCAACGGTCTGGTGGCCAGCTATTTTCACGGTTATTTCCCGTCCGCCCCCGAGCTGGTGGCCGGAATTTTTCGCGGGCAGGCCATTCGCCTGCTCACAGACAAGGAGCCTGACCATGCGTGAACGCGCCAAAGACCCCGAACGCCATGCCCGCCGCATGGAAGCCAAACAGAAAATCATGCAGGAGCGCATAGCCAACGCCCAGAAAGAGCAGGGCGTGTTGCTGGTGCTCACCGGCCCCGGCAAGGGCAAGAGCAGCTCCGGTTTTGGCATGGTGGCCCGGGCCCTCGGCCATGGCATGAAAGTGGGCATTGTCCAGTTCATCAAGGGTGCGTTCAGCACCGGTGAGGAAGCCTTCTTCCGGGACCTGCCCAAAGTGGACTACCACGTGATGGGCCAGGGCTACACCTGGGACACCAAGAACCGGGAGCAGGATGTGGAAGCCGCCAATGCCGCCTGGGATGTGGCGGCCGCGATGCTGAAGGACGACAGCTACGACCTGATCCTGCTGGACGAACTCAACATCGCCCTGAAATACGACTACATCGACCTGGACCGGGTGCTGGATGACCTGCAGGCCCGGCCGGAGATGCAGCATGTGGTGGTCACCGGTCGTTCAGCGCCGCAGGAACTGGTGGACCTGGCGGACACGGTGACGGAAATGGGTGTAGTAAAACACGCCTTCAAAGACCAGGACGTGAAAGCCCAAAAAGGCGTAGAGCTGTAACAGGCCGGAACCCCATGACCACACTGATGATACAGGGCACCACCTCCGACGCCGGCAAAACCACGGTGGTGGCCGCCCTGTGCCGGTGGCTGGCGCGCCAGGGTGTGTCCGTGGCGCCGTTCAAGCCCCAGAATATGGCCCTGAACAGCGCGGTTACCGTGGATGGCGGTGAAATCGGCCGCTCCACCGCCCTGCAGGCCCTGGCCTGTGGCCTGGAGCCCCACAGCGACATGAACCCGGTATTGCTCAAGCCCCAGAGTGACCGGGGCGCCCAGGTGATCCTGCGGGGCAAGGTTCATGGCAACATGGACGCAATGGATTACCACGCCTACAAGGCGGAGGCGATGACCTCGGTGATGAACGCATGGCGCGATTTGAGCGCCCGTTATGACGTGATCATTGCCGAAGGCGCCGGCAGCCCCGCCGAGATCAACCTGCGCGCCAATGATATCGCTAACATGGGTTTCGCCGAAGCGGCGGACTGCCCCGTGTTGCTCGTCGGCGATATCGACAAGGGCGGCGTGTTCGCGCAACTGGTGGGTACCCTGGAACTGGTTTCCGACAGCGAACGGGCACGCACCAAGGGTTTTATCATCAACCGTTTCCGCGGCGATATCGCCCTGCTGGAACCGGGGCTGGACTGGCTGGCCGAACGCACCGGCAAACCGGTGGCCGGTGTGCTGCCGTACCTGCACGGGCTGGTGATCGACGCCGAAGACAGCGTGGGTACCAGCGGCAGCAGCAAGGCCGGCGCGCTGAACGTGATCGTCCCGGTACTGCCCCGAATCAGCAACCATAACGACTTCGACCCCCTGCGCCTGCACCCGGGCGTCAACCTCCAATTCATCGGCCCGGACCAGCCCATCCCCCCGGCGGACCTGATCCTGCTGCCCGGTAGTAAGAGCACCCGCCACGACCTGCAGTGGTTGACGGCTCAGGGCTGGCCCCAGGCGATCCATAAGCACCTGCGATACGGCGGCAAGGTCTTCGCCATCTGCGGCGGCTTTCAGATGCTGGGTACTGAGGTGGAAGACCCGGACGGACTGGAAGGCGAGGCCGGCAGCACCGAAGGCCTGGGCCTGCTGGATATGACCACGCGGATGGTGGACGGCAAACAGCTGAAGGAAGTGACCGGCACGCTCATGATCGGCCCGGACAAAGCCAGCTTCACCGGCTACGAAATGCATAACGGCGTTACCACCGGACCGTCTCTGGCATCCCCCGTCGCTGTACTGGATGACAAACCGGACGGTGCCATCAGCGAGGATGGCCTGGTCGCAGGTACCTACGTTCATGGCATCTTCGATCAACCCGAAGCCTGCCGCGCGATTCTGCACTGGGCGGGCCTGGATGCCGACACCGAACTGGCCGGCGAGGCTGTGAATTACCAGCAGCACCGCCAACAACAACTGGACCGGCTGGCAGACCTGGTGGAAGACCATCTGGACACGGATTGGCTACGCAACCTGCTCGGCCTGAGCAAACAGACCACCAACGCAGACGACCGATCCAAACATAGGTCGGGTTAGCGCAGCGTAACCCGACACCCAACCAGGACACCCCAAACCAATGACCAACCGCCCCTTCACCGACGACGAGCGCCAAGGCCTCTACCGCGCCATCTACGAACGGCGGGATGTCCGCTCCCAGTTCCTGCCCGACCCGATCCCGGCGGACGTCCTGGCCCGCCTGCTTAGCGCCGCTCACCACGCCCCCTCCGTGGGATTCATGCAGCCCTGGGACTTTATCGTCATCGACAGCACCGAGGTGCGCCAGTCCGTTCTCGACATCTTTGAAGAAGAAAACCGCAAAGCCGCCGACAACTACAGCGGCGAGCGCAATACCCGCTACAAGAGCCTGAAACTCCAGGGCATCCTCGAAAGCCCCATCAACCTCTGCATCACCTGCGATCGCAACCGCGGCGGCACCCACGTGCTGGGCCGCAACTCGATTGTGGAAACCGACCTGTTCAGCACCTGCCTGGCGGTACAGAACCTGTGGCTGGCCGCCCGCGCCGAAGGCATCGGCGTGGGTTGGGTCAGCATCCTGGATCAGCAGAAGCTCGCCAACACTCTCAACCTGCCGGAACAGGTTTATCCGCTGGCCTACCTGTGCCTGGGCTACGTCAGCGAATTCCTCGACCAGCCGGAACTGCAGGCCAAAGGCTGGCGTTCACGGTTGCCGATTGAGGAGCTGGTGCATGGCAACGGCTGGGGGCAGCCACAGGAAAACGCGGAGCTGAAGGTGGCACTAAAAAAACTGGAGCGGAATTGAGGACAGTCAGGCATCCAGAGGGCTGCTGATGCCGCGCTCATGGGTGCCGACCACATGAGTGTATATCTGAGTGGTGCTGAGGTCGTTGTGGCCCAGTAATTCCTGAATGCTGCGAATGTCTGTGCCTCGCTTTAACAGATTGGTCGCGAAGCTGTGGCGGAATGTATGACAACTGGCTTTCTTGCGAATACCGGTCGCCCGGATTGCGTCATTCACTGACCGACGAACCTGCTGTTCACCTACATGATGCCGTCGCCGAACTCCTGAGCGGGGATCAATCGAGAGGCGCAGTGCCGGAAAGACATACTGCCACGCCGGGCTGCGTGCCGCTGCCGGGTATTTCTTGTTCAGCGCCTGGGGCATGTAGACCTCACCGAAGCCGTCTTCCAGGTCCTGCTGGTGAAGCGCGAGTGCGTACTCCACCTGATTCTTCAGGCTCTCACAAATGGAGGCGAGCAAGATTGTGCGGCGCCATTTGTCGCCCTTGGTTTCACGCACGAACAGGCATGGCTCCGAAAAGTCCACATCCTGAACCCGCAATCTTGCGGCTTCCATCACCCGTAAACCAGAGCCGTACATCAGGCTGGCTACCAGCCGATTAGTGCCCTGCATATTCGACAACACCGACATCGCTTCATCATGGCTAAAAACCGTTGGTAACTTGCGTCCCCGATTCGTGTTGGTGAACTGCAGGTTGCCCAGTTCTCTGCCGAGAAACTGGTGATACATGAAAACCACCGCATTCAGCGCTGTTTTCTGCGTGTTGACCGCCACGTTGCGATTGTTCGCCAGATGACTTAACCACGCATTCACCTCCTCTGCACCCATGGATTCCGGATGGCGTTTGTCGTGGAACCGGATAAATTCCCGTACCCAGTTGCAGTAGGTTTTCTCGGTGCGATAAGCCAGGTGCCGGGCGCGAATAAATGCGCGGAAACGATCCATGAACCGGGTCGGGATAGCTGGCAGTGGGACTGGAATGTCATCCATGAATACAAGTCCTTTTTTGTGCTGTATATGCATACAGTTTATGTAGGGCTTGCGGCGTTGGCAACTGGAAAAATGATCATTGCGACCATGAACTGGGGGAGTTTGTAGAAACCTGTAAGTTTCCGTTCTAAATCAGGGGTATGGAAGGATGGTTGAAAAAGTGGATAGTGGCCTTTGTGATCATTTTTGTTTGGGACGGCGGTCAGGAAAACAGCCAGAACTTATTGACCTGGCGGGATTTTCTGCCTAGTTTTGGGTTATTGTTGAATTGAGATATGAGTCAGTGGAAAAGTGATCATTCAGACTCATATACAAATGTTAAAGGCCTGGCTCCGGTGGTCTTTGGTCTGGTGGTAGGCAGCGGCTTCAGTGTTTGGCCGCAGGCTGAGAACAACCTTCAGTTTGGCAACGGTTTTGGCGGCCAATCCGGTATTCAGGTTGCGGGGAAATCCGGCGTATTCGCTGGCAAATCCGCTCATTTGGTGCTCTGGTTCCTGGCGCCATGGTTTGAGTTGCTGCAAGGTACCGAGAGTGGGCATTCGGCATTGGGTGCCAATACAAAACAACAGGTAACCGGCCCTTAACCAGTCGGTCAACCGGACGCTAAAAGCGTACCGCTTTTGGTTCCCTTCGCTGCGCTACGGCGCCGGTTACCATCAGCGTTAACATTCAGAGATTATTATGGCAGATCACGTCAGTAAGCCCGGCTCCTTGGCGGTCGGCGAATACTTCGAGAGCTGTACGTTTCATCCTTGCCTCTGCATCGAAGTGGATGAGACTGGTCGCAATATAGAAGGAATTTCCCTAGTTGATGGCAGCATACAGAATTGCAGTGTTGTACATTGCGGAATTCGAAAGCTCACATTGAGCGAGGCAATTCAATGGAAGCATGCCGGTCCAGAAAGTGCTCGCCAAGATGTTGATCAACCATGGTGGTGAGCCCTGTTAACAAGGCCATTAAGTCTGTTCCGGGCCGAAGGCCCTCCACCGGACGCCCTTGACAGGGCGCCGCTTATGGCCGGCGTTATGACCAAGGAAGGGAAAGATGGGAGTAGTTTTAAAGCTAGCGATACTGATTTTCTGCATTCGGCATGTCATGAACAATGGGCGGCCCGGGCAGACAACTGTCATTTACGCAGGTACGTTCTTAGTGATCGGTCTGCTGCTGGCATTTTTCCAACAGTTCACAGCATTTGCTGGGATAGTCCTGGCACTCACCTTCGTGTACGACCTTGTAACCGGTTTTGTCTTTTTCTGGCTCATTGACCGCTACTACGGCAATTTACTGGCATTCTATACGATCATCGTCTTGGGCATAGCTGCAAGTGTGGGTATCAAATTCCTGCTGGTTTACGGGCTAAAGTCATAACCAGTGCATTAAATTCGTTCCGGCCCGACGGGCCTCCACCGGACGCCCTAGTCGGGCGCCGTTTATGCAAGCGTTAGAAGATAAGTATGGATCACACCGACTGGACAAGTTACGTGGCTTGCTTTGCAGAAGAATTTCGCGCATGTCCATGCCAGGATGAGCTTGTATCTGCATGTTGTGGTCATAGGGATGTCGCGTGTGTCGCTTGGCATCATCTACAAGGTAGTGCCTTTGAGTGGCTTCGCAGGCCGATTCCGGCACTGGACAATCAAATGCCAGCACAAGTCATAGCTTCTGGCAACGTAAATACAGTTCGCAGCGTTCTGTGGAGGATGCCTTGCTGACTTCTAACAAGGCCATTCAGTCTGTTCCGGGCCCTTGGCCCTCCACCGGACGCCCTTGTCAGGGCGCCGCTGATGGCTGGCGTTATATGTTTTAGTATCGAGTAGTTAATGAAGGTGCATGGAGATAATAATGACTTTAAGGAAAATTTTTCTGGTAGCTATTGGTTTGTTCTTTTTGAGCTTCGGAAAAGCGTTTGCGAGCATTGATTTCTTAGAAAGATTCACATACTCCCCGAATCTAAAAGGGATTAAGTCATATCGAACGGCCCTATATTCGTCTGTAGACTCCATTGAAAGAGAGCAACTTGTCGATTGGCGAGAGAGTGTTGATCAAATTTTGCGAGATGAAGGGCTCTTAGAGGAGGAAGGGGGGCGGTCGAGTCCACGAATAACCCTCTGGGTGGAAGAGGTAAGGCATATAAGGCCGCTGGGGCTGCGCTATGGAATTATGATTGTGGAACCTCGGAAAAACCCCAGGGCGAAAGATGGTGATAAAGATCCTGCAATTCTGTACGTTCGAACTAGAATAACAAACTTAAATAAAGACGAGGTTTTGAGTAATTCAGAGTACTTCTTGAAGATGATGATTAAGGATTTGATAGATAAGCATATAAGTTCTAATAGAGATTAAAGAATAAGTAAATATATTAGGTGGCTTGGTTTTAATTGGTATATAACGGGTCGCATCACGCGGACGGCCTTGGCTGGCTGTCAGTGCGCTTTCGCGTTATATTTATCGGAGGTCCAGCTTTGATGAATAACCAAGAAGTTTACGAGGCGCTCCGTTTCGTTAAGCCCTACATTTCAGAGCCGAAGCAGCATGAATTGTTCGATCTCTTGGATCGTCGAGATGCGGAAGGTGCGTTTCCTCCCAGCAAAGGAATTCGGGCTTGTATCCATTCAGACTCAAATGGCATCGAGGTGAAAGCTAAGCATCAGGATCTTTGGGGTGGGCTCTGTTTCTGCTGTGTCTAGAGAATATAACCATACGGTCAACCGGACGCCAAAAGCGTGCCGCTTTTGGTTCCCTCCGCTGGCGCTCCGGCGCCGGTTACCATTAGCGTTATACGGTGAACCATGCTTAAGAAGCTACTATCAGGGCTAAAGAAAAAGGGCTCTTCAGAGAGCCGAATTGTAATTGATGCAAATGCACCAATTGGAGCGAATGGAACACTGACTGAAACGTTCGGTATTCGTATTTACGATGGTTCGATTGCGCCCTTCGCCCGGGCCGGCGATGGCTATCCCGCGATGGGTTCATACTCGTTCAGCACCGATGAAGATTTTCAAGATCAAATTACTTTGGAGTTTCACCGAAGTTCGGAGTCCATAGCTTCTCCTGAAAGCTTTATCGGACAAGTAAGAATTCGGGGCTACAAATTGGAAAGCGCGCGAGAGCCGCTGGTGAGACTCCACTACGAAATTGCGAACCACCAAATCGTAATCTGGGCAACAAACGAAAAGGACAATGGAGAGCTCTCTCTGTCAGTAATCAAGAATACTGAAGGGCAGAGTGTCCATTAGTCGTATAACAATCGGCTGCACAGCGACCGTTTTTCCGCCGCTACGCGGCTCCAAACCGGCGCGTGAGCCGGGCGTTACGTGTACAGACCATGAAAGTATTTCTCGCATTGATTTTGGCTCTATTGTCAAGCGGCACATTGGCATCTGACATTGAAAGCAGAAAGGAGCACATAGAAAAGATGGAAGCGAAAACCTCCAAAGAGGCTTCAGTTAGGAAGGCGCGCTCTGAAGCATTGCTCAAAGAGCGCAATGTTCCTATTAATCCTCATCTTCCCTATATCGAAGATGCAAGCGAAGCGTTGATAAGGGAAAAGGAAGAGGTCGCACTTCGGGCTATGACGCTTCTCATCGTCGCTGCCAAAGCTGAGGGGTTAGAACAAGAAATCGTAGATAATCTGATAAACAGCTACGATCTTTCGACCGTTTTGTCACCGAATGAAAGAAGGTTTATTGAAGATCAAAATCCTAGCCAATTTGATAAAACCCAGTTTATCTGGCGTTACGAGGCTGCATGGGTCTTGCTCTGGGCATTGAGCTACGTTGAAGAGTTAGCACCGCCAACGTCAATATGTGATGTGCCTGCTGCTGTAACGTTCTTACAAGAACGGACTAGAGAGCGATTCATCGCTGACGCAGAGCTTAGGCCAATTTCAGATCTGTTGGATGCCAATGACCTGATATACCGTTATCACTGGGCTGTGGTAGACGCGCGTGTAAACGGGCTAGAAATACCCTCAGAGATCGATTCAAGCGTAGTGCTTGAAAGGCATTACGCGCTTAACTGGTTAGTAGGATACATGGACCAAGAATGGGACGATGTTTCTACAGATACGTAACCAGTGAATGAAGCCGACCGTTTTGCGCTGGCGCTCCAAACGGCGGCTTATTCAGGGCGTTAGCGAAAAATTATGAGCCAAGATTCTCTATTTGAGAGCGTACAAGATCATTTCCGGGCAATCGATCTGTGCCTCAAAAGCGATTGTCGGATACAAGCGCTCATTCTCATTTACACCGGCATCGACATTTTTTCGGGATTAGGCCGCCCATCAGATAAAGAAAGCCCTAGCAGGCAGGATTATATTCACTGGTGTGGTAAATACCTTTTGGGGAAAGAAGGCATCTTCTGTACGGCAACGGATCTCTATGCAGCTCGCTGCAGTGTTGCACACCACTACGCCATGGAAAGTAAGCTGAGCAGCGAAGGAAAAGCGGATGAGCTTGTCTATGCTTACGGTGACCGCAAGGCCGAGGAACTGCAGTCTGTTATAGACAGGGCAGGCCTGACGACGAAGGTCCTCCATATCGAAACGCTTGCTTCAGCATTTCGTGAGGGAGTCGCAGACTTCCTTCTTGAAGTAGATCAGGATCCGGCCCGCAGGGAAGTGGTCTTATCGCGGGCTGGGAGATTTTTTAAGAGTCAGCCAGGCGGGTTCTGGCGCTAACCATGCCAGCCACGGCGACGGTTACTGCATTGCGGCTTCGCCTCCATTCCGCAACCGCGCGTGCTGAGCGGCGTTATGCAGCGCTCACTACGGACGCAGGGGCAGGCTAATGGATAATGAGATGCTGCCGCCATGGCTTCAGCACCCCGAGATACCCTTGGGGTCTATTGGCTGGCGAATGGGGGCCGGCGAAGACTACTGGTACCGATTCGTTGACTGGTATGGCAGGCTTAATGAAAGAGAAAGGGAGGAGTACCGGAGGCGCTACCCCAAACCAGAAAATTGGGTAGTGTTTTGGCCTTATGTTCCTGAAAAGCTAGAGGCCTATGCTGGAAAGGATGCATAACCAATGTTCAAGTTCGTTCCCGGCCTGGCGACCGTCCACCGGACGCCCTTTTCTCCGCTGCGCTCCAAAAAGGTCGCCGGTTACCATCTGTGTTATGTATAGGAAACGAGTTTGATCAAAAAGCTGTTCACAGAAAAGCTCTACGTGAAAATCTCGAAAAATCGTTTTGAGATCATAAAGGTCTCAGGTGATCTTGTTGTCGAGGTTGTTTCTTCACCGGAACCCTTCAGTACATCTCGACTTCTGATAGGGGAGTTCCAATTAGCAGAACGCCATTTGTCGAAAGGCATAAAGAAAGTTCTGCCAAAGCAACTTCTCAAAAAGAGCCCAGAAATACTGATGCACCCGCTTGAGATGACGGAGGGTGGATTGTCTGAAGTAGAGGCGAAAGTCCTGCGGGAAATCGCTCTTGGTACTGGGGCCCACAAAGTGGAAATATGGCTGGGGGAAGAGCTTACACCCCAACAAGCAGCCACAAAATTGGAAAATGCATAACCAGGCCAGGCACGCGCCGTCTACTGTTTGTGGGTAACTCGGATGTTATGCGTGAAAAGCTATGAGTATGTTGCAAGAGGTGCTAACAAAAGCGAAAAAAGGTCGGGCTCCCTGGGAGCCAATTCCAGAATCCGAGTGGCCGACAATCGCTGCTCAATGCAAAGCTCCTGAGATTTTGGAATTACATGATCGACTTAAGGAGTTAGAACAAGAGCTTGAACATACTCCAGGCTGGGATGGTGATACCCAGGATGATATCAATAACGCACACTACTTTTTTAGCAAGCTCATTGAGCTTTCAGGTAATTCATAGTTCAGCACATAACAAGTACAGGCAAGGGACGCTGACTCAGTGATTTGGATCGACCCCAGAGACAAGCCAGGACTTTTGCTCTCAATGATGAAGGAGTTTGCGAACCACTCGTATATCTCTTTTGAGGGGGCGCTAGCCAACTTAGAGTTTTATGATTGGCCAATCGCCTCGTATGTAGAAACGTCGACGCTCAAGCGCCAAACAGTTTCGCCAGAGCTTAATTTCGTCGTGATCCCATTAACCGATCAGACGCTTTCTGACATTTGGAAGGAGTTGTCGAAGAAGGATCACCTCGCAAGGGAGGGAATCATCCATGTCCAAATCGAGAGCGATGGGAAGTTAGTTTTTGGAGGATATGATAATTTTCATCGTGAATGCACGGTAGCCTACTCCGGTGTCTCAGCTGCATTTCTGGATGGGCTTAAAGGAAAGGGGGTGATCCGTGGCTACCAGAAAAAGAATGCATGGCTGGCGTTAAATCAGTAGTGATACCGGAGCTGGGCGATAAGCAAAGCGTCATCCGTGACTTTGTAAACTATTCGGTGTTCTTCGTTGATCCGGCGAGACCAGTACCCGGCGAGGCTGTGTTTGAGGGGCTCTGGTTTGCCAACACCTTCGAACGGTTCTCGCTTGGTCTCTTTGATCAGCTTGTTGATTCGGTTAAGAATCTTTTTGTCGGTTTTTTGCCAGTACAGATAATCTTCCCAGGCGTTCTCGGAGAAGATGAGTTTCATTCAAGAAGTTCCTTTTCTTGACCACCGCCTTGCTCCAGCTCGGCAACGGATTCCAGCAAACGCCGTGCGTTTTTTGGTGCGCGCAGGAGGTATGCCGTTTCTTGCAGCGCCTCGTAGTCCTCCAGGGAGATCATTACCACTGACTGCGACTTGCTCCGGGTGATGATCACAGGGGAATGGTCTTCACAGACCTGTTCCATGGTTTTTGCTAAATTGGTTCTAGCGGCTGTGTAGCTAATGGCATCCATAAGGTTGCTCCTGTACAGGATGTTGATCATGGTCAGGATACCGTACGCCAAAGGATTTAACAATCGGCTGCACAGCGACCGGTTTTCCGCCGCTTCGCGGCTCTAAACCGGCGCTTGAGCCGGACGTTAAGTGTTGCTATGAGGATGTCGATGGAACCAAAGCTAGGCGGGTTCACGTTTGGAAGATGCGACAAGATGGCCGCAGAATGGATGCACAAGCATGGCCAAATTTTTCTGCGTTATTCTATTGCGGCCGTTTTTATTTGGCTGGGTGCGCTCAAGCCTTTAGGGATCAGTCCAGTCAATGACCTGATTACGAACACAGTTTTCTGGCTTCCTTCGAGCATTTTTATCCCGTTTCTCGGTTACTGGGAAGTTCTAATTGGTGTCTGCTTGATTTTTCGACCACTGCTGAGGGTTGCATTGAGCCTTCTTTTTCTGCAGTTGTTCGGAACGGTATTGCCTCTGTTTTTGGTGCCGGAGGTGTGCTTCACGCAATTTCCTTACGGGCTCACCCTGGAGGGTCAGTACATCATGAAGAACTTTGTGCTTTTGAGTGCCGCAATTGTTGTAGGGGGAGGGCTAAGTAAGCAAAGTCCTCAGTATGCGGAGTGAGAGAAACACTTAACAAGTCGCAGCAGTTCGCGGCCGCGGGACGCCCTTTCCATGGCTCCTTTTCGTGGGTAGGACCAGCACAGGGAGAGTTCGGTGCAATTGTTTGAAACAGAGAGGTTGATTGGAAGGAAGTTATCCCATCAAGACGTTCCAGTGCTCACCGCAATTCTCAGTGATCCGGAAGTCATGAAGTTTTCCGTTCGGGGAGTTTGTGATGAAGAAGCTACCAAAAAATTTATAGATTGGTGCCTTGAGTGCTATGCCTCTCATGGAATCGGGCGGTGGGCATTGTGCGAGAAAGAGTCAGGTGATTTTATTGGCTTCTGTGGCGTTGGGCCGGAATTGGTTGGCGAGGCTGAAGAAGTCAATCTAGGTTATCGCTTGGCGCGCAGATTTTGGCATCAGGGGTTTGCGACAGAAGCTGTCAAAGGTGTTCTCCAATATGCCTTCGATCAAAAACACTGTGAGTCGGTAATTGTTATCATCGAGCCGGAGCATACAGCATCCGTTAAGGTGACGGAAAAGGCAGGGTTCGGAGACTACACACTCCAAGAGTTTCATAACCGACCGGTGCGGGTGTATCGAATGACTTGCGAAGACTGGGCATTGCATAACAAATTGTTGTAGCGCGTTCCGGGCCTGGCGGCCCTACACCGGACGCCTACTACACTGCGCTCCGTAGTCGCCGCTAAATAAAAGCGTTAACACTCACAACGGATTTGGGTGATTCATTGCAAAGGAAGGCACTATGGAAAATATCTCCAACAAAAAGGTGTTTCTATGAAAAAGCTAGTCGCTTTCCTGTTTGCTTCAATGATGATCGTTGGCGTAGCCCATGCTCACTCTGGCGGAACTGATGAAAATGGCTGTCATGCGGGTTCAAAGCCTTACCACTGCCATTAATCAGTAGGTTGCTGCCCTGGGGAGACGCGTTCTCCTCGGTGCAGTGTTAACAAAGCGTACCGCTTTTGATTCCCTCTGCAGGCATTAGCTTATTCATGATTCAAGAATCGGAAATCGCACCAGGTGTGGCAGCCGGAGGTCGGGTGGTCCTTTTTGATGGTGTATGCCGGCTGTGTTCGGTTTGGGCACGTTTTCTTATCAAGTTTGATAGGAAGCGCCAATTCAAGTTAGCAACCGTTCAGTCACCGGAAGGTAAGGCCATTCTGCAATGGTACAGTTTTCCAACCGATCACTATGAAACCATGTTCCTGGCTGAAGGGGGCAATATTTATACGAAATCGTCAGCATTCTTTAGAGTGATGCAGCGATTGCCGTGGCCTTGGCCAATCATGTGTATCGGCTGGGCGGTGCCTTCGATTATTCGGGATTGGCTTTACGATCGTGTCGCACTGAATCGTTACAGACTATTCGGTCGCTACGAGGCCTGTGTTATTCCGAATAAAGATCACAATTCAAGGTTCCTGGGTGAGTAGTACATTTTTAAGCTATGCAGTCTGCCGATGCACTATCGCCTTTATATGGTTCTATCATGGCTTGGTTCCCAAATTGCTCTATCTGCATGAGGATGAGCTGGCAATGAGTATGGCCACCGGTTTCTCAAGGGCCGGTGCAGAACAGTTGGCAATCATTGGTGGAGTGTTAGAGATCGGAATGTCCGTTGCTGTTCTGTTATTTTGGCGCCAACGTTGGCCTTTGCTTCTAACAGCCGTGGCAATGTTTGGATTGCTGGTGTTTGTAGCTATGTTCCAGTCTGTGCTGCTAGGTGCTGCATTCAATCCTGTGACAACCAACATTGCTGTGATGGCACTCTCAGTCGTCGGTTTGCACCTTCAGCGCCTGGTGGTGAGTCATAATGTCTAGCCGGGCGTTACGCATAGGGAGTAAATGCATGGTCTTCGAGCTACCTGCACCGGAATTGCAAGACTCCGAGTCATTGGTTGGTTGTATTGAGGCTCGACGCAGCACAAGGGAGTACACAAAGACAGCGCTACCTATAAGTGTTTTGTCCCAATTGCTTTGGTCGGCCCAAGGAGTAACAGGTCCTGACCAAAAAAGAGCAACACCATCGGCGGGTGGTCTTTATCCGTTGCATCTACAAATTGTGGTGCAGCATGTATCGGAACTTGAGCCCGGCACCTATGAGTATATGGCTGACAGCCATTCGCTGAAGCTTGTAGGTGACCGGATTCCGGAAGAAGCCATGCACGAGCTAGGTATTGGTGATCAGCCATGGTTGAAGGAGGCGGCTATCGTCATCGGAGTTACAGCGAAGCTCGGAGACGCGGTTAGGCACTTTGAACGTCAGCCACCCCAGGGAGAGCGCGGTGCTCGCTATGTTTATATGGAAACCGGTGCTTTAGCACAAAATGTCCACCTCCAGAGTACTGCTCTCGGAATTGGTTGTGTTCTCGTGGCAGGGTTCGAGGATTCAAGAGTGAAGGAAGCATTGAGTTTGCCTTCAGGCATGGAACCTACGGCATTGCTGTGCATCGGGCAGCGGCGGGATGTCTAACAGTGCATAACAATGCGCGTCACACAGGTGGCCTTTACGCCTCTTCGCTCTGCGTTAAATTTCTGATCGGAGTAAATTACAAGCCATCGGGCTCTACGGTACATGGGTATAGGACATAAAGCGCCCCCCTGCGCAACTTCCGGCCAGCAAGCTCCATTATTGCGAAGAAAGACGGCGCCAGATCTCAGGCGTGATATCTGCGCCAGCCATAATAATAGACTTGGCCAAATCCTTATCGCGATACAATGTGGCGATTTCAAGAGGCGTCCGGCCAAAATGATTTGGGGTATTGGGGTCGGCACCTGCTTCAAGTAATACCTCGGTTACTCTCCGATGCTTTTCTACAATTGCGAATAACAAAGGGGTCATCCCATTTACGTCTCTGGCGTTGATATCCGCTCCCGCGTCAATTATCAACTGAGCAACCTTGGCATCAGCTTCTTCATAAGTCTCGCAACATCCTTCCCCTCCGAGCACATCCATCAGGGCGGCTGTGTGGAGGGCTGTCCGGCCGGATACGTTTCTTGCGTCGAGGTTGGCTCCTGCTTTAATGAGTGCTTCAGCCATCATTAATCTGGAGGGAGTATGTTGCGAAACAATCTGCATAAGAGGCGTCATGCCGCGTTCGGAAGGGATGTCCGGGTCAGCCCCTGCATCTAGAAGCACTTCGAAAATTTCGGGGCGATCGAACAATATTGCGTAATACAGAGGAGTGTCTTCAGATTCGGTTGCGGCATTAATGTCGGCGCCCGCTTTAATGAGTAAGCGAGCAATCTTTGCATCATTAGACTGATACCCCCAGTCGTCTGCGGTAAAGTGCAAAGGCGTAAGCCCGCGATCGTCCAACGCTCCAAGATTGGCTCCTGCTGAAATCAGAATGTCACTTGCTCTTGCGTTGCCTACATGGATAGCGCTGAAAAGCGGGGGCCTTTCATCCGGACCCGCAATCTCAGTATCTGCACCGAAGTCCAAAAGCACAGAGATATAGTCTTCCTTCCCCTTAAGGCGACAAAGGTGCCCCAGCAAGGTTTCCCCATCCCATAAAATGGCGTCGATGTAAAAAGAAGCTTCCTCTAACTCCGCTCTGAACTTGGCAACCGTCAGGATGTTGTATTCAATAAGGTTTCGAAGGACTCTCGCTTTAAGTGCACTTTCATCAGCCAGCGCTTCAGCCCACTGTCGCACTTCACTGCCCTCGGACGTCTTCAGGCCGACGGAGACCGCCGAATCGCCGTTTTCATTAGACTTGAATGGATTGGCGCCCAGCCTGACCAGTTCTTGCGCTTTCGTCAGATCCTCTTCAGAGATGGCTCCAAGGAGCTCAGGCTGGGACGCCAGGGAAGAAGAGTTGATAATTAAACCAATGAATAAAGTTAAAAAATAGCGCACTTAATCAATCCTTTGACTACAACTGTTCGCGATAGAATAGCCGAAATGGATATACCCTTGGTACACGGCTTTTGAGACACTATGGCCACCATTGGTCAGGGAGGAACCAAATGCCGTTTCTGGTGCCGATAATAAAGCTTCTGTTGTATTCTAGCCTTCTAGTTACAGGCCTTCCCTTACAGGCGCAAGCCGACGCTGAAAAATCTGAAACGATGCTCCGGGAAGGACTTGCCTGGCATGAACGCGGTTTCCCTTCAAAAGCTTTCCCGAAATTGGAGAAAGCAGCAGATCTGGGTTATACCGAGGCCTTCTACTATGCGGGGAGATTCATCCAAAGGCGCGGCGAGCTAAATAGGGAGGCCGAGGCATTCTACCAGCAGGCAGCCGATCGCGGTCGTATATACGCCCTTTTGCGATTAGCGCAAAAAGATTACGACTGCAGCGGGCTCTGGAGCTGCTGGATGGATCAGGATGAATGGCTTGATAAAGCTTTGGATCTGGTATTACCACGAGCCGAGTCTGGCAACCCCGAGGCCATGAAAGCGGTTCATTCCATCTATCGGGCGCAAAATAATTCAGGTGATGAGTGGGAGTGGATTCAGCGCGCTGCGGAGGCCGGTCACGCTTACTCTCAATATCGGCTTGCTTACTTAATTGATGGTCAGGAGAAGGGTTTTTACTGGACGAAAGCCGGTCGACAAGAGGACGCCAGGAAATGGCTCCAAAAAGCAGCGAAAAATGGTTATCCAAAGGCCATGTCGAAACTCGCTATTAAGCTTAGGGAGCAGGGAGAATTGGAAGAGGCTCGCTACTGGGTCGAAGCCATGGCTCAAACCGATTATTACGATGCCGTGCTTGAAGCGGGTGCCCAAATTATGATGGGGCCCGATATCGCAGAGGTGTACTCGCCCACGATCTCATATCACTTTGAAGCGCCACGTCCGATCGAAGGAGCAGCCTTGCTATTGGCGCTCCATAGAAACACAGGGCGGCCAGCGACACTCGATGCGATCAAAGCTTACGAAGACTACCTGACGCCAGAGATGCTTGCCGAAGCTCTCGAACGCTCCGAGGAATTACTGACAGATACGGCAATATTCTTTTAAAGGCTCCAGTTCGGACCGGCCACCGGAGACCTCTGTCGGGGTAAGCCCACTGAGGCTCATATTTGTTAGCTGAAACAGAGAAAGTAATCTTTGGCTATGGCAACCTCAGCGTCCGATTTACTTCAGGGACAGAAAATATATATGTCAGGAACAGACTTTGGCGATGAAAGCCCAAAAATCATTTCAGTAAGCAAACCGGGCCCGAGCCGAGGCTATCGAGTGATATTTAAAAAAAGCATTCCGATACCCGGCCTGAAACCAAAATCCCGCAAAGAGCAGGGGTATCCCGGGGTTGACCGGTGGACGCGCAGTGCGCAGGCAACAGGGGCAAAGTCACAGTATCTTCTAGGGCTGTTTTTTCTGCTGTTGCCACTGATCGTCTACGCCGTGACGCTGGGCAATTTTTTTCATCCGTATTTGTTATGTGGCCCGCTTTTCGGGATTTTTATGCTCTCCTCTCGACTGAACACAAGCCGGAAGCTTTTCAAAAACGGAGCTACGCTGCTAAAACTCGGTGCTCATCCTGAGGTTGGTGGGGAGGCTTCGGGGATCATACGTTTTTTGAAGCCTATGCGAGGGTGCCAGTCGGTGGAGATCAAGCTGGTTTGTTATGAGGAAGACGCAATAGCGAGTAATGATTATTCGTCGCGGGATGCCGAATATTGGAGCGTAAAACAGGAGATCCGGGTGCAACCCGAAGGCAGGGAAAGCATTGTAAGATTCAGTTTTGATGTGCCCGCCGGGCTGCCCGTTAATGACCCGCTATGTTATTACTGGCTTCTGGAGTTGCGGGGTAAGTCTAGTAGAAAAAGCATGTTCCGCAGCTGGCGCATGCCAGTCGATACCACCATTAACGGCAGCTCCGCATCCATTTCGTAACCGCGTGTGCTGAGCGGCGTTATACAATGCAGGAGGCATAGTGATAGTCATCTATGGAATCAAGGAATATCTTAATCCGGTCAAGGCCCAGCTTTCTGAGGTCATTCATGGATGTATGCGGTCAGTTCTGGGCATGCCAGAAGACAAACGGGCTCATCGTTTCATCCCAATGGACGCCGAGGATTTTTATTATCCAGGTGGCAGAACGCCCGCCTACACGGTCATTGAGATCAACATGATGCAGGGTCGTACTCCAGAGACCCAAAAGGCTCTGATAAAGGAGCTATTTAGTAGGATTGAGTCGGAGGTTGGTATTTCACCCGTGGACGTCGAGGTGACGATAAAGGAACAACCAGCTCACTGCTGGGGATTTCGTGGCATGACTGGAGACGAAGCGCGTGACCTCAAGTACTCAGTCAATGTGTAACAAGTGCTCTCAGGGGACGCCCCCGGCGCGGATGTGCCTCTCCTTCCGCGCCCCTCTCCCCGCCTTCCCACATTACGTAAAGTTAAGGTATGATCTTTTCGTGCCATCAAATTCAGAACGCCTTTCTCCATAACCCTGAATCCGTTAAGGAATGCTGTAAAAAGGGAACTTTATGAAGCGCTTTTTGCTTATCGTCGTGGTCGCTGTTGCGGTCGGTTTCGCCTTCGTTCAGTACAAAATTACCAGCTCTGTCTCTGATGGGCTCGAAAGCATCAAGCGGACCATCGCGCCATTCGTCCGGATGGAATACGGCGATGTTTCCACCACCTGGTCTGGCAATATTGAGGTGACGGACCTTCGCTTCGTCTCGTTGAGGAATAACGAGGAGATCGTCGCCGACAAGATTGGATTGAACACCGGCAATCTCTGGGTATTGATGAACCTGCAAGACAAACTGCGTGAGAACCAAATTCCGGACCGCCTCGAGTTTTCGATAGAAGGCCTGGTAGCGGATATGGAGTTCATGACCAACCTGCAAAACACCGCGGTTGCCGATAGCCTCTATACCAAACTGGAAACGGCAGGATGCAATGGGCGTTCAAGGTTTAGTCGCCGTGATATCAATGCCATGGGCTTTGATCGCCTGGTGCTGGATATGACCATGGGCTACCAACTGTCTGAAGGGGGCATGCGGATACGCTTTACCAACCGGATGCTGTTCCGCGATCTGATGGCCGTCAGCCTCGACATGGTATTGGACCGTTCGAATTCCATTAACGAGGCTGGCTTGTCTGCCGAAACTGCCAGCTCAATGTCATTATCCTCCGCCAGTATTGGCATTGAGGATCACGGCCAGCTCGGTCACATGCTCGAACTGTGTGCCGGGGAGACCGGCATGACCATAGCCGAGTATCAAAAACATCACATGGAAGCCTGGGTTGCCGAGTGGCAGAAGATGGGTCTGAAACCGAGCGAAAGTTTCGTCGAGGTATACCGCGACTACATCGGCAATCCGGGCAGTAAGCTGGTCTTTGAAATGGAGCCCTTTCCCGCTCTGGATCTTGACGACAATTATCTCAGCCCCGACCCGGTGTATCTGAGCGGCCGCCTGAACCCGAAAATGGGCACGGAAAGAACGGGGATGCAGCCTGTCAGTGTCGCTCTGGCCGAGCAGGACATCGCCGCGAGCGATGCAGAGCAACCCGAAACGCCCACTACCGACAAGAAAAACACCGCGCCTGCCGACTCTGTAACCAGCGGCAATCCGGAGTCGCCAGCGGATCTGAAGCAGTACCTCCAGCGGGATGTATCCATCACTCTGAAAAGTGGTCGGCGAATGGAAGGCGTTATCCTGAGGATTGACGGAGACGCTGTAAAACTTCGACGGCATTTACACGGAGGCTCAATGGTTGTACCGGTGCAAGTCCGTGACATTCAGACCGTTTCGCGACTCTAGTTGATGTGCGTGCCGAAATAACGGGTAACCGGACATCATAACCATTACTAAGTTTCGCCGTGGTCTAGACTTAAGCAGGTGCCGCCCCTTTTCCACATGAAAGAGACGTCTATGAACGACGAAATGACACTGATCGGCAATACCGTTGTTTCCGAGTTTTCAGACCTTAACGACCTGGGCGAAATGCTTATTGTGTTGATCAGGCTCCTGCTCGCTGGGCTTTTAGGGGGCGTGCTGGGGCTTGAACGGGAACAACGAGGCAAGGCCGCTGGAGTGCGTACTCATATGCTGGTTTGCATGGGGGCGGCTTTGTTCATCCTGATTCCCCAACAAGTGGGCATCTCTGACTCGGAAATGAGCCGTGTTATCCAGGGCGTGATTACCGGCATTGGCTTTCTGTGTGCGGGAACGATCATCAATGGCAATGATGAACAAAATGCAAGTGGACTCACCACGGCGGCGGGCATCTGGTTTACCGCCGCGATAGGAATTGCGGTCGGCCTGGGGCGAGAGCAGACGGCAATTTTGTGTACCCTTCTGGCCTGGATCGTACTGTATGTGGTGCCTAAATTTTCGCGCCTCATACATTCGAAAGAAAACAAACAGGACAGGTAACCCTAAAACAGCGGTTGAGCGCAGAGATGCCCGGCCTCGTTCACTAAAACGCTCTATTCCTCAACCCTTCGGGTCAGGCACTGGGCCAGTTGCTCCTCGAAAGCTCCGTTGAGGGTGTCGATAAACGTCGTTGCGTTGTCACCGGGGTAGTGGGTTTCCCCCACCACCACGTCACAGTTGAAGGGGACCGGCATGGATCCACCCTTGGGCATCGACCTGCCAAGGCCATGCATCACCACGGTAGTGACGCCGGTCATGCCCGCGGACTTTGCCAGATGGTAGACCCCTTTCTTCAATGGCTGCAGTTGTTCTGGTGCGCCCCGGCTGCCTTCCGGGAACACCAGCAGTATCTCGCCCCGCTCCAGTGCCGCCCGGCATTCTGCAAACAGCTCATCCCGCGCTGCCTGGCCCTGGCGGTCAAGGGGGATGATCCCGATCACCCGCAGTGCAAACCAGGCCATCAGCCTGTTGCGCAGGAAATAATCCGCAGCGGCAACGGGGCGTACCCTGGGCAGTTGCCCGAGGGGGAAAAGCGACATCAGCACCATGGTATCGAGGTGGCTGTTGTGATTGGCCGCGATAATGGCCGGCCCTGAATCCGGTAGCTTTTCCCGATTGAACAGGTTGACCCCCAGACCAATGAAGACCACAGGCTTGACGATGATCAGGAAGAACAGTTTTTTCAGCGCGTTGCTAAACATAGCTACCCCCTAATACTTGAGGTAGTAGAGGTAATGGAAGAACAGCGGCGCGGTGTACATCAGGCTGTCGATTCTGTCGAGGA
Organism: Marinobacter alkalisoli; assembly: GCF_045449855.1. Taxonomy (NCBI): domain Bacteria; kingdom Pseudomonadati; phylum Pseudomonadota; class Gammaproteobacteria; order Pseudomonadales; family Marinobacteraceae; genus Marinobacter; species Marinobacter alkalisoli. The sequence goes on along the minus strand of NZ_JBJJLC010000012.1, from coordinate 376,152 downwards.
TGCCGCCGTGCCCGGGAATCAGTCGCCCGGTGTCCTTGATGCCCAGGTCCCGCTTGGTCGCCGACACGGTCAGGTCGCCCACGAAGCCCGCAACCCCGATCAATAGCCCCGCCAGCAATCCCTCCGGCATGGACAGGGGGGTAAGCCAGGGGGCAAGCAGCATGGCCAGTACCATGGTGGTCGCCACGCCACCGACAAATCCCGCCCAGGTCTTGTTGGGGCTGATCTTCGGCACGATCTTGCGCTTGCCCAGGGTCTTGCCCCAGACATACTGGGCCACGTCGTTGAACTGGGTCAGGAACAGCAGGTACAGCACCAGCCCGACGGGCCCGCCAGCGGGGTTCCGCTCCGCGGGCAGGATCAGCAGGTAGGCCACATGGCTGATGGCAAAGACCGTGGTCATCACCGCCCACTGGTAAGAGGTGGCGGAGCGGATAAAGCCTTTGGTTTCCCCCAGCATCAGCAATGCAAAGGGGATGAACAGGAACAGGTACACCGGAATAAAAATGATGAACACGCCGTACCACTCCAGGCTGATCCAGTAATAGTGCACCGGGATCATCAGGTACAGGGCCAGGATTACCCGTCTGTCGGTATGGCGCACCGGCAGGATGGAAAAGAACTCTCGCAGGGCCAGGAAACTCAGCACCGCGAAGAACACCAGCGAGGCCCCACGACCGATGATCAGCACCACCAGCAGGATCCCGACCATGATCCACCAGGAGTTGATGCGCTGGCGCAGCTCGCGATGGGCCTCGGCTTCCATGCGGGATGCCAGTACCCGCTCCGCCACGGAGCCGGCTACCAACAGCAGGAACAATCCTGCAATGGCGTACTGGACGCTGGTCGGCAGTGAGAGGATCAGCAGGAACGACAGATCCATGGCTCAGCCCTCCTCGCGATTCAGTTGCGCGTGTATGCCTGCCAGTCGCCGCCCACAGGTTGCGGCACTGCCCGCCGCCACCAGCACCAGCGCGAGCCACAGCGCCATTCCGGGTTCGGCCCACAGGCTGTCGAACACGGACAATACGCAAGCAGTCGTCAGCAATGCCATGCGGTGCTGCTTGGCCATCGGCCCCCGGAAATCCGCCAACACGCCGAGAGCGCTGCCCAGCACCCGGACATAGGCCGTCAGAACGGCCAGCAAGGCGGCCAACCAACCAAGCCATATCGCTGATTCAAAACCCGGCAGGGAATAGCCCAGCGCCACCAGCAACAGGGTGTCGCTGACCCGGTCCGGTACCTCGTTGAACAGCTCACCCGCGGGCGTGCTCTTGCCGCCCTCAACGGCAACCATGCCATCAAACAGGTTGCACAGCAGGCGCCCCTGAATCATCGTCGCCGCCAGCAGCAGGGGCCACCAGCGCCAGCCGCCTTCGAGGTTCCCGCTGATCAGGAAGGCGGCTGCTCCCGCCAGGGCAAAGGCGATGCTCGCCAGCGAGATCTGGTTCGGGGTTACCCCGCGCTGCCCCAGCCAGCGGGCAATCCCACCGGCCCATTGTTTCTGTCGAACCTTGAGCGGCCTTCTCTGGCCCTGTACGTTATCCATCATTATTGAGATCCGAAACCGGTAACCGGGTTGATGAGAGGGAAGCCTCGCGCTGAAGTTGCACACTCAGCAACAGGCAGTAGCAAAAAGCGATCGTGGTGGGCGGAAGAATGGTCTGCCACAAGCCGGGGGTCTGCCCCAGCGAATGCACGAGAAAGAGAAAGGAGCCTGTCACCGACACGGTAATAAGGGGAGGTGCCAGCACCCGGCAGACCGGATGCCTGAAACGTCGAACCTGCCAGGTGACCGCAGCGGCCATAAGCAGGGTAACCACAAAGCTGGTGGAACCCTGTATCAGAGCGGCAATGGTCGCCGCCTGCGCGCCGGCCTGCCAGTTGACCACCAGTGCCCAGCCACCCCAAAGCACGAAGGCCAGGCCGGCAGCCAGCAATTTCCCGGATTTCCTTTCCATGACATCCTATCCTTGGAGCAATGGTTTATTCGTTACACGAATGTGATGGCAAGGTTACTATAACGACCTCACATCTGCTATCTGTGTGCAGTGAACCACTCCGCGATTTCCTGTCACCAATGTTGATAGGATGCGGCTGCAAACTTCCACACACCTCCCAGGACCAAGAAAACAAGATGATGACTGTTTTACAGCGCCCCTTGCGAATGACCCTGCCACTGATCGCCGTTCTTGTACTTGCAGCCTGCGACGCACCAGAACTGCTGTCGCCCGATGCTCGCCTTCCGGATGGCAGTACCTATTCCGGCGATATCCGGGACGGTCTCTTTCATGGTGAGGGCGTTCAGGAGTTTGCCAGTGGCACGGTCTACAGCGGTCAGTTCCGGGAGGGGTACTGGCATGGTCAGGGAACACTCGAATCCCCGGCGGGTTGGCGTTACGAAGGCGAGTTCAAGAAAGGCCTGATGTCGGGACAGGGTGTGCTTGAAGATGACGACAGCCGTTATGAGGGAGCATTCCGGAACAATGAGTTCCATGGTGAAGGCCGTTACGAAGCCAGTGGCAGCGTCTATATCGCCGAGTTCGAAGATGGCGCCCCGGTAAAGGGGAAGCACATGACTGACTATGGCAGCTATGAGGGGGAGTTCCGTGACTGGTATTACCACGGGGAAGGCACCTACTCCTTTCCTGACGAATCGGAGGGTATGGACAGCCTATCGGGCACCTGGGAATACGGTGAGTTTTTAGATAGGGAGGAATACACCCCGGAAGAACCGCCAGCGCCCCTCACCGAAAAGATCCTTGCCGAGGATCGCCAGCGCCTGAACAACCAGATAGAAAGCCTGGCACTCGAACGGCCTGGTGTGACTGACGCCTATTTCCTCGCCGTGGGCGGAGACGGCACCGAGTCGGTTTTCATGCGCGATATCGAGGTGGCCAGAACAGGCCTGCAGGCGCAGTTTGATGTGGATAAGCGCGCCATCATGCTGCTCAATCACCGGGATTACGAAACCTTACCCCTGGCTACCCGGCCATCCATCGCAACGGCCCTGAAGGCGTTGGATGAGCAAATGAACCCGGAGGAAGACCTGCTTGTCATTCACCTGGTCAGCCATGGCAGGAAAGATGGGCAACTGCTGTTGCAGCAACCCGGTATCGAACTGCCGGACCTGTCGCCTAAGGCCTTTGCGGAGATGCTGGAGCCACTGAACGCCCGCCGGAAACTGCTGGTGGTCTCTGCGTGCTACTCCGGCCACTGGCTCAACCAACTCAAAGACAGCGATACACTGATCATGACCTCCGCCCGGGAAGACCGCACGTCCTTCGGCTGCGGCGACGACTCGGAAATGACCTGGTTCACCAAGGCCGTGTATCAGAGCGTGGGCCTGTCACTCGACGATCCCGAGGCCATGTTCGAGCAGGTCAACACGCAAATCAGAACCTGGGAAGAAGAGATCGGTATGGAGGAGGAAAACCGGTCCTATCCCCAGTCACACCTGGGTGACAGTCTGCGGGAATGGCTTAGCCAGGAAGTTCCCGACACGGACGAATGACAAGGCTCAATCAGTATCAATGTGGTCAAGGGGATGCCCGCTACGGCATGCGGATCAGTCACTGATAAACGCTGAGTAAGGATGAGGATATATGGACTCGCTGTGGCCATGGGTTGGCTTTAATCTGTTCGTGCTCCTGTTGCTAGCACTCGATCTCGGCGTTCTGCACCGGGGCGACAAGGAAATCACCATCAGGCATGCGCTCTGGCTGAGCCTGGGCTACATCGTGCTGGCAATGATCTTCGCGGCCGGCGTGTTCGTTTTCATGAGCGAGACCGCCGGCTATCAGTTCCTGACGGGTTACTTCATCGAGAAGAGCCTCAGCGTCGACAATATCTTTGTTTTCGTGCTGATCTTCACGCACTTTGCCGTTCCGCCCCAGTATCAGTACCGGGTGCTGTTCTGGGGCATTCTGGGCGCGCTGGTGATGCGCGCCACCCTCATCCTGACCGGCGCGGCTGTGATCGAGGCGTTCCACTGGGTTATCTACCTGTTCGGTGCCTTCCTCCTGTTCACCGGCATCAAGATGTTGGTGACGGTGGGACAGGAACCGGACATGGAGAACAACCGCGTGGTTAACTTTATCCGCCGTCGTTTTCGTGTAACCGACGGCTTCGTCGGCCATCATTTCTTTACGGTCCAGAACGGCGTGCGCTACGTGACACCGCTGTTCGTCGTGCTGGTCGTGGTGGAGTTGACCGACGTAGTGTTCGCGCTGGACTCCATTCCAGCGATCTTCGCCATCACCACCGACCCCTTCCTGGTCTATACCTCCAACGTCTTTGCCATCCTTGGTCTGCGCGCCCTGTACTTCGCTCTGGCGGGCGTCATCCACCGTTTCCATTACCTGAAATACGGTCTTTCGCTAGTGCTGGTGGTCGTGGGCGTGAAGATGATTCTCAATGCCTGGTTTGACGCCAAGGTGATTCCGACGGAAGTCGCGCTCTTGATCACGGCCGCGCTGATCGGCGGCTCGATCCTCTTCTCCATGTGGAAGACCCGGGGCATGCCGCCGGAACAGGCTGCCGCAGAGGCCGGCCGCTGGTGGGTACCCGGCAGCCCCCCCAAGCCCAAGCCGCCCGCGGACCGGGGCAAGAAGCCTGGTGTGTAAACGAGCTGTCTTGGGTGGTTTTTCTACGGTCCTGTTAGGCAAGGATGACCATGATTGAAATTAAACGTTCACAAGAGCTGGTACGCTTACGGCGCCTTGCCCTGGCTGCACAAGGTTTGCTGCAGGCTCAGCCCTATGGGCGAGGTTTGGCGGGGGCGCGTAAAGCGATCAACCACATAGGTTATGTGCAGGTTGACACCATATCGGTGGTGGAACGGGCACACCATCATGTTTTGTACTCCAGGGTGCCTAAGTTCAAGCCAGCCATGACAAATCAAATGTTGCGCGATGGCGATATTTTTGAGTATTGGGCACACGCGGCAGCTTTTCTGCCCATCGCCGATTTCCGCTTCTCCTTACCCTACAAACACGCCATTAAAAGCGGCCAAACCCATTGGTATAGAACCCGTGACAAGAAGCTCATGGGTGAACTGTTGGCCCGCATACGTTCAGATGGCCCGCTACGATCCCGGGATGTAGAAACCAACGCCACGAAACGTTCGGGCTGGTGGGACTGGAAGCCAGCCAAAAGGGCACTCGAACAGCTGTATATGCAAGGCGACCTGATGGTCAGCGACCGCGAAGGTTTCCAAAAAACCTATGACCTGACCGAACGGGTGCGCTCGAACGCCCCCTTCCCCGGTTGAACAACCGCATGCTGATTCTTTCGCCATTCGACAACAGTGTCATTCAGCGCGAACGGCTCAAGGCACTGTTTCAATACGACTATCAGCTGGAATGCTATGTACCCGCGGCCAAACGTCAGTATGGCTACTTTTGCCTACCGTTACTTTACCGCGATGAATTTATTGGGCGGATGGATTGTAAAGCCCACCCAAAACATCTAACCCAACGATTGCGCAGTGCGCTAAAACCTCTAGTGTGATGTAAAACGAAGCAGGTCCCTGTGGTGGGCAGGAGCGCTCGCGTCTGAGGATTCGACATACGCGGGTCAGGAGACCCGCGAGATCAAGGCACTGTCTACTTCGGATATTGCCGGCTTGATGTCGGGTAAAGGTATGGGCTAAAGGCCAAAGTTTAACCGTTTAAGTGAAAGGTGCTTCATGACAGTCGATTTCAGCCGAGGCACCTGGCTAAACCAGCCCCAACACAGCACCGTGACACCCGAAAAGGTAACCATCACAACCGACATGGAAACCGACTTCTGGCAACGCAGCTATTATGGGTTTCGCAATGACTATGCACCGGCCCTAGCCGCCCGGGCTGCGTGCAGCTTCTTGTAGCTTTCAATCAGCCGCAGGTGTTTGTCGAGCCCTTCCAGCTGCATGCTGGTCGGGGTAAGGCCGTGGAAACGCACCTCGCCACTCACTGACCCGACGACGGCGTTCATGGTGTCGTCCCCGAACATGCGCCGGAAGTTGGTCAGGTAGTCGTCCAGCGTCATCTCGTCGTCGAGGGTGACTTCCAGTACCGCCTGCACCGCCTGATAAAACAGACCGCGTTCGACGGTGTTGTCGTTGAATTGCAGGAACATGTCGACAAACTCGAGGGCTTCCTCGTGCCATTGCAGGGCGAGACAGATCAGGATTTTCAGCTCGAGGATGGTGAGCTGACCCCATACGGTGTTTTCGTCGAACTCCACACCAATCAGGGTGATGATCGTCATGTAGTTGTCGAGCTGGCTGGCTTCCAGGCGCTCGACCAGATCGGCCAGTTGCTCGTCACTCAGGCGGTGCAGGTTGAGGATGTCTTCACGGTAGTCCAACGCCATGTTGGTGTTATCCATGATCAGATCCTCGACCGGATACACCTCAGAATAACCCGGCACCAGAATGCGGCAGACCGGTGCGCCCAGTTCTTCATACACGGCCACATAGACTTCCTTGCCCATGTCTCTGAGGATGCCGAACAGGCCCTCGGCCTCTTCCGCGTTGGTACCGGAGAAATCCCACTCCCGGAACTCGTAATCGGATCTGGCGCTGAAGAAGCGCCAGGACACCACACCGGTGGAATCGATAAAGTGTTCGACGAAGTTGTTGGGCTCGGTGACGGCCAGGCTGTTGAACGTGGGAGCTGGTACGTCGTTCAGGCCCTCGAAGCTGCGGCCCTGGAGCAATTCCGTCAGGCTGCGTTCAAGTGCCACTTCAAAGCTTGGGTGTGCGCCGAAGGAGGCAAACACGCCGCCGGTTCTGGGGTTCATCAGGGTGACACACATCACCGGGAACTGACCGCCCAGGGAGGCATCCTTCACCAGTGTCGGGAAGCCCTGGGCTTCCAGGGCCTCGATGCCCTCGAGAATGTCCGGGTATTTCTCAAGCACGTCCCGGGGCACGTCCGGCAGGGCAATTTCTCCCTCGATGATCTGCTTTTTCACCGCCCGCTCGAAGATCTCCGACAGGCACTGTACCTGTGCCTCCTGCAGGGTGTTGCCGGCACTCATGCCGTTGCTGAGGTACAGGTTTTCGATCAGGTTGGAGGGGAAGTAGACCTCCTCGCCGTCGGTCTGGCGCACGAAGGGCAGGGAGCAGATGCCACGCTCAGTTTTGCCGGAGTTGGTGTCGATCAGGTGTGAGCCGCAAAGCTCATCCTCGGGGTTGTAGATGGCGAGGCAATGTTCATCGAGTATGCCCTCGGGCAGCTCGTCATCCGGCCCGGGTTTGAACCATTTCTCGTTGGGGTAATGTACGAAGTCGCTGTTGGCGATCTCCTCGCCGAAGAACTGGTCGTTGTAGAAGAAGTTGCAGTTCAGGCGTTCGATGAATTCGCCAAGCGCAGAGCACAGGGCGCTTTCCTTGGTAGCGCCCTTGCCGTTGGTGAAACACATGGGCGAGGCGGCATCGCGGATGTGCAGCGACCACACATGGGGCACGATATTGCGCCAGGAGGCGATTTCGATTTTCATGCCAAGGTCCGCCAGAATGCCGGACATGTTGGCGATGGTCTGCTCCAGCGGCAGGTCCTTACCAACGATGTAGGTGCTGGAGTCGCCTTCCGGCGCGGCCATCAGCAGGGCCTGGGCGTCTTCGTCGAGGTTTTCGACGGTTTCAATCTGGAATTCAGGGCCGGTCTGCACCACTTTCTTCACGGTACAGCGGTCGATTGAGCGCAGGATGCCCTGGCGGTCCTTATCGGAAATATCTTCCGGCAGCTCCACTTCAATTCTGAAAATCTGGTTGTAGCGGTTCTCCGGGTCGACAATGTTGTTTTGCGACAGGCGGATGTTTTCCGTGGGAATGTCCCGTGCCTTGCAGTAAACCCGGACAAAGTAGGCCGCACAGAGGGCCGACGAGGCCAGGAAATAATCGAACGGGCTCGGGGCGGAGCCATCACCCTTGTAGCGAATGGGCTGGTCAGTGGTGACGGTGAAATCATCAAACTTGGCTTCAAGTCTGAGGTTTTCGAGAAAGTTAACTTTGATTTCCATGAACAGGATACCGGGTTTACAGAATTGAGCGGGCTATTGGGTACTGGCTGGTATTATCCCGATTTCGGGTCCATAAGTCTTGAAAGACCGCCGCCAGATATACCCATTCAATCAGTCCACGACACTTTCAAGCAAGCGCTGCCGAAACCATTGATGGGCGGGGTCGTTATCGAGCACCGGGGCCCACATCAGGTAGACCGGTAGCGGGGGAATGTCGATCGGAAAAGGCAGGGTCTGTAGTCCCAGCGCCTCGGCGTATTGCTGTGCCATGCGCTCCGGGACGGTGGCAATCATGTCGGATCGGCTGCAGGTGGCCAACATACTGGCGAACTGGGTGACCCGTGCGCCGGTGCGGCGCTGCCAACCGGGTTCGTTGAGGATCTGATCCAGCGGCAGGCGGCGATTGCGGTCAGGTAACACCACGTGTTCAGCCTCCAGAAACTGCTGTTTGGTGCAGCTGCCACGCAGTGTCGGGTGCCCCTGCCGCGCCACGACCGCCAGTTTCTCCGTCATCAGCACCTGCCGGTGCAGTTGGTCGTTCTCGGTGCCAAAGGCGTCCACGGCAAGATCGGCCTGTGCCGTGCAGAGGGTCTGCGGCACGTCGTCACCGGCCAATGCCACTTCCACCACTACCCCCGGCGCTTCCGTTTGCAGGCGTGCCAGAAGCGGAGGCAACACCACCATTTCGAAATAGTCATTGCTGAGCACGCGAAAGCGACGCTGGCTGGTGGCGGGCACGAAACGGTTGGCCGGGTCCAGGGTGTCACGCATGGCGGCCAGTTGTTGGTTGAGGCTACTGTGAAGTTCCCGGGCCCGGGGCGTGGGCAACATGCCCTGACGTGTGCGCACAAACAGTGGGTCATCCAGAGTCTGGCGCAGGCGCTGCAGGGCGGCACTGATGGCCGGCTGGCTCATACCCAGAGTCTCTGCGGCGCGGGAGAGCTGACCGGCTTCCATGATGGCATCGAACACGGGCAGCAGGTTGAGGTCGACACTGCGTAAATTCAGCTTCATGGATAATACTTATACCAAATATTGAATAGAAAAATATACAGGGTGCCATTAACGTCAGAAGACATGCCTGCAGCCAATGTCTGGGAGAACAAAAATGGATGATCAAAAACTGACGATGCTGGTAACGTCTTTCATTGTGGTGACCGCTGTCTGGGAGGTGGTCAGTGGCCGCACCCGCGAGGGTCGGAAGAGTAAACAAGACTGGCGGATGGCTTTTCTCGCGACCTTCATGATGGTGGCGGTTCAGCGTCCGCTGGTATTGCTGGTGCTGACCCTTGGCCTGTCAACGCTGGTTCCCGGCAGTGCCGGTTCACTGGCCTGGCTTGAACAGGCTTACTTCTGGCCGACGCTGATCGTGTTTTTCTGCGTGGAGGAGTTCATTCACGGCAGCTTCCACCTGTTCGCTCACCGGCGTCGCCCCAACAACCGAATCCTTCAGTGGGTCCAGGCGTTCTACAAGATGAGTCACCGGCCACACCACATGTCTGGCGGTACGGATAACAAAGGGAAACTGTCGGTGACCCAGACTTTCGTCAACGGCTGGGCCTGGTGGCTGATCATGCCCAATTATACCTTCCAGTTGCTGTGTCTTTACCTGGGGCTGGTGGATGTCTTTCTGATTGCCACGGCATTCAAGGGTTTCTGGGCGGCCCATACCCACGTCAACTGGAATTACGATCTGTATTTCCATAACCATCGCTGGGCCTGGGTGCGCAAGACCATGTGGGCGCTGGCTCATGTACTGGTGTTCCCGACCCAGCACCATCATCACCATGCCCGTGGTCCCAACTCAGCGAAGAATGTGACCTCCACGCTGGCGATTTACGACTGGCTGGTGTTTGGTACCCTCGCCATTGAGACCAACAAGCCCAAGGTCTACGGCTGGCGCCAGAAAGAGCATGAAGCCAACAGTGTCCTGAAACGCTATTTCTGCTGGGATGTGCGGCCGTATGTACCGAAAGGCTGAGACCTGAGACTGAAAACAGCTAAGCTGGAGGAAGCAGGGCAGGTTTCAGTCAGGATTCCATGAAGATGATAGACGGCAGTCTGTGTTCATTGGCACCACTGCGCTTTTTATGCGACGAGATGTTGAACAGCCTGGCACAATGGCTTCGCGTTGCCGGTTACGATGCGTCCTCGCCCGTTCAGGGGGCACCGGACCGGCAACTGGTGGACCTGGCGCGGGCCGAGCAGCGTTGGCTGATCACTACCGATACAGACTTGCTGAACTTTACCATCGCCCCTTCCTACGTGATTTACCTGACCGCTCAGGATGAGCAGGCACGCCTGAAGGAGCTGACCCTCAGGCTGGATCTGGATTGGTGCTTTGCTCCTTTCAGCCGCTGTAAGAATTGTAATACACCGCTTTTTGCCGCCAGTGAGTGGGAGATACAGCATTTCTACCCCGGTGCCTCCGCGCTGGATGCACATAAAGTGTGGGCCTGCGCCACCTGTCGCCAGCTCTACTGGGAAGGCAGCCATGTGCGGAGCATGCGCCGCCGGCTGGAGGCAATGAATGACTGGCGGCGTGTTTGAGAGCAAGCCCATTGTGCCTCGCCCTTATAATTGAACATTTGTTCACAGTTCCAATTGTGGGTGCTATGTTGAAAGCGTGGGTTCTTACGTTTTTGCACCTGGCGATATTCCCTGACAGGTGAAAGTTGCTGTTTGGAGGCTGGCGCCTATGGGTACAGCGGATGATCCGAATGACAAGATTATCGCCAGGCTGCGTCAAAAGGCCGAGCGGTTGGAGGATCTTGAGACCCGGCTCAGGGTGTTGGAGCGGGAACGTGAAGACTTGCTGGATACCAAGCTGCAAATGTCCAGCGAACTGGAGAAATACGACCGCAGCCTGAAGGAGTGGGAGTGGTTCTTCGAACACTCCGTTCAGATGCTGTGCATTGCCGGGCTGGATGGTTACTTCAAACAGGTGAATGCCGCGTTTGCCAATACCCTGGGCTATTCAAGGGAGGAGTTGCTGTCACGTCCGTTTGTGGACTTTGTGCATCCGGACGATGTGGCCAGAACGACCAGGGAGTTGGAGGGGCTGGGAGCCGGGTACGACAGTGTCAGTTTTGAAAACCGCTATCGGGCCAAGGACGGCAGCTGGCGATGGATTGCCTGGTACTGCCCCGCCATTACCCATGTCACAACCAAACTGTTTGCCATTGCCCGCGATATCACCGAAGACCGCCGCAAGGAGGCGGAGATCCTTTACAGGGCGTCCCACGACTCACTCACCGGGCTGCATAACCGGGCGGCGTTCGAAGAAAGCCTCGAGTCTGCCATTGCCCTGCAGCGCCGGAACCAGGCAGGCGAGGTGGCGCTTTACCTGGTTGATATAGACGGCTTCAAAGAAGTAAATGACCAGTATGGACACATGGCTGGCGACCACCTGCTGCAGGTAATCTCGGAACGGTTTCGGCAGATCCAGCGCGCGGGTGAAATGGTGGCGAGAGTGGGGGGCGATGAGTTCGCCTTTCTGGTGGAAGGCACCGCGGACGATTCCGAAAGTTATCCATTTGAGCCCCTTGCGGAACGTATTATCGCTCAGGTCAGCGAGCCGGTTGAGCTGAACAAGGGCACGGTCACCGTGGGTTGCAGCATCGGCATTTCAACGTTTCCTGGCACCGCTGACGATTTCTGCTCGCTGATGTCCCAGGCCGACAAGGCCATGTATACAGTCAAGAATTCCGGAAAGAACGGTTTCCGAAAATTTGATCCTTCGCTAACCTGAAGGGAGGCAAAAGAGTGCGGAGACGGGGTGTGACCCGAACGATCAATCGGAAACGGAACAGCATCGATGACGGAATACTTTATCCAGGCGTTTATTTATCTGTTGGCGGCGGTTGTCGCGGTACCGTTGGCCAAGCGCCTGGGGCTGGGGTCGGTGCTCGGCTATCTGGTGGCCGGGGTGGTGATCGGGCCGGTAACCGGGCTGGTGGGCCAGGAGACCGCCACCATCCAGCACTTCGCCGAATTTGGCGTGGTGATGATGCTGTTTCTGGTGGGCATGGAGCTGGATCCGAAATCCTTGTGGGCCATGCGGGTCCGTTTACTGGGACTGGGTGGTCTGCAGGTGGTGCTGACCTCCGTTGCGGGTATGGCCATTGCCTGGTGGCTGGGGCTGCCATGGCAAACCACCATCGCGGTGGGTCTGATCTTTTCCCTGTCCTCCACCGCCATTGTCCTGCAAACCCTCAATGAAAAGGGGCTGAGCAAGACCGAGGGCGGTCGCGGGGCCTTCTCGGTGTTATTGTTCCAGGACATTGCCGTGATTCCCATGCTTGCCGTAATTCCGCTGCTGGCGGTGTCGGGGCTGGCGGCGGTTGGTTCGGCAGAAGCGGACCATCACGGCAGTTTCAGCCTGGTGGCGGATCTGCCCGGCTGGGCCCATGCGCTGGTCGTGATTGGCGCGGTGGCTACGGTGATCGTGGGCGGTCACTATCTGAGTCGGCCGCTGTTCCGCTATGTGGTGCAGTCCGGTATGCGGGAAGTGTTTACCGCCATGGCGCTGATGCTGGTGATCGGCATTGCCGCACTGATGAGTGTGGTGAACCTGTCACCCGCGCTGGGCGCTTTCCTGGCTGGCGTGGTGCTGGCCAACAGCGAATTCCGTCATGAGCTCGAGGCCAACATTGAGCCGTTTAAAGGCCTGCTGCTCGGCCTGTTCTTCATCACCGTCGGTGCCGGCATCAATTTCGATGTATTGTCGGCACAGTGGGGCACGGTGCTGACGCTGGGGCTGCTGGTAATCTTGGTCAAGGCGGGGGTTCTGTTGTTGCTGGCGCTGCTGTTCGGGCTTCGTGGCCGGGACGGCTGGTTGTTTACCCTGGGACTGGCCCAGGCCGGTGAATTCGGGTTTGTGCTGCTGACTTACAGCATGCAGAACCGGGTGATACCCATGGACATTGCCCAGGTGCTGGCCCTGGTGGTGGCGCTGTCCATGTTCCTCACGCCGTTGTTGTTCATCGCCTATGACCGCCTGATCCTGCCGCGATACCGCGAAGCCCGTAACGAGCAGCAGGATGCGGATACCATCGAGGAACAGGCGCCGGTGATTGTGGCCGGTGTGGGGCGTTTCGGGCAAATAGTCTGCCGCTTGTTGCGCGCCAACAACATTCCGATTGTGGCCCTGGATCTGGCGCTGGATCAGATCGAGAACCTGCGCCGCATCAACATCAAGAGCTATTTTGGCGACGCCAGCCGGATGGACCTGCTGGAAACCGCCGGTATCGCCGACGCTCGCCTGCTGGTGGTGGCCATCGATGACCGGGAGCGGGCAGTGGCCCTGGTGCACCATGTCAAGCAACACTTCCCGGGTGTCTGGATTCTGGCGCGAGCCTTTGATCGGGGCCATGGGTATGATCTGCGGGACGCGGGCGCCGATGACGTGGTCAGCGAAACCTATCATTCCGCCCTGGAGCTGGGCGGTCAGGCGCTTACGGCGTTTGGCGTACACCCCTTGCGAGCCCGCCAGATGACCTGGGCCTTTGTAAATAACGAGAAAGCCCATGAGGCTGAACTGCACGAAGCCTGGAAGGATATCGAATCGGGCATCAGCTTTAGCCCCCGTTACGGCGAATTGTTCATGAAGCTGGAAGACACCCTCAGCCATGTTATGAAGCAGGACTGGCAACCTCCCACCCGAGAAGAAGTGCCGCTGTGGGCTCCGCCGGAAAGCGGCGGGCGTTAGGCGGTTTCTTCGACCTCCTTGGTTTCGGTTGCGGGTACCGTCAGCATCAGCAGGAAACCGATCAGCAGGAATATCAGGATGGTGCTCATGCCCCAGCGCTGGCTGTCGGTGACAGCTGTGACCCAGCCCACCAACAGGGGGCCCGCGAATGCGGTGGCCTTGCCGGAGAAGGCAAACAGACCGAACATCTGGGTCTGAAGGTGGGGTGGGGCAACGCGGGCCAGGTGTGACCGGCTGGCGGATTGCAGCGGTCCCACGAAAATGCCCAGAATCATGCCCCACACCAGGAAGGCAGTGGCGCCATCCACCAGCAGGATGGCCAGCGCACTGCTGCCCAATCCCACCAGTGCCAGCAGGATGGTGTTGCGTCCGCCCAGGGCGTCGTCAATCCAGGCAAACCCCAGGGCCCCCAGGCCTGCCGTCACGTTCAGGGCGATGGCAAATTGCAGGACTTCGGTGGGGCCCATGTTGAAAGTGCCGGCGGCGTACACACCCCCAAAGGTGAAGATGGTGGCCAGACCGTCGGTGTACAGCATACGGGCGATCAGGAAGCGCACAATGTCCTTGTATTGGCGGACGTTGGCGATGGACTCCTTCAGTTGCACGAACCCGGCACGGGTGGCAGCCGCCAGGCCCAGGCCGGTGGGTGGCCGGTCCGGGGTGAAGATAAAGGCGGGCAGGGCGAATACCAGGTACCAGACGGCCACGAGCACGAAGGTGGCGCGCACGTGTTCGGCCTGGTCCCGGTCCAGGTTGAAGAGATTGGCGTCGGTCTCGATAAAACCGTACAGCGCGACCACCAGGCTTGTCACACCACCCACGTAACCCAGTGCCCAGGCCCAGCCGGACCAGCGGCCGGTGCGTTCCCGGCTGGCCAGGTCCGGCAGCATGGAGTTGTAGAAGATAAACGCGAATTCGGCACCGAGCGTGCCCAGGCCGACCCACAGCGCGGCGTTCCAGAACTGGTCCTGATCCGGTGTGACGGTCCACAGCATGGCGGAAGACAGCACGCACAGCAGGGTGAAGGTGATGAACCAGGGTTTGCGCCGCCCGGACTGGTCTGCAATGGCGCCCAGTATCGGCGCCAGGATGGCGATAAAGATACCGGAAATGCCCACGATGTTGCCCCAGGCGTTGGTGCCCGCCACTTCGTCCTGCATCACCGATACGCTGAAGTACTGGGCAAAAACGAAGGTGAGAATGATGGTGAAAAAGGCGCTGTTGGCCCAGTCGTACAGCGCCCAGGACCAGAGCGCGCGTTTGTCTTCCTGCGCGCCCGGGGGCTGGGCGTGGGTCGTGTGTGGTGGCATGTTCGGCTGGGCTCCTTATCCTTACAAGGGACATCCGTGCCGTGATTGTGGCCGTTATCGACGCAAATGCCCAGCCCCGTTGGATTAAACGGCCTTCAGGTACTTTGCCTCGTGGTCGAGCAGCCAGGCCTTGCGCTCAATACCGCCGGCGTAGCCGGTGAGCGTGCCGTTGGCACCGATCACCCGATGGCAGGGAATGAGGATGGCCACTGGGTTGAGGGCATTCGCCCGGGCCACGGCGCGCACCGCTTTGGGGTTACCCAGGGTTTTGGCCAAGGCGCTGTAGGAGCGATGTTCCCCCGTCGGGATGTCGATGAGCCCCTGCCAGACGCGTTGCTGGAAGTCGGTGCCGGTCAGCTGGATCTGCTCCCTTGGCAGGGGCCGAAGCTCGCCGGCGAAGTAGGCCTCCAGCCACTCGGTGATGGCGCTGGGGGCGGAGTGCGGCTGCTCCCGCCACTGAGGGTGGCGGAACCGCCGGGCCTGCAGGGCGTGCATACGGTCTTCGTTGCCGTCGAAGTCCAGGTGGACCAGTTTGCCATCCACCGTGGCCAGGCTCAGGGGGCCGACGGGGCTGGGAAAGCGGCTGATAGTGATGACTGTGTTCATGGCGTGGTCTCCTGCCGGGGTGGATGGTCGGCCAGCGTGGCCCACAAATACTGGGCGGCATAAGCCCGCCACGGACGCCAGCGTTCAGCGTGACGGGTAAGGGCTTTGGCGTTGGCTGGTCCGCCAAGGCTGGCTGCGGCCTTGAGGATGCCCAGGTCGCTGGCCGGAAAAGCGTCGGGGTCGGACAGGCCGCGCAGGGCCAGGTAGTTGAGTGTCCAGGGACCGATACCGCGAAGGGGGGCAAGCTGCTCCAGCAGGGTACTGCCATCCAGCTCGGCAAAACCGGGTTCGGCAAACCTTGCAGCGACTCGGGCGAGGGTTTCTGCCCGGCTGCGGGGCAGTCCCAGTTTATCCAGTGGTTGCGCTGCCAGGTCCGCTGGCTCCGGGAATCGATGAGTGATGCCGGTACCAGCCGTCAGGTCTTCCGGAAGGGGAGTTCCATAGCGGGCGACCAGCCGACCGGCAATTGTGCGGGCGGCGGTTACGGATATCTGCTGGCCCAGAATAGCCCGCACGGCGAACTCGAACCGGTCCCAGCATCCGGGTACGCGAAGGCCGGGGCGCTGTGTAACGACGGGGCGCAACAGTGGATCCCGGGACAGGTGGCCGGCGATGGTGGCCAGATCTGCGTCCAGATCGAACAGCCGGCGTATCCGCTCGCTCACCTCGAGGATGGCCTGCCGTGCCGGCCCCCTGACGATCACCTGTAGACCCGGCTGGTCAGTCCGCGGCCGGCAGATCACCAGCCCCGGCCGACCATTGATCTCAATCGCACGGGCGTAATACTGATCGCCCACTGCTTCCAGCCCGGGAATGGCGCGGGCACGGAAGAACGCCAGCAGGGCATCGCTGTCAAAGGGCGGTCGTGCCTGGAGGAACAGGACGAGATCATCGCGAGCCGGCTTGAAGGGATCATCGGGGCTGCGGCGGGTGTTGCTGGCCGGCTGTCTGGGGCCACGGCGATAGGCTGTGGGAGCATCGCCATAGGTTTCTTTCAGGGTATGGTTGAAGCGTCGAAGGCTGCGGAAACCGGCGATCTCGGCAATCTCGGTCATGCTCAGGTTGCTGTCCACGATCAGCTGCCTTGCCCGTAACAGGCGTCGGGCCTGGGCATGTTGCTGGGGCGTTACGCCGGTGTGGCGCTTATAGAGCTGGCGCAGGTAGCGATCGGTAATGCCCAGGCGTTCAGCCAGCTCCGGTACTGAATGGGTGTCCAGAGCGCCTTCCTCCACCAGCCTGACCGCTCGTGCCAGCGTGGTATGCACGCCGGCAGCAGCCGGGCTGCCAGGGGCGGCCTCCGGGCGGCATCGCAGGCACGGCCTGAAGCCATTGGCCATGGCCGCTTCCGCCGACGGGTAAAAGCGCACGTTGCCCCGCTTGGGCGTTACGGCGGGGCAGATAGGGCGGCAGAAGATCCCGGTGGTCAGTACGGCGGTGTAGAAGCGACCGTCAAAACGGGCATCCCGGGTTTGCAGTGCCTGGTAGCAGAGATCATCAGTCAATGTGTCCATGTCTGAAAGTGTACCAGTGCTGGCCGGTAAAACTCGCCGGATTCGGAACTGATAGTGTCGCGATCAGATGACCAGGCCCAGCAACAGGACAAGTTCGGAGAGCACCACACTGGCGCCCAGGGTATCGCCGGTGTAGCCGCCCAATTGGCTGCGCAGGTAGCCTCCCCAAACCAGGGCAACTCCAAGTGTTGCACACAGACCCCACAACAATAGCCAGGGTTCGTACAGAACCAGTGCCAGGGACACAAAAACTGTGAAGGTCGCGGCAATCGTCAGCCGGGTTCTCGAAAAACCGTCAGCCACCGGTTTGCTCTTGCTCTTGTCCGGATCGGTCACGTAGGGCAGGTAGCCCATGATCAGCAGTGGCGTCAGGCGTGCCACCATGGGGGCGGCCAAAAACGCCAGCCAGACGGGGTTTGCCTCTGTCAGCAGGGCGACTTTCAGCACCAGGGCCATCACCAGCGCCACTGTGCCGTAGGTGCCAATTCGGCTATCCTTCATGATCTCCAGACGTTTTTCGATCGTATATCCACCACCCAATGCATCTACACTGTCCGCCAGGCCATCCTCGTGGAAGGCTCCTGTCAGCCACAGGTGCAGGATGACCACCAATACAATCGAGATCAGTGGACTGAAGGCAAGGGTCAATAAGGTGTAGGCGCCGACATAGCATGCGCCGAGGAGCAGGCCGACGATTGGGAAATAAAGGCTGCTCTGGTTCATCAGACGTTGTGAATAATCGATCTGGATCAGCATCGGTATCCGGGTGAGGAAACCGATCGCAAGCCAGAAGGCCTGCCATTCACGGGACGCTGGGTTAATATGGGTACTCAAATGATGCTCCGGGGGCATGCTCGCGGGATTTGTTGCCATACTCTACACTTTTTTTGTAGGTCGCCGGAAAAACGGCTCCCTTGAGAGGAGTCACGCAGTGTTATGCATGATCAACAGGATAGCGATGGCCCAGGCCAGAAATCGCCAGAATTTTATAATAAGCTGACAGCCAGCGTGCCCGGCATTATCTACACCTACTGGTTGAGTGCTGATGGCAGTGAACATCGTTACCCTTATGTCAGTCGGCGGGTGACCGATTGGTTCGGGCTGAAACCCGAGGCATTGCAGAAAAGTGCAGATGTCGTTTTTGGGATTGTTCACCCGGATGACCTGGCCGACGTCGGGGAAAGTATCCAGGCTTCCGCTCGTAATCTGACGACGTGGAAGCACTGTGCCAGGCTGAAGCTCACATCCGGAGAGTACCAGTGGTTTGAAGGCCACTCTGAACCGGAGCGCCAGAGTGATGGCAGCACTCTGTGGTACGGTCAGTTTCACAATATCCAGCAATACAAAGAACTGGAGCAGACACTGCGTGAGAGTGAGGCGGAGTATTCGTATCAGGCTGGTTTCCAGAAGCTGATCGCCGATCTTTCCAAGGAATTCATTAACCTGCATTTCGGGACCATCGATGAGTGCATCAACGAACTGCTGAGAAAAATTGGTGAGTTCTTTGGTGTTGATCGTGCCTATCTGTTTACCTTCTCGGACAATTACCAGTTTATGGCGAACACCCATGAGTGGGTGAGTCCTGGCGTCTCCGCCCTGATTGACAGGCAGAAAAACGTCTACATTGGAGGTTTCCAGTGGTGGCAGCAACAGATTCACGGGATGGTGAGCGACAATAAGGTTGTCTTTATACCCGACGCGTCTGAATTGCCCGATATTGCTGGCGGGGAGAAGGAGTTGCTGGAACGTCGGGGTGTTTGCTCCATGTTCGCTGTGCCGGTCAAGGTTCGAGGGCACGTAACCGGTTTTTTTGGGGTGGACTCACTACAGAAGCGGATCTGGCGGGAGGATCAGGGCGATCTCCTGATCATTGTTTCGGGGCTGCTGTCCGGTGCGCTGGAGCGTCATAGCCTGGAGCAAAAGCTGCTTAGCCAGTCCATTCGGGATCCTTTGACCGGTCTGCACAACCGGCGTTACCTGATGCCGCGCCTGGAGGAGATGCTGGGGCAGGCGGCCCGGAAGCACGAACCGTTTGCCGTGGCGATGTTTGATATCGACCATTTCAAGCAGATCAATGATTCCCTCGGGCACCTTGCCGGTGATTATGTACTGACCGAGTTTGCCGATATCCTGATGGAAAATACCCGCTGCATGGATGTGGTGGCCCGCTATGGCGGGGAGGAGTTCATGGTCGCGTTTGCGCTGGACGACACGGATGATGTTGGCGGCATGGTTGCCAGGATCCTGCAGGCGGTGCATGGGCACGCGTTTGTTTTCGAAGACTTGCCCATCGAGGTCACTGTCAGTGCGGGGATTGCCGCGGTGACAGACCTGCCGGCGATTCCTTCCAGTCCGGACCCGGTGATTGGCAAAGCGGATCATCACCTCTACCTGGCCAAGGAGGCGGGCAGGGATTGTTTCGTCGATGCATCAGGGGTATTTCGCGTGCCCTGATATACTGGCTGCCCGGTTTGAAAGGGTGAACTTCCATGGGCTTGACGGCCAACCTGCTATCCACTACTCAGTTGATCATTACGGCATTCCTGTTCCTCGGGATACTGGTCACTGCTGTCCGTCAGGTGAACTGGCAGGTCCTGCGCAGGGACAACGCTCTGCAGCACTCCTTCTTCGGCGCCGCCGTCGTCCTTGGGTTCCTCTGGCAACTGAGGGCCGGAATCTCGCCGGGCCTGTCCATCCATATTTTCGGAATGACAGTCATTACCCTGATGCTGGGGTGGGGGCTGGCGGTGCTGGCCGGCCTGCTGGCGCTGGTGATTACCGTCATCACCGGGCGGGAACCGCTGGTTATGTTTGCGGCCAACGGCCTGGTCACGGTGATGGTGCCGGCGCTGGTCAGCCACGGCATTATGCTTTGGGAGCGTAGCAGGAATTTCCGGAATTTCTTCGCGTATATCTTCTTCTGTGGCTTTTTCGGCGCCGGTATCGCGGTGGCGTGTGCCGGGGTGGTGATGTGCGTGATGCTGTGGACCGCCGGGGTGTATGAATTCAGAGAGCTGGTCCACGAGTACCTCCAGTACCTGCCGCTGATCATGTTGCCTGAGGGCTTCGTGAACGGCACGTTCGTGACCGGGCTGATGGTGTTCCACCCGGACCGGCTGACTACACTGGATCAGCGGCGCTATCGCTGAATAAAAAAGCCCGCTTCATTGCTGAAGCGGGCTTTGTGTTTATCCCCATGGGGCGCCAAGCGGCGCTGTTAACGCACGCCGGCGCGGCGCAGGGCTGCGGGCGTGAACTCGTTGGAGCGGGCTTTCACGCCAAAGGTGTACGGGTCGTCTTCCTCGTTGGTCAGACCCATCACCAGGTAGCGGCCGGACAGCAGGTCGTACAGGGTTTCAGCGGCATAGCTGGGCACGACGACATCATAACCCTGAACCATGTGGGCCTCGGCTACGCGCCAGAGCTGATTGCGTCCGTCGTAGTGGTCGACCACGGCAATCTGCCAGGAATCCTCATCGACGTAGAAATCACGCTGGGCATAGATATGACGCTCGCCGTCCTTCAGGGTGGCGCGCACATGCCAGACGCGGTGCAGCTCGTAGCGGGTCAGCTCCGGGTTGATGTGGCCGGGCTGGATGATGTCATCGTAGCTCAGATCCTGGTCGCCCAGTCGGTAGGAATTGTACGGGATGTACATTTCCTTCTTGCCGATCAGCTCCCAGTCATAGCGATCCGGCGCGCCGTTATACAGGTCGAGGTTGTCGGAGGTGCGCTGGCCATCGGCGGCGGTGCCCGGGCCATCATAGGCTACCTGCGGGGCGCGGCGGACACGACGCTGGCCTGAGTTGTACAGCCAGGCCCGGCGTGCTTCCTTGACCTGGTTCAGGGTCTCGTGAACCAGCAGCACGTTGCCCGCCAGACGGGAAGGCGCGGTGATGACCTGCTTGAAGTAGAACATCACGTTGTCATCCTGGCCCGGCTCATAGTCTGCCAATGCGACACGGTCGGTCAGATGCTCGGTGAATTTGACCGGGCTGTAATCACCGTTTGCCTGTGGGGTTACCTGGGCAACGTTACGGATAATGGAGCCGCCGCGATAACGGGTAATGTGGTTGAAAATGACCTCGACACCACTCTTGGGAATCGGGAAGGGTACACCCGTTTCATAGCTCTGGAGGCCGTTGCCGTCGGAGGTCAGGGACACCTTGGTAGCGTTCTCGACAGCCTTTTCCATCATGAAGTCGGGGTAAGCCGCAGTGCGCCGGGTCTGGTAGACCGGAATGACATAATCGTCGTAGGCCTTGATGGTGGCAACCTGGCCCGGAGAGAGCCGGTCCTTGTACTCCTCCACGTTGCTCTGGTCGATGACGAACAGGCGCTCGTCGTTCGGGAACGGGTCCGGATAAATTCCTTCCTGTGGCTGTTCCACCGGTGGTGATGTCAGGCCTCCGTCCCAGGCCGGAATTTCGTCACCGTTGCCCGCTTTTTCGGCGCCAATGGGTGTCAGTTCGTTGCCGAGCTTGGCCGCTTCCTCAGCGGAAACAGCCGCCAGGGCTGCTCCCGAGGAAAACAGTGAGACGGCGATGGCGCTACCGATGAGGTGTTTTCTGTATGTGTTCACAAGAGACTCCTTTGTGATTGTGGTTAGTGAATCAGAATGAGTAGGAAACACTGGCGGAGATGAAATCCCGGTCAGAAATGACGTTGTAGTCACCACCGAAATAGTTCGTGTAACTGATCGAGCCGGAGTATTTGTTCTGGTAGTTGGCATCCAGACCAAGGCTGGCCGACTTGTTGCCCTCGTTGAAGTTGCCGCCGGGGTCCGGGGCATAGCCTTCGACATCATGGGTAAAGAACAACTTGGGCATCAGGTTGATACCGGCAATGGCATTGGAGTAGTCCAGTGCGAACAGGACGCGGTAGCCCCAAGAGAAGGACGTGGTGAAACCGTCCGCGCCGCAATTGGTGGGGTTGATGTTCAGCCTGGAGGTTTCATCACCCGGGCCTTCGCTACAGAAGTCACCAGAGAAGGACTCGCCATCCAGCGGTACCGGTCCTACGCCGTAGATGCCGGATCGGCCGTAGCGGGCTTCGCTTTTGTCCGGCAGGTCATGCACGTAGGTGGCGCCAATTTCGGCCACGGTGATAAACCGCCCCGCACCGAGCACACGGTCCACAAAGTGGATCAGCGTAGCCTGGACCTGGGACACGTCGTAGT
Organism: Marinobacter alkalisoli; assembly: GCF_045449855.1. Taxonomy (NCBI): domain Bacteria; kingdom Pseudomonadati; phylum Pseudomonadota; class Gammaproteobacteria; order Pseudomonadales; family Marinobacteraceae; genus Marinobacter; species Marinobacter alkalisoli. The sequence goes on along the minus strand of NZ_JBJJLC010000012.1, from coordinate 353,826 downwards.
GGTCATAACCGTCAACAGCCTTGCCCGCATAGTTGAAATTGGGATCGTCGTCCCGCACGCGCTGCTCCAGTTTGCTCACCACCTGACCATCCGGGCCGCGTTGTTGCAGGCCGCCGTAGATCAGTTCAAAGGTATTCCACTGGATGGGCATGTTGGGGCGGAAGCTGTATTCCGCGCCCAGGGAGGTACCAGTCGGCAAGGTGGTGTTGATACTGATGCCATACAGGTCGATGCCCTTGGGGTAATCGATGAAGTAGCTGGGGAACCGGGTGAACGGCTCGTTCGGGTCATTGATCTGGTTTTCTTCCGGGTTTTCCGGATTGTTCACCACGCCGCTGATGTAGGGCAGCCGGCTGTGGTAGCGAATGTAGTAGAAACCCAGCTCCGAATCGAGGGCCGGTACGAACCAGCGAACGGCGGCGCCGAACTGATCTTTGTCGCCGGGCTCGACGTCACCCCGGCGGGGGGAGATGAAACCTTCCTCGAACGCCTGTGAGTCCGGCACCTGGCCCGCCAGCAGCACCGGGCCACAGCCGTCGGCTGCGACATCCGCGGAGGAGAAGAAGGTGCCGCAATCATCGATCTTGAATGGTTCCCACTCGGTCTGGACGTAGGCTTCGACGTTGATCTCGGGCGTTATGCCGACAGAGGTGTACAGCATGTTGACCGGCAACAGAACGTCTTTCAGTTCCGCGCCCGGGGCCCGGAAGGCCGGCACGTCAATGGGGTTGGTGGCGTTGATGCCGCCAAGGATGAAAGTGCTTTCCCCCCAGCTCAGTACTTGTCGGCCATAGCGGACGGACACCGGCGTATTGCCGGCGTACCAGTCGGTGAAAATGTAGGCATCCAGCAGGTCCGCGCCGGCAGCATTGTCTTTGGCTTCCGGGTTGAGCTTGCGCTGTTGCCCCACCGGGTCCACCGCACGCTCGTTATCCTTGAGCTCGAAATCGTAGTAATAGCTGCCGCGAACCAGAGCGCCGATCCGGGTCAGGTAGTCACTGTCGGGGCTGTAGTCGAGGAACAGCTCCGAGCGGCCACGAAGGATCTGCGAGTAAGGATCGCCTTTTTCAAAGTTCAGGTTACCGTCGTCAAAGTTGTTGGACGAGGCACCGGTGTCGCTGTAGGCGAACTCCGGTCCCAGGTTGCCCTGGGAGATCAGGTCCGGATCCTGATCTTCCAGCCGGAAGCCAATACCGGCGGTCAGCGTGGTGCTGAACGACGCATCGATGCCGTAGACGTCAAAGTTAATGGCCGCGGCAGGCGCGGATACCATTGCCGACAGTGCAGCTGTCGCCAGCGATAGTCGTGTTCGGTTAAATCGTGAAGTGTTTGTTATTGTCATTTCTACTGCTCCAGTTCTTTTTTTCTTGGGGACCCGCTGCAAAGACGTTGCGGGTCCCGGGGTAGACGTTTCAGCGTTGCCGGTTACAGCAGTCCACCGAGGAAACCGCCGTCGTCCCCGCCGTCATCACCGTCGCCGCCGGATCCGTCACCGTCGTCAGGCTCGGCACCACCGTCGGTGGACCCGTCACACTCCGGGTCGCCGGGGCTGTTGCCTACGTCTTTGACCACGCAGTCGTTGTTCACATCCACTGTGAATGCCGTGTTTGCATCGATACGGCTTCGGAACAGAGCGACCAGCTGTGCGGCCATTTCATCGAACACTGCGCTGGAGCTGAACGCATCGGCGCCCTTCTGCCCGGCAGAAATCGGGTTACCGTGAGACCCTTCCAGATAGCGAGTGATCACGGGGCGGGTACCGTCATCGGTGCCGTCTCCGTTATCAATGCTGACCGCACCCATGAAGCGGGCCATGGGATCAGTGCCGGCCAGAGGCGCAGGTTCGCTGTTGATCTCGAAGCCGGTGTCGGTCACCAGCTGCAGTGGTCCCATGTCGTACAGTTGGTCATCAGCTGCGTTGGGAATGGTGCCGTCGGATGGGCGATCGGCATCGCCTTCGAGTCCGACGATGGAGGTCAGCAGGGTGGCTTCATTGCCGGATTCCTGGAACAGCGGAGCGAAAGCCACCGGGTCGGTGGAGTCCAGTAGGGCCTGGAACACGTTGAAGTAGATGTTCAGTTCGGTCCGGCCCTGGGCCAGCAGTCCGCCGGATGCCGCCTCAAGCGCTGGCAGCAGCGCCGGGGCAATAGTCTCGCGGGAGTTTTCCGCCAGGCGCGAGAACTGCCCGCCGGTGTTGAACATGACGGACGCCAGGATCGGATTCAGATCCGGGTTGTCCTGCGCGGCCAGGTTGTTGATCACCGGATAGGGCACCCCGCCCATGCCGCTCAGGGAGTGGCTGATGAAGTACACCCGGTCAGTGTTCATGGCGATCCCGTCACTGCAGTCGCCATCGGCCTCGCACTGGTTGATGGCGTCTTCAATGGCTGGCAGCAGGGCATTGATGTGAAGCAGGTCCAGCGCGCCCTGGCGCATGTTGTCCCGGGTATTGGCGTAGTTGGTGAAGTTCAGGAACAGGCTGCCGGATTCGGGATTGTCCACCTGATCCCGGGTGACCGCCTGCATCGCGTCATTGGCGGTGAAACCGAAGTGACGTTCAGTAGCATCCGCGGAAGCGCCGGGCTGCTCGGAAATTTCCACCATGCCGGGTGTGGTTTCGGGGTCGTCTTCGTCCCGGGCGCTGGTAGCGGCTTCTCCAAAGACGCCGTTCAGCGGCATGTCGATGCCGACGGTGATGAAGCAATTGTCACTGTTTGAGGGAGTACCCCCATCCGCGAGGCAAAGCAATGCGGCTGCCGTAGCCATGGGCAGAATCGCAGAACGGTCCTGAGTGGCGGCGTGCTGGTAGAGGATAACCGGGTAGCCATCAGCAGGCGGACCACCAAAAGCGGGGTCCGGTGTGCCGACAACGATGGGAATCTTGGTGTCGGCCTGTTTCTGTACAAACGGGAAGCGATAGCTCACCCGGTCGGACACCGCCTGAGGCAGTTCGCTGTTGTCGCCGAAGTCAGCCGGTAGCCATGAGCCAGTCTGCAGCGGGCTGCCGTCCGTCCCTTCCGGCAATTGTTGGTGATACGGCAGGGTGATTTCACCTTCGTAAACCTGGACGTCAATGTCGTCAACAACAATCAGGTCGGCCTGTTGCCCGAACGCCGGATTGACCTCCCGTCCATCTTTCTGACTGAAGAACCGCACCGGCGAAGGCTCGCCGGAGTCCGGATCGTAGGCCGCCGGGGTATCCAGAGCCTCCGCAGCCTGAGCCGCCAGCTCGGCCGCCCGGGTGGACACATCAACAATGTCCTCGGCTGCCTGGGTGGCAGTGTCCTGGAGGATGAAGGCGAGGCGTCGGTCATCGTCTTCTGCGGCCACCAGGTCGCCATAGAGAACCGTCACGCCATTGTCGTTCGCATCGGTCAGGATGCCGGCAAGCTCGGCGTCGTACAGGCGGTAGGTGTCGTCGGTCAGCAGGTCGTAAATCCGCGAGTTTATCTGCTGGTCCTCACTGGACGCCCCGCTCATGGCCTGGTCCGACAGGTTGAAGTTCCCGGCGATCAGGTCGTTGAGCACCGATTGTTTGCGATCCATCAACAACTGGTTGCGAAACCAGCTGGCGGGTGCGGCATTCGCCAGCAGGACATCCTCAACCGCGGTGGTGGTGAAACTGATGGCAAAGGTAACGTCGTCGAACGTGGGAATTGCGGCTGTGCTTTGGCCTCCCTCACTGCGTACCTGGCGTTTGAAATCAAAGAAATCCGAGCCAAGCGCCCGTGCCGGCAGCATGGAATCCCGGAACGGCTGCAACGCCGGGTTGCTGAGGACAAACTCCGGGTTGGAGGCGGTTTCAAAGCGGATTTCCTGGATCAGCGGTTCACCATCCTTGTCCACAATGTCATTACTCAGGACCACTGCATACTTGGTTTTCGGCTTCAGCGGTTTGATCGGCAGGATGCGAATGGCGTTGTTTGCCGAACCGCCAGCGGCATCAGCAGGGCCGTCTGCATCGACGGTCATGATCTCGATGCGGAAGCGCTGCTCCAGCAGTTCCTGGTAGAGTGCATCGGCGGCTGCGGTGTCGCCCTGTTCTTCCAGGCGTTTGGCGTGGCGATACTTTTCGGCGGCCACAACACCGCCAACTTCCCGCTGTTGCTGGAAAACGCTGTCACCCGTGGGGTATTCGATTTCCAGTACGAACACGTTCTGGTCCGGGTTGGGGACCACCTCGCCGTTCACTTCAATAAAGTTGCGGGCGTCCAGTGTCTGGTTCGGATCCAGGCTGTCGCTGATCTTGATGTCAAAGGGAGCGAGGATGGAGTTACCATCAACGAAACCAAGTCCGGTGGTCACCGGGTTGGCGGGATCGGTACCGTTGAGCATGGTACCGTCGTTTTCCGGGTTCAGGAAAAACAGCGGATCACTGGGAAGCGGAAACGCGGTGTCCAGTGGCCGGAAAATGGGTTTGGTGCCGTCACCAGGGTGGTTTGGGTTGTCGATTTCGTAGATAGGGTCGGCATTTTTACCGGTCTGGCCGCCACTGTCGAGGCATCCCGCAAGCGCGGTACTGCCTGCCACAAGCGCCAGGAGCGATGTTTTTCTGATGTTGACCATGTCTGTACCTTTCAGATTGTTATTGTATGCGGGCGGTAAAGGCCCTTGCTTCACCAAACGACAAGGTCTGAATAAAGGTTCCAAAAAGTTTTCCAAAAAATGTCAATAAGATGTTTGTAGTGAGTTGTGCTGATTTTTCGGGGTAGGGTCGGATAGTGGCTATCTTGTAGTGGGGCTGGGTCAGAGGGCTGGATACATTTTACCAAGGGAACCATCAATGGCAGTCGTACAGGTCACCAGGTTGGTTAAACGCTTTGTCGGAGCGGGTGAAGCCGTAGAGGTGCTGTCCGACCTCGACATGGAACTTGGCGAAGGAGGCTCACTGGCGCTCACCGGTCGTTCAGGTTCTGGAAAAAGCACGGTGCTGAACCTGTTGTGCGGTCTGGAAGCAGCGGATCGTGGGCGTATTGGGGTGCTGGGAGAAACTTTCCAGGGGAATGCTGGCGGCTATTCCCGGGATGAAGAAAGGCGTTGGGCGGTCCTGAGACGACGCGCAATCGGTGTAGTGTTCCAGGATGCCAATCTCATGCCGGCACTGTCCCTGCTTGAGAATGTCCGTTTCCGGGCGCGACTGGCGGGGCAGCCGGAGCCGTCTGCAAAGGGCTGGCTGGAGCGCCTGGGAATCGGAGAACTGGCGGACCGGTATCCGGATCAGGTGTCCGGTGGTCAGCGTCAGCGTGCCGCCCTGGCCATGGCATTTGCCATGAGTCCCGGCCTGATCCTGGCGGACGAGCCGACGGGAAGCCTGGACCACCACACGGCGGATGACGTGGCAGACTGCCTGTTCAGTATGCAGCAGGAAACCGGCTGTTCGTTGATCCTCGCCACCCATGACCTGGCGCTGGCGGCCCGCTGTCAGTCGCGCCTTGACCTGGGGCTGGAGCAGCCCGTTGTGACATCGTCGCCGTCATGACCCTGTTTGCCGCGCTGTTTAGCCATTATCGGCGCCATCCCATGCAGTTGGTGGCACTGGCGCTGATGATTGTACTGGCAACTACCCTGTGGACCGGTGTTAGCCATCTGACGGATCTCGCCCGCGCCAGCCTGGCGCAAAGTGAGCAGGCGGTGGCTGGTCGTCAGCAGGTGGTTCGCGAGGACCAGAAGGCGGTCACGGTCAGCGACTTTGTTCGCTTGCGCCGACAGGGGCTGTGCGTCATGCCCTGGCTGGAAGTGCAGAGACCGGCCCCCGAGGGCAGGGTTATCGGCGTTGATCCGTTTGCCGGAGCGTGCTTTGGCGATGACGTCCCCGGGCAGGCCCGGGAAGATCTGCTCGATGGACACCCGTTCCTGGATATCAGTGAAGCCTCGGAGCTTGCCAGCCAGGGTCAACCCGCCAGGCTGGCGCTATTGGTGGAGGGGAACATGCCTGCTGGGACCCTGCCCACCGGTTACCGGATTCGTGACTTTTCAATGGGTCCTGATACCGGAGAGCTGGGGGAAAGCTTCCTGTTGAACCTGGATGCCCTGGGGTTGTTGGTGTTGCTTATCACCGCGTTGCTGGTGCGGAGTGTCTACCTGCTGGGACTGGCGCAGCGGCGAGAAAGTTTTGCCCTGCTTGAACGCTTCGGGGTTCCGGCGGCCAGCGTCCGGTGGTGGTTGCTGATTGAACTGACGGTTCTGACAACCCTGTGTGTGGTGCCCGGCATCTGGCTTGGGCGTTGGCTTGCCAGCGCACTGGGCAGCGGATTCGGGGAAGCCATGGAAAGGCTGTTCGACGCGCCCCTGTATGCCGTGCAAACCGGCGATCTGCTGTGGCCGGCACTGGTTATGGCGCTGGTGGTACTGGCCGCCTGTTTCGTCGATACCCTGAAGCCGCTCTGGCGAATAGCGCCTGGTAGCCGGAACTATCGCCTTTTGCTGGTGGCTTTGCTGCTGGCCGGGCTGGCGACAGTCGCCCTGACCACCACGCTGATCTGGCTGTTCACCGGAATAGCGGTGGTGTTTGTCGCCCTGGGGCTGTTGACACCCCGGATGCTTTCCGGGCTTGCTGACTGGCAGGCCCGCCGTAGCGGGGATGTGGTCAGGCAATGGCGGTTGCGGGAGTTGTCGGTACTGTTTCGCCGTCTTGCCATGCCAGTGGTGGCGCTGCAATTCGCGGTAGCCATGGTGTTGGCGATTCAGGCCCTGGTCACCACCTTCGAAGATACCTTCGAGACCTGGCTGGGTCAGCGCCTCGCAGCGGAACTCTATGTAGAGGTGCCGGAGGGCGAACCATCGCGGGCCGCCGTGGCCATGCTGTCAGCGTTGGAAGACCTTGGTGACTGGCACCTTGTGCAGCGAGGAAGAGTGTGGGTTGAGGGCATGGAAGGCGCCGGGCGCGATAGTGAGCCGGTTGCGACGGACCTCTTCGCCATATCGCCCATTGGCCCGCTGGTCGACGGCTGGGAGCTTCTGTCTGCAGCACCGGGGGCCTGGTCGCAACTGGCAGCGGGAACCGGTGTCATGGTCAACGAGCAGCTGGCGCGTCGGCAAGGTTTCCAGCCCGGTGACGAGATGTTTATCTCGGTTGGTGGTGACTCCCTGCGCCTGCCTGTTGTTGGGGTCTATGCCGATTACGGCCGCCCGGCGGGAGAAGTCCTGTTGGCTGGGCATCGTTTGCCGGGTGCATACAGCCCGGCTTTCGAGAGCTTTTCCATTAACACCGGCTCCTTGCCGGTGGCGCAGATTGAACAGGCGCTGACCAGAGCCTGGGACACCGAGAAACCGGTGATCAGAGACAACGAAAGCATTCGCTCCCTGGCTTCCGCCGTATTTGACCAGACGTTCCTGCTGACCCGGGCAATCACCTTGCTGACCCTGGCGCTGGCGGCCGGATCCTTGTTGATGATGGGCTGGGTGTTTTTCACAACCCGGGCGTGGTATTTCCGGCTGTTATCGGTGTGGGGAATGTCGCGGGCCGAAGTGGCCGGCCAGTTGTGCCGGCTTGCCATGGTGCTGACGGGCGCGTTGGCACTGGTGGCGTTGCCGCTGGGGATCTGGCTGACCTGGGTGTTGGTCAGCCGCATTAATCCACTGGCGTTTGGCTGGTCGTTGCCGATGACGGTATACCCGGGGTTCTGGCTGGAAATGGCTGTGCTGTGTCTGGCCATCGGCGGATGCATCGCCTTGCTGATGCGCCGACAATTGACGGGGCAGGTGCCCCCGCCCGAGTTTGCCAGCGGTGCCCGCGGAGGTGAACGATGAACAGTGTGACCGTTGTTGCGGGATGGCTGGTGGTTTTGGCATGCATCCTGTCGGGGTGCACGGACGCACCGGAAGAAACCGGCTTTGCCGGTTTGGGGGACGAGCAGGGGAAATTTGCACAGCCGGGTCCGGGGGATCGCCTGTCATTCCCGGGCGATATGGGCCCCCATCCCCGCCACCGGATCGAGTGGTGGTACCTCACGGCTAATCTGACCACTGAACAGGGGGAGCCCATGGGCCTGCAGTGGACCCAGTTCCGCCAGGCCCTGAAGGCGCGGTCACCCGACGAACCGGTGCCGGAACCCGAAAGCTGGCCGCTGGAAGCTGGCTGGATGGCCCATGCCGCCGTATCATTCCGTGGTGACCACCGGTTTGCCGAAAAACTGGCGCGGGGAGACATCGGGCAGGCGGGGGCAACTGCAACGCCCTTTGAAGTCTGGCTGGATGACTGGCGCTTGCAGTCGGACAGTGGTCATTGGCGATTGCGGGCCAGTGGTGATGATTGGGCTTACGATCTGGCTCTGGCTAATCAGGGGGAGCCTGTCGCCCACGGCAACCAGGGGTTCAGCGCCAAATCCGACAGTGGTGAGGGCTCGATGTACTTCAGCCTGGTAGACATTGCTATTCGTGGCAGCGTCACGATCGAAGGCGAAACATATCAGGTCTCCGGGCAGGGCTGGTTCGACAGGGAGTGGAGCAGTCAGTTTCTGAAGGCGGGGCAGCAGGGCTGGGACTGGTTTGCGTTGCACCTGGACTCCGGTGACAAGGTCATGGTGTTTCGCCTGCGCCAGGAAGCCGGGGATTATTTGTCCGGTACCTGGATTACTCCGGAGCGGGACCCGATAACCCTGGGGCCAGATCAACTGGAGGTGACGGCGGAGCAGCGCCGGGAGACAGAGCGTGGCGAGGTGCCGGTGCGATGGCGCATTCGGATACCATCGGAAGGCGTGGAACTGACAGTGGAAGCCCCGGCCGGAGAATACTGGAACCTGGGCCGCTTCCCTTATTGGGAAAGCCCGGCCAGCGTCACCGGCAGCCATCGGGGGGAGGGCTACATGGAGCTGACCGGGTATTAACCGTCAGGCCTTAGTCCATTGAGGTGGCGCCGATTTTGTGGATGCTCACGTCCGCGCCGTTGAACTCTTCTTCCTGGGTCAGGCGGAGCCCGGAGATCGCGTTGATCACGCCGTACACGATCAGGCCGCCAACGAAAGCCACGACCACGCCGGCAACGGCGCCGATAATCTGGGACATCAGGCTGACGCCGCCCAGCCCGCCGAGGGCTTCCTGGCCAAAGATGCCAGCGGCAATGGCGCCCCAGACGCCACACACACCGTGCAGCGGCCAGACACCCAACACATCGTCCAGGCGCTCGATTTTCGCCTGGGCCCATTCGAACAGGTACACGAAGACGGCCCCGGCAATACCACCGGTCACCAGCGCACCGACCGGGTGCATCAGATCGGAACCGGCACACACGGCCACCAGCCCGGCCAGCGGACCGTTATGGATAAAGCCCGGGTCCTTACGGCCAACCAGCATGGCGACCAGCACACCACCAACCATGGCCATCAGGCTGTTCACCGCCACCAGGCCACTGATGCCGTCCAGCGTTTGCGCGGACATCACGTTGAAGCCAAACCAGCCCACGGTCAGTATCCAGGCGCCGAGGGCCAGGAACGGAATGTTGGAGGGCGCAAAGGCCACCACCTTGCCATTCCGGTAGCGGCCATTACGGGCGCCAAGCAGCAGGACCGCAGCCAGGGCAATCCAGCCACCGACAGCGTGCACCACAACGGAGCCGGCGAAGTCATGGAATCCTGCACCAAACTGGGTCTCCAGCCATGCCTGGAAGCCGTAGTTACCGTTCCAGATCAGGCCTTCGAAAAACGGGTACACAAAGGCCACGATCAGGCCGGAGGCAATCAGCATGGGGTAGAACCGGGCCCGCTCGGCAATGCCGCCGGAGACGATGGCGGGAATGGCGGCGGCGAAGGTCATCAGAAAGAAGAACTTGACCAGATCGTAGCCGTTGGCAGCGGTCAGTTCCGTGGCGCCGGCCATGAAGTGGCTGCCATAGGCGATGTAGTAGCCCACGAAAAAGTAGGCAACGGCAGAGACGCCGAAGTCAGTCATGATCTTGACCAGGGCATTGACCTGGTTCTTGTGGCGAACGGTGCCCACTTCCAGGAAGGCGAAGCCGGCGTGCATGGCCAGCACCATAATGGCGCCAATCAGAATGAACAGCGTGTTGGCGCTTTCGGTCAGGGTATGTACTGCACTCGTGATGTCCACGGGTTTTCTCTCCTGATAGATAAGATGGCTGCCTCTTGCCGGGCAGTGCGTGCATTGATGGAGTGCGTTGTTAGCAAGAGGTGTTCCAAAACAATGCAATTCAATGGAGAGAAGGGAGTTGGAGGGGAGGTAAGGCAGGGATTGCCGGTGAATATGGAGTTTATTGCACTGCTAAGGTGCGATTTTTACGTGCGTGCACTAATTTGGTCTTCCTGCTGCTCCTTCCAGGCGGCATAACGATAGAGATCCGATTCCACCAGTTTCAGACAAAGCGCCACCACACCGGCATCATCCAGAAAGCCAATGCCGATCAGCAGGTCCGGAATCACATCCAGCGGGTTCAGTACATAAAGGAGGGTGCCGGCAATGGCGGCGATAGTTTTCCAGGGCACATCACGGTAGCTGCCATTCCAGTAGTCCCGGATCATGGCGAACATCAGTTTGACGTCCTCCCTGAAGCGGTTGAGCTTGCCGCTGCCTTTGACCTTGTCTTCTATGGTGCGTTGCCTGGCCAGCAGGGATTCCAGGTCTTCACGCCGGACCTTGTCTGCTTCTGCGTTTAACTGGTTTTCTGCGTTTTTCTGGCTGAAGACGGGCATGATGCTTGATCCTGTCAGATTGAATGTTGGTCCGTTACCACCAGGCTTTACCCCACATTTCGGGGTTGGCCCAGTTGTCCGGATTGTTCCAGGCCCGTTTGTGATTGTAGGTGTCGATATTGTAGGTGTAGAGCGTCGACGAATGACCATTATCGGTCAGTTCGGCCTGGCGCCGAAACCCCAGGGCGATAAAGTCGGTAAAGCTCCAGCCCCGGTCCGGCTCTGCCACCACGGCGATCTGATGCGTGCCGTAGTTTCTCAGTTGGCCCAACAGGACCTCCCCCTGATCCCTCGGGAGGTGTTCAAGAACACCGGTAATCAGCGCCAGGTCCTGAACTTCGGGCAATGGGAATGCGTCGTTGGGGGCGGTTTCTGTCAAGGTTGTTATATGAACACCCTCATTGTGTAACTGCCAGTGCTTGCCCACTTCCTCCGCCAGCGCGCCGCAAACCAGCAGCGTGCGTGGCTGGGTAGTGTCAATGATTCGTGCAACGGCCTGATGGGGCGTAGTCATAAGGCGTTCCGGAGCTGAATTCGTGGGTCAGTATCCCATTTGGCCCTGGTGGCGGGCAACAGCGCGGGAATCGGGGCTTTGGCGAGGGTTTGGGGGCGATTTCACCCTTGGGCTATTGGCCGATATGGCTAATTTACTTGTCATTACGGGCAATATTTTAAGGGTTGAAGTGGTGTTACTGTCTTGTGACGTGTTCGACAATTGAACCGGATTTCAGTGGCATTTTCTTGAACTGAATCAATTGACGCACGCAAAGAAACATGACTGTCAGTAACAAAAAACAAAACAAAAACTGTCGCTTTAGAGGCGATATCTAATCTACGTTGAAACCATACAACAACACATGCGATGGAGTTTGCCATGAGCATCGAAAGGACCAATAACTTGTCTACCCGTATTGCAGCCAACATCCAGACTAGGAAGTTGCCGCTTAAGTCAAAACAGAAAGGCGCTTCTGCGCTCGAATACATTGTTCTTGCCGCTGCGTTAATCGGGATACTCACTCTGCTTGTGACTTCAGGAGTTGGCGATGAGGTGGTTAAAGCCTTTACTGGCCTTTTCACTGATGCTGCTTCCGCTGGTGATGGCTCTGGCACTTAAGTTTTAGGTGTTCGTGAGCTTGTGGGCACGAGGCACGATTCATGCGAGATAGTCGAGGGGCAGTCGCTCTGGAGTTTTTGCTTCTCTTTCCCATGGTCGTCGCCATGCTGTATGGGGCGGCGGCCTACGGCATTCTGTTCTTCGGAAAATATGAAATGCAGAGTGTCGTGGACCAGGCCGCCTCGTCTGCATTGCGGGTGGATCGGACCCGTTTCTCCGCCGATGATCTCTCTGGCCAGATCGTGGCCACAGCCAATACGACCCTGGAACAAAGCTGGGCATCGAAATCCCAGCGCCTGAGAGCTGGAACGGATTCTATCGATTGTGATGTTGTGGAAACGACGGGGATCAACTTTTTGAGCTGCGTCATTTCCCGCAACAATCAGGAAGCGCCCATGGTCCCCCAGTTGACGTTCGGTTTTCTGGGGAAGTTTCCCCCGATGCCTGACTCTATGCGTGCGGAAGCGACCATGGCCTTCTAGTTCTGGATGACTAAGGCACAATAATGAATAAAAGACTGATATATGCACTGCCGGCAACGGTACTGGCGTTGGTGGCACTTGGCCTGGCCATCGTTGGTCTTCTGTCCGTCAAGGACCAGCCTGCGACACCCCCTTCGCAAAGTCAGGAATCCGAGCCTGAAACTGTACCAGCGGCGCCGGAGTATCGTTATCTGGTAGCCAACCAGGCACTGTCCCCCGGCGATGTGATGAAAGAAGACGGTTTTATGCCGGTTTCGTCCTCCGACTCTGTGCCTGATGCCGTCCGCGCTGATGACGCCCCCTTCGGCCAGCCCATCAAGACGTCACTGGCGGCCGGCCAGATGCTGACGGCGGCGAACCTGCGAACCGACAGCGTGCTGGAAACCCTGGTACCGAAGGACCATCAGGCCATGGCTATTGGTGTGGATGAGGTGTCTGGTGTCGGCGGCTTGCTGCGGCCCGGCGACCGGGTGGATGTGATTGCCTCATTCCGCCGTTCAGATAAGGACAAGTCCGCCGCCCTGAAACTGCTGGGCAATGTGCTGGTTCTGGCAGTCAAGGGGGTTCCCTACAACGGAGAAGCAGGGGAGGACAACGATTCCCGCCGTAATAACACGGTTGTGCTGTCGGTTCCCGAAAACAAAGTGTCGCGCTTGTTGCTTGCTTCCAGTGAAGGCAGCCTCAGGCTTGTGGCGGTCTCTCCGAAACGGGAGGAGGCATCGGAGCCAGAGCCAGGTACGGAAGAGCAAGAACGCACGGTCAAGGCGGTCTACCTGGAAGATCTGTTCCCGTCGCCTCCCAAGCCCGCGCCGACCCGGCGCACCGCACCGCCACCTTCCACCCGAGTTCAGATTTTCGAAGGGTCCGAATCAAGGAGTGTTTATGTACGGTAAGCCGATCGCCTTCTGGTTAGCGGCCCTGCTGCTCAGCCTGGCAGTGGTCATGCCCGCAGCGGCCCAGGGCAATGAGATGGTGGATGGCGCACCGGTCAAACTGGGCAAGGGGGAGCAGAAGGTACTGACATTCCCGGATACGCTGGCCAAGGTTGCAACGTCTGACCCTGAGGTGGCCAGTGTCTCGGTGTCAGATGACAGGGAATTGTTGCTGACCGCCAAATCACAAGGCAGCGCGATTCTGACTGTGTGGCTCAATGGCCGCTCCGAGCCTTTGCGCTCCCCGGTCGTTGTCGCATCCACCCTGGGTGAGAAGCTGCCTTTCGGGACTCAGGTGCAAACTGATATTCGCATTGTTGAAGTGAACCGCAACGAACTGAATGAACTGGGAATGTACTATTCCAAACTGTTTGATGGCGGGCGCCTGGGCGCGTCCTTTGCGGCGCCGGACTCAACAGTGCCTGGATTTGCCGGCGCCAATGGCATCGCTACCAATGGCTTCAACTTTTTCCGGTTTGGCAACAGCTCCCTGAGTATTCTGAGCGCCCTCGAGTCTGGTGGTTTTGCCTACACACTGGCGGAACCTTCACTGGTCACATTGAGTGGTCAGAGTGCCACCTTTCTTTCTGGCGGTGAATTCCCGATTCCGGTGCGCAGTGACGATGATGGCATACAGGTGGAGTTCAAACAGTTCGGCGTCAGCCTGAGCCTGACACCGACGGTGGTGGGCGAAGACCAGATCATATTGAAGGTCGCGCCGGAAGTGAGTGATCTGGATGAAACCGCCGGTGTCAGCACCGGTGGTATTACCATTCCCGGTTTGCGGGTACGGCGCACGGAAACGACCGTGGCCATGGGATCCGGTGAAACCTTCATTATCAGTGGTCTGGTCAGTCGCAACACCTTCAACAACAGCGATCGAATTCCGGGGCTTGGTAATTTGCCGGTGTTGGGCGCGTTGTTCCGTTCCGACCGTGTATCAAGGGAAGATCGCGAACTGATCATGGTGGTTACGCCTCATCTGGTCAGCCCTGGTAAACAGGGCAACGGCAAGCTGGAAACCATCGCCCGGGACTACCATCGCAGCAGCACAGGCTGGCTGGACATGGCGACCGATTCCAGCCCCGGCGAGCGCCCCATCAAACACGGACTGAGCTGGTGATCCTATGAGCAGAGACGACATTCTGGTTTGTGTGGCGGATGACATTGGCATCCGGACCTGGCTGGAGCGAACGCTGGATGGCATGTGGCCGGTGGAGTTCGTTGCGCCATCAGACCTTTCCCGCGTCAGCCGGTTGGTGGAGGCCACCGGTAGCCGCTTCGTCATGGTGGCGGCGGATGAAAACGACGCGGAAAAAGCCCTGAGGATCATCAGTGCCCTCACCAAATCCCGCGAGGATCTGGCGGTGGTGTCACTGACCCGCCGGGTGAGTCAGGATTTCCTGCTGCGGAGCATGCGTGCCGGCGCCAGGGACTGTTTTATCGCCAGCAGCGATGGCGAAGAAATCCGCACCCGGATCCAGCAGTTTCTGAAGGCTACGCCCGAGCCGGTGACAGCTGGTTCCCGGCCTGCCGCCAGTGGCCGGCACAAGATTACCCTGGTGACCAGTTCCAGCCCGGTGGTGGATACGCGCTTTTTCGCGCAGAACCTGGCCTTCACCACCAATAAGCTATTTCCGGACGCGCGGATCCTGGCGCTTGATACGTCGGCGACGGATCGGCATGCCTTCTACCTGGACAGTAATAACCGGGTCACCCTGGAAAGCCTGTTACAGAACCCCGAATCGCTCGATCAGGCGATGATCGAAACAGCACTGGAGGAATACGCTCCGAATCTTCGGTTGCTGGCGGGCAAGCTGTCGCCCGAAGCCCTCAGTGATGATCGCAACGCGGATCTGTTTATCGCAGTCAGCCAGTTGATGAGCATGTTTGACTACATTGTCGTCAACGTGGATCCCGTGGTTGCGGATTTCTGGGTGAGCGCGGTGGGCCTGCATGCCAAGGACCTGGTGATGGTGATTCAGCCGATTGTCGAGCAGGCCCATGAAGCGCGTCGGCAACTGGATAGCTGGCGTGAACACCTGACCCGGGACTGTCGTAAATCCCTGGTGCTGGATTGTTATGAAAAGAAAGGTTCCCCGGCGCTTGGAGAGCTTGAGCGTGCGGTGGGAATTGATTACATGGGCAACCTGCCCCTGGACTGGACCAGCAGGCTGATGTCCATCAATGCGGGCCTGCCGTTGCATAAACTGCCCCAGAGAAGCCCCTACCAGAAACAGTTGGAAAGCATCCTGAAGCGATACGCGGCTGGAGAGAACAGGGAAGGCCAGCATGATGTGAGACGCAAGCTCTTACGGGTTGGTTAAGGAGAAGGTTGAGTGGCTACCCGAGTTGATCAGGAATATCAGGACCTGAAAAAGCGCGTTCACTATTTTCTTGTGGAGCGGCTGGACGAAGAAGGCGTGGAAGTTGGCAAGTCCGGACGTGAAACTCTCTATGCCTTTGTCCAGGACAACGTGCAAAGCTTCGTGTCCCAGCATCGGATGCCATTGTCCGCACAGGACCTGTCACTGCTGGCCCGGGAAACTTTCGATGAAGTGGCCGGTTTTGGTCCCCTGGAACCGTTGCTTGCGGATGAAAGCGTGAACGACATACTGGTGAACGGGCCGGAAGACGTGTTCATTGAGGTGTCAGGTGTACTGCAGCGGGCACAGACCCGCTTTATTGATGACGACCATGTTACCCGCGTCATTCGCCGCATCCTGGCTCCCCTGGGGCGACGCCTGGACGAGTCCAGCCCGATGGTGGATGCCCGCCTGCCGGACGGTTCCCGGGTTAATGCCATTATTCCCCCCATCGCCCTTGACGGCCCTTCCATCAGCATCCGGAAGTTCACCCAGAAACACCTGACGGCCCAGGACCTGGTTAACAGTGGGTCGATGACTTCCGAATGCCTGGAAATTCTGATGTCGCTGGTGGAAACCCGTCGCAATATCCTGATCAGTGGCGGTACAGGTACCGGCAAAACGACCATTCTCAACCTGCTGAGCCAGTATATCCCCAGGGATGAAAGGGTGGTCACCATTGAGGACTCGGCGGAACTGCAGCTCAATCACCCCCACATTGTTCGCCTGGAAACCCGCCCGGCCAATACCGAAGGATCGGGTAAGATTACGGCGCGGGATCTGGTCATCAACGCACTGCGGATGCGGCCAGACCGGATTATTCTCGGCGAGGTCCGGTCCGGTGAAATTATCGAGCTGTTACAGGCCATGAACACTGGCCATGAAGGCTCCATGAGTACCATTCATTCCAATACTGCCAGGGATGCGCTGGTGCGAATTGAAACCCTGTTGGCGGTGAACGGGTACGACGCCGGTGAACGGGCTATTGGTCGTCTGATCGGTTCGTCACTGGATGTCATTGTTCAGCTTTCCCGGCTGCCCAACGGCCGCCGCTTTGTCAGTGAAGTGGTCGCAATGAAGGGCACGCCGGATGATCCCTATAAAATGGAAACCCTGTACCGCGCAGAGCGAGAGGGCGGTGATCACCTGGCGCCACTGACCGGGGAGGCACCAAGGTGAGCAGCCAGATCTGGTTTGTCGGGGCCCTGCTTGCGGGCTTGCTGGCCACGGTGCTGGTGATGGTGCAGCTGGTTTGGGGATACCTGCGGAATCATCATCAGATCACTCAGGCGATCAGATCCCGGTTGACGCCAACGAGTGAAAGTTCCGGACTTGGTGGCGCCAGGGTAGACCTCGGACCGCTGGAGAAGTTGCTGGTACAGGCGGATATTCGCTGGCGTATGCGGCGTCTGGTCATGATGTCGTCGGTGTTGCTGCTTGCGTTGGCTTTTATTGCTATGTCCCGGGGCATGGTGGTTTTACTGGTTGTGTTGTTCTTTGTGGTTGTTGCGCTTGGTGTCTGGTGGCGTATGCGGTTCCAGAAACAGCGCCAGATCATTCATGAAGAGCTTCCGGGTGTTGTGGATGCGGTATTGAGAAACATCGACGCCGGCCGGTCCCTGGAGCATTCCCTGATTGCGGCGTTTGACGAGTCGTCGCCAGTGTTCAGCCCGCTGGTTTTCCGGCTGCGCAATGCCGTGGAAGCAGGCCGTGAATATACCCGTCTGTTTGAGGATTTCGCAGACCTCTACAAAGTGCCCGCCATGGTTCTGGTGGCCATAGCCCTGCGTACGACATCACGCTTCGGCTCGTCGATTCGTCCCGTGCTTGAGCAGGTGTCCACGTCCCTGAGATCACAACAGGCCATGCGGCGTGAATTCCTCGCGGCCAGTGCGGAAACCCGTTTTACGGCGGTTACGTTTGCTGTCCTGCCACCGGCATTGGCCGCATTTATGGTGCTGGTTAATGACGAGTATTCGGACGTGCTGCTGAACACGTCCACCGGCCATTCGTTGCTGATGACGGCAGGGACTCTCCAGGTGCTGGGTATGGTGGTGATCTGGCGCATGATCCAGGGGGTGGGCCGTGGTTGATACCTGGTTTCTGTTATCCGCGGCAGCGGCTCTTTTTGCGTTGTGGATGGCCGGTTACATGGCGCCCCGATGGGCCCTGAAAGCCCGGATTCATGAACGCCTGAAGAATCGGGGCGCTGGGGTGAGCGGTGACGATGAGATCTCCAGTTTCCTCGCGGAATTCGGGGAAAGCTTTACCAGTCTGTCGTCGATTCAGGGTGATTATGAAGACATGGAGGCGGCACTGGAAACCACGGGGCGTAATCGTCAGCAAAGCCAGGTGACGTACATGGTTCTGTGCTGGTTCCTGCCACTTAGTGTGATTGTGCTGGGTTTTGTTATTACCGGTCCCATTGCCGGCATGATCATCACTGCCGTGGCCTTTTTGTTGCCTCGCCGTGTTATTCGGACTATGGGGGCCACCGCCGAAAAGCAACAGAACCTTGAAGCCATTGAACTCTGCCATATGACTCGAATGCTGATGGAAGCTGGCCTGTCCATTGAGCGAGCCCTGCGACTCATTGCTGTTCAGGCCCGCCCCGTCATGCCCCACCTGGCAAGCAGGCTTGACCGTTTTAACCGGGTGATGGAAAGCGGTGCGGACCGGACAGCGGCACTGGACGAGCTGGGTAGGAACCGACGCATTGTGGTGTTGCGGAGTTACGTAAACCTGATGAAACAGAGTGGAACCCTGGGGGCGGGGGTAACCTCCAGCCTGGATCAGATCATCAAGGAAGCGCAACAAAGAGAGCGCAGCAATCTGAACGAGGAGACCAATCGGGTTGGCGCCAAGATGACCATTGTGATGATGGTCTTCCTTTTGCCGGGGTTGTTTCTGTTGATTGGTGGTCCGGCGGTGATGGCAATTTTGGAAACGCTGGACCGTTAAGGCTGGCGTTCAGGATTGGAGATAAATGAATAGAACCCTGTCAGGAGACATTATGGGATTATGCAAGAGTACTCGCGGTCGGGGAGTTCTGCTGCTGGCAGCTTCACTGGCCATTACCGGTTGCTCGACCATGGGCGGCAGCGCGGGGAATGACCCGCAGCTCCAGGTCAGTTGCACCACCACCTTGCAACCCGAGCATCAGCTGCAACTGGACGCTGTTGATGCCCAGATGTCCCGTTCACAGCCCTACGCGGCTTTGGCAAAGCTGGAGAGCGAAGGCCTTGCAACATCTCAGCATTGGGTAAGGCGTGGGCAGCTGTTGGCTTCGACCGATCAGGTTGCTGAAGCGGAAGAGGTGTTTCAGGCGCTGGCCACACAATGTGATTCAGCGATGGGGCACCACGGGTTGGGGCTTGTTTACTTGAAACGGGGAAAACTGAACGAAGGTGTCGGTGAGCTGAGAAAAGCCCGGCAACTGGCTCCTTCATCATCTGATATTCGCAACGATTATGGTTACGCACTGTTGCTGATCGGTGGCTACTCCGATGCGGTTTTCGA
The DNA here is from genome assembly GCF_045449855.1 of Marinobacter alkalisoli. Classification (NCBI taxonomy): domain Bacteria; kingdom Pseudomonadati; phylum Pseudomonadota; class Gammaproteobacteria; order Pseudomonadales; family Marinobacteraceae; genus Marinobacter; species Marinobacter alkalisoli. Next base: position 334,770 of record NZ_JBJJLC010000012.1, on the reverse strand, counting down.
GTTGCGGACGGCGCTTGAACTGGCCAATGGGGAGGGCGCAGCGCGCCAGAACCTGGCCGCAGGTTATTTCATTACCGACGACCGCTCCGGCATCGCGATGCTTGAGCGCAAATACGATTTGTCCGTGGACGAAGTCGCCCATGCTGAAAAATTGGCTACCAGGATCAGGAGGTTCAGATGAAAAAAATACTGACTTTGCTTCTGGTGCTTGTTCCGATATCAGTACTTGGCCAGGACCAGCCAGAATACGGCCTGTCCAACTCAGTCGTTGTCGTCGAGAGCGTGCCAGAGACTCGACAAAGACTCGATAGGCAAGTGCAAAACGGGGCGGCGGAGACAAGTGAATTATCTGTTCAATCCTATGTCGACAGCCAGGAAAGAATAGCCGAGACGTTCCGGCGTGCCATTCCCGACAAAATATCGGAGTCGTCACGTGACGATGAGTAAGAGCGTGCGGAAGCAGCGTGGGGTCCTGATTTTTATTACCCCGCTGATTGTTACCGCGATCGTTCTGATGATGGTGCTGGCTATCGATGGCGCCCGCCTGCTGGCCCTGCAATCGGAAATGCAGAACCAGGTGAACGCTGCTGCGAGTGCCGCTGCCGACGGCGCCCAGGCCTGTGGCGGTGCGGATATAGCGATGTCGACCATGTCCGCCAGGGCTCTGGCCGCTGCTCAGGCTTCCGGCTACGAAGGGGATGGTGGGGCGCTGGAGGTATTACCCGGTCTGTTGGAATCCACGGAAGAAAATACCGATTTGGTGTTTCGTAGTGTTCCGGAATCTGCCCTCAATCGCAGCAACGGTGTTCGGGTATCCATGACCCGTGAAGAGCCTATTTCGAGGCTTATCCCTGTAGGCTCCATTACCCTTGAGACCTCCGCCGCCGTGCGCAAGGAAGTGAACGCCACGATCAGCGCGGCCGGCTCCGCTGCTGACGTCGAGGGTGGTCTGTTAGGCGATCTGGTGGGTGCTGTTCTGGGCGACCCATCCTACAGCCTTAGCCCTACCCAGCTGGACAGTCTTGAAAACACCCTGGTTAATGTTGGCGACCTGTTGGATCAGATGGGGGTTGCCAGTGTGGCGGATCTGGTCGATGAGCCTCTCATTGACCTGCTGACAGGGGTGACCAGCCTTGCTGGCGGGTCTGCCCAGCCCGTTGGAATGCTGGTAGACGACCTGACGGCCGCGACTGGTATCAACGGCCTTAATGTGAGTGATGTGCTCGAGGTGGTTGAGGGCACGGACGTGCCGGCAAATGCCAGTTTTCCGGTGTATGACCTGGTGATCAGTACGGTTATGAACAGCGCAAGGGTTTTGAGTGACTCCGGCTCGCTTCTCTCGCTGGATCTGGATACGTCCGATTCCACGCTATTGCAGGGGGTGACCAGCACTACCGATGAGCTTGCAAATCTGGAGATAGATCTGGGCCTGTATGTAGCGGAACCGCCGAGAATGGTATATGGCCCGGCGCGGCAGGATGCGGACGGACAGTGGGTGACCCGGTTCCGTTCCGCGGACATTCGTCTGGAGACGATTGTAACGGCTGGATTGAGCGAGGGCGGGATAAATGACCTGATTTCGACATTGTCTCTTGGACTGATTGATCTTGAGCTCCTGGAAGAAATTGTCATCCCTCTGGCGGTCCAGGCTGGCGGTGGTAGTGGCAGTTTTGTATCGGGGGAATGTGCCAGTGGCGGCAATGACAATGACGTCACGCTGGGATTTGACCTGAGAGATACCGCGGTTGATATTGAGACTGGGCGGGTTGATCCGGTTAGTGGCGCCGTAGACCCTGACCTTATTCGGGCGGAGATATTGGAGATCAAGTTACTTGGGGTCTCCGTTTCCAAGCTTTGTGCCAATGTTGGTCTGGATGTTGACTTGTACAGTGAGAATGTCTCCTCGTCGGTCATTGAGAACTATCCACTTCAATGTGTGGACGGTGAATGTGCCAACAGAGAAGCGACCTCCGATGGTTCTGCGGATAACTTCAATTCGGATGTAGCTGTCACTTCACTCCACCTTTCGTGCGATAACAGCAGCGATCTGGACACTTTGATGACTGCGCTTCTCGACCCGATTACCGGTGTTGTGAGTGAGGTTGTTGAGAGTGTTGTAGCGCCCCTGCTGGCAGCACTCGGCGTGAATCCCGGCAACATGTCGGTGACCGTCATCAACGCTAACCAAAACACAACACAACTCATTGAAAATGTGTCTATAGTGGAGGAGTGAATCCAGTTTCAGGCATGGACGGCGACTAAGTGGACTCAACAGTATCGGATTACTGGGCATTATTTTCAGAGAACGCTCTGGCCGTTGCTCTTCCATTTGTGACGGCGGTACTATCGGCGTTGCTGGTGCTTTCCGTGTTGAGATATCAGCGTCTGAATCGCCGGGTGCAGGGGCTCAGTCTTGAAATGGGCTCTGCCAGCCGGTCCCTGCGCAATGCAGACCGGGATCTCCGCACGCTGTTCGACCAGTCCGCCATTGCGGTGATGCTACTGGACCGTTCGGACAAGTCGGTACTGTACGCCAATGAAACCGCCATGACGGCATTTGGCGTGAGAACCGAAGAGCAGCTAACCGCCAACGTGATGCAAAAGCCGGATGCGTGGTCAGCCGCTCCGTTCAGCTTGCTGGACTTTGAAGAAATCATTTACAAGACCGGGCGATCGGGTTTACAGAAGTTCGAATGGTATTTTGAGCCCAGTGGCCGACGTCCGGTCTGGCTCGACAGCTCACTTTCCCTCATTTCCTACAAGGGCGGGCAGGCCCTGATGTTCACTGGCGTGAACATCACCGACCGAAAATACGCCGAAAAAGCCGATCGCTATCGCCACAAGGCCATGACATCCATGGCCAACGACAACAGTTTGCACGTGACTCTCGATCACCTTGCCGCAATGGCGGAATCCCGCATGGCCGGCGCGCGCTGTGGGGTCATGGTGCACAACGTGGAAGGCGCTCGCCTGCGATGGGTTGGTGGCCGGTCGCTGCCGGAAGTGTTTCGCGAAACACTGGATGGCCTGCCCGTGGCTTTTGGCGCCGCCAGCAGCGGCACAGCCGTGTTTATCCGTGGGCGGGTGGTCACTCGGGATGTGCGCTCTGATGACCGTTGGGATCGTTATCGTGACGATGCCGAGCTGGCAGGGTTGCGGGCTTGCTGGTCTGAACCGGTCATCGGTAGCAGCGGAGAGTTACTGGGTACCTTTGATGTCTATCACGACGAGCCCTGGACGCCGGGAGATGATGATATCGATGCCCTGACCGACCCCATCGCCATTGCCAGTCTGGCCATTGAGCGCCACCAGGCGAAAGGCCAATTGGAGCAAATGGTGCTTTCAGAGCAGATGGTTCGTCGTATCAGCACGGATTTGTTAACCCTGGATCCCGAGGAGACCGACGAGGGACTTACCAGCACCTGCCGGGCCCTGGGTGATTTCTACCGCGCGGATCGGGTGTTCCTGTGTCAGCTGGAGGAAGCCAGTCAGCAGGTGTGGATCAGCCACGAGTGGGCTGGTGAGGGTTTTTATACACTGTGCCAGCATACCACCAGAAAATATCCGGTTATTACCGCGGCCCTGGCCAAGGTTTTTGCAGGTAAGGCGAGTGTGATTTTCTCGACTGAACGTGATATTCCCCCGCAACTGGAGTTCCTGCAGGACTTGCTGGCATTGAGAAGCAAACAATCGGTTCTGCTGGCCATGGTGCATCGGGGTGACAGGGTGTCGGGCATCCTGGGTATTCAGATGACCGCCGCAGTTAATCCGTGGACGCCCCAGAGGTCGCAGACCGCAGAGCTGATGGCCAACCTGTTTGGCAGTGCGCTGAACCGTAATCAGCTGCTGCATTCACTGACCTACCAGGCCGTGCATGACCAGTTGACCGGTCTCTACAACCGCCACAAGATTGAAAGTTTCATGGATCAGGAAGTGGCGCGTTGCACCCGATACGGGAGCAGCTTCTCGCTCATCATTTTTGATCTGGACCATTTCAAGTCGATTAACGATCGCTACGGCCATAATGAGGGGGACGCGGTGTTGTCCAGCGTATCTACCCTGGTCAGCAACGGCATTCGTGAGTCGGAAATTGCCGGTCGCTGGGGCGGCGAAGAATTCCTGATTATCCTGCCAGAGACTCCCCTGGACAGTGCTGTTCCGGTCGCTGACCGCTTGAGGAACAGCATTGAAAGCCACCGTTTCTCGATCCCGGAACCCGTCACTATCAGTGTGGGCGTTGCCGCGTTTCGCCCAGGAGATACGCCCCATGAACTCATCCAGCGTGCAGACGCGGCGTTGTACAGTGCGAAAGAATCCGGTCGGAATTGCGTGAAACAGTCCTTTTAGTGGATACGGTCATCTACAATGAGTGAACAGCGTAGTAATCAGAGCCTGTTCAACGTATCCGAAAGGAGCCTGAAAGTGATTAAATCCCGTGCTGCGGTGGCGTTTGCCCCCAACAAACCGCTGGAAATTGTGGAAGTGGATGTCGCCCCGCCCCAGAAAGGGGAAGTGCTGGTGCGCATTGTCGCCACCGGCGTGTGCCATACCGATGCCTACACGCTGTCCGGCGCCGACTCCGAAGGCAACTTCCCGGCGATCCTCGGCCACGAAGGTGGCGGCATTGTCGAGGCTGTCGGCGAAGGTGTCACGTCGGTGGAAGTGGGTGACCACGTGATTCCTCTGTATACAGCCGAATGCGGCAAGTGCAAATTTTGCACCTCCGGCAAGACCAACCTGTGTGGTTCGGTACGCGAAACCCAGGGCAAGGGCGTGATGCCCGATGGCACCTCTCGTTTCTCCTATAAAGGTGAGCCTATCTATCACTACATGGGTTGCTCCACCTTTTCTGAATACACCGTGCTGCCGGAAGTCTCCCTGGCGAAAATTCCCAAGGAAGCACCACTGGATAAGGTCTGCCTGCTGGGCTGTGGTGTTACCACCGGTATTGGTGCGGTGCTGAACACGGCCAAGGTGGAAGAGGGCGCCACCGTCGCCATCTTCGGCCTCGGCGGTATCGGCCTGGCGGCCATCATCGGCGCGACCATGGCTAAAGCCAGCCGCATCATCGCCATCGACATCAACCCGGGCAAGTTCGATATTGCGAAGCAACTCGGTGCCACCGACGTGGTCAACCCAAAGGACTACGACAAGTCGACCCAGGAAGTCATCGTTGAAATGACGGACGGCGGTGTGGATTACTCCTTCGAGTGCATCGGCAACGTGAACGTGATGCGCTCAGCCCTGGAGTGCTGCCACAAGGGCTGGGGTGAATCCATCATCATCGGCGTGGCTGGCGCCGGCGAGGAAATCAGTACACGTCCGTTCCAGCTGGTGACCGGTCGGGTCTGGAAGGGCTCGGCGTTTGGTGGTGTGAAAGGCCGGACGGAATTGCCGGGTTATGTGGAAAAAGCCGAAAAAGGCGAGATCCCGCTGGATGTGTTTATTACCCACAACATGCCGCTGGAGGATATTAATGAAGCGTTTGAGTTGATGCATGAGGGTAAGAGTATTCGGTCGGTGATTCACTTTTGAGTCGGTAAGCCTGCGCCCCGTATCATCGGGTAGTTCGAACATAAAAAAGGAGCTCCCTGGGGAGCTCCTCAGATTGACCCGCCAATTGGCGGGTTTTTTGATGGCTGAATGCCTGAATTTAAAGGCTTAGCAGGCCCAGCGGATCCAGCAGCCCCAGGAGATCTTCCAACAACGTCGTCGGATCGCTCAGCTGATCCGGGTTGAGCAGATTGGTCAGTGGGCCGAGAGGGCTGTCGCCGCCCAGATCGCCACCATCCAGAAGCGTGGTCAGCTCACCAACCAGCGGCAGTGAATCCACCTCGCCGCCATCGCTCAGCGCCAGCAGTTGCTCAGCAAGATCCCCCAGCACCGGAATGGATGTCAGCTGATCGCCGTCGAGCTCCTCAAGACTGGATGGATCCAGCAACTGGACGAGGTCGCCCAGCACGGGCAGATCATCCAGCCCTGGCGTTTCACCGCCTTCGCCCGGGAAGTCACTGGGCAGCGCGGAGAGGATATCGCCGATCAGCGGCAGAGTCTCTGGATCAAACTCGAAGCCCTCAGGCAGCTCCAGCATTTCAGCCAGTTCCCCCAGACGGGCGGGATCAAGCGGGCTGTCTTCCATGTTCAGCAGATCGCCGATCAGAGGCAGATCCTCGGGGTCGATCGGCATATCGCCTGGCGTACCGCCCGGCTCGGGAACCATTTCCAGCAGCATATCGAACAGGGAGCCGCCGAGGTTCAGAACGCCTTTCTCACCGATGAACGTTTCGGTACCGCTCAGGACATCCAGTGACGCCAGTCCGCCCAGGTCAACACCAAGCAGGGAACCTTCAAACAGGCCCAGATCTACCAACGCTTTGTCATCATTCAAGTTGAACAGGTCACCGAGCACCGGAATCGCGTTGAACGCTTCCAGCACTTCCAGCAGGGCGTCTTCGCCCTGGGCAGGCAGCGGAATGCTGCTGTCGTCCACCAGTCGGAACTCGACACCGAACCCATCGTTAGCCGGGAACAGCTGACCTCCCAGAGCCTCCGACAGTTCCGGCGGAAGGTTGTTGAAGTCGCCAGACGCAAAGGTCTCTGCCATGGCTTGTATCAGAGCGGGAACCTGCTCCGGGTTACCGCCGGTAAAGGCATCGGCCAGGCTCTGGAGTTGGGTTGCATCCAGACCGAGGTCCAGGCCAAGGGCGCAATCTGCTTTTGGATCCGTGGTGCTGATTGATTTCGGATCACAAACAGCGACAAGCGCAGATGAGTATTCGGCGGGGTCGGTGCCTTCCAATGAAGGCGTTTCACCTGCGCTCAGGCCCGTGAGGGCGTTTGCCAGGTCCTCCACCAGCGGGATCTGAAGGATCAGCGCATTATCAACGCTGTTCAGGCCGTCTTCGGAATCACCGAACTCCAGGGCGGACAACAGGGTTCCACCAAGAGTATGCAGTCCATCGACCAGTATCCCGCTGTCAAAACCCTCTCCGGATTGGGCTGTCTGGGGCTCGGCCAGCAAGGTGTTATCGAGCATGACAACCAGGCCGCCCGTGCGGAAGGTATAGGTCGCTTCCGATTCAAGGGTGTTACCCGCAAGATCCGTGATCGTGGTATCGACGGTGATCTCGTAGAAGGTCTGGAAATCCAGGTTGGCTTCGGGGTCAAACTCGATAGAGTTACCAACCGGGTTGATCACACCCTCGACGGTAGCAACCGGGTTGCCGTTCTCGTCGATCTCCGTGACAGTGAAGTTTTTTGCGTTGACGGACTGGGGGTCGATCTCTTCATCGAACTCGACAAAGATGTTGGTGTCCGTCGGAGCCAGCGTTTCGCCATCCTCAGGCGAGGAGGAAACAGCTGACGGTCCCTGACCATCCACTTCGCTACCTGTCTTGAATGCGGCGGAGTCGTTTTCGGTCAGATTCTTGGTCAGGTCACCTTCCTGATCACAAAGGGCGCGCAGGTCTGACGTTGCGCTCACCATGTAGTCGGTGTTGGCCTGAAGATCCTGGTTGGGGTTAATCACAACCGCTTTGCCCATCACGCTGTAGGTTGCGGACACCACAGTCGCGTTGCCATTAATTGTCAGCGGCAGGGAGTTCTGGTTGACAGACGCTTCATCGACATCAGCGTTGAAGGTCACCCGAAGGCTGCGGTTCAGTTCAACGCCCTGCTCTCCATCCGCCGGAACAAATTCGGCCACTTCAAATGCGGTGCTCTCGGAGGAACAGAAGGTTTCCGAATCGCCGCCGACATTTGAGTCTTTGTTGCCGGAAGGCGTGTTTTCCGCGGGAATACGTGGATCGCTGGGGCCGCCGCTACCGCCACAGCCTGCGATCATCAGGGAAAGGGCCGTGACACCCACCCCCAGTTGATATCGGATATTAGCCATGTTGAGCCTCTTTATTTTTTCATTATTTCAGTGTGTTTGCCGGTGAGGATGGCCTCTACCCGGCGGTTCTGCGCGCGGCCCTCATCTGTCGCGTTGTCCGCGATGGGCTGGGACTCCCCCATGCCCGTAGTTGAGATGCGTTCAGAGCTGATATCGAATTCCTTGACCAATACCTTCATCACCGAGTCGGCACGGCTCTGGGAAAGGTTCTGGTTGTAGCGTGCGCTGCCTGTGCTGTCGGTGTGGCCCTCGAGAAGCATCCGGCTGGTTGGATACTGGGTCATCAGGTCCGCCAGGCGCCCGATCTCATCGAAGTATTCGGGTTTCACGTCAGTGCCATCGAGGTCGAACTCGACGTAGAGGGTTTCCTTGATTTCTTTGGTGAGCTCCTTGGCGCAACCGTCGGAATCCACCAGAGCGCCTTTCGGGGTGCCCGGGCACAGGTCACGGGGGTCCACAACGCCATCGCCGTCCGAATCCTTGGGCGGTTCGACGGGTTCCGGGCGTTTGCTTAATGTGTCTTTGGGACGCTCGGGGTAGGAGCGGTTGAAAAGGAACTGGACGCCGGCAAAAGCCTGGCCATCCACGTATCCGTCTTCAACTTCGGTGCGGGCCCGTATACCGGCCTCGAAAACGAAACGCTTCGTCATCATGCGCTGGAAGCCGCCCTCCAGGTAGATGGCGTCCTCGGTTTTGGAGCTGGGCGCGCCGTCCACGTCAATGTCTGAATAGCTGTATCCCAGGCCGGCAAATGGTCGCCAGCCGGCGAGCCGGAACTTGCCTGGATGAATCCGGCCTGCGAGCGAGCCTCTCAGAATCTCGGTATCAATGTTGGTTGAGCGGGTTTCGGAATCGCCGTAGCTGAATGCTCCCATCAGGGTGAAGTTAGGCGTGAACTGGTGGCCCAGTGTCAGGCCGTATTCCGGATAGTTGGAGAGGTTGTCGATGTTGGAGGATTTGTCTTTGGAGTTACCGGAATCGACGTAGCCCACTTCGGCGCCGATGAAACTGTATGAAAGCGGAAAATGTTCGGAGTCGGCGTGTGCCCAGCTGGCGGGCAATGCGATGCACCCGGCCAGCAGTAATTTATGGAGTTGAGTCATAGGTGTGTGATCCTTTTCACGTTTTTGATTCTTTGTTATCGCCCGGTGATCCGTCGGCGCGTAAGATAGGTATACTTTTGGCGAAATGTTTCAGAATGTTTCTAATTGTTAATGGTTCGGAACATACGTCATTGGTTTGTGCGCGGGCATTGGCCGAAAAGTCCGGTAGGGGCGGCAAATTGACCAGTTTTTGCGCCGTAATTGCCAGATTTTACAGAGATTTACAATTGGGCGGGTTCAATCCGGCCAACGTTCAGAAGGCCGCAGTGGCATGCAGGTTGATATAACCTTATGAGATATCAGGGAAGTGCGTAAGATTGAGGTTAGCGGTCGGTCAACTTGAGCTCAATTCGCCGGTTCTGCTGAAGTGCTTCCGGTGAGGTGCCTTCGGTAACAGGAAAAAATTCGCCGAAGCCGGCTGCGACCATGCGCCGCTCGGGAATGCCCTGTTCGGCCAGGTAGCGAACTACCGCCACCGCGCGAGCAGTGGACAACTCCCAGTTGGACGGGAACTGGGGCGTGTTGATGGGAATTACGTCGGTGTGCCCGTCGATCCGCAGAATCCAGTCGATGTCCCCCGGTATCCGCTCGACCACATCCAGTAACACCTCCGCCAGTTTATCCAACTCGCCCTGACCATCTTCGCCCAGTTGCGCCGAGCCGGAGGCAAACAGCAGCTCCGACGGCAGCAGGAAGCGGTCGCCGACCACCCGGATATTTTCGTTTTCTTCCAGAATTCTCCGTAACCGGGCAAAAAACTCCGACTGATATTGCTCCAGTTCGTTCACCCGCTCGGCCAGCAGGGTATTGAGCCGCCGGCTCACATCCTCCAGTTCGGCTTCTTTTTCCGCCGTTTGCTGTTCCTGAAGTTTCAGGGCGGAGGCAATCTGCCTGAGTTGATGCTCAAGGGCTGCAATCTGGTTGGACAAACGCAGGATCATGTCCTGCTGGCTGGCGGAGAGTTCGTCTTTTTCATCCAGCACCTGTTCACGCTCTTCCGCCGCCTGGTGCAGGGCGTTCAGCTGTTCTTCCCGGGCTTGCGCCTCGGCTGACTGTTGCATGAGCTGGTTTCGCACGCTCTCGAAACGCATCTGGAGTTCTTCGTTGCGGGTCAGGCTTGCCTCCAGCTGGCTCTGGAGCACGGTATTCTTGTCTTTCTCCAGGCCCAGCAGGCGGGAAATATCATTCAGGCGATCGTTCAGCCGCGCCAGTTCCATGTTGCGGTCGGACAGGGTCTGGGACAGGTACAGCTGGCTGACGACGTAAATCAGCAGCATGAAAATGATGAGCATCAGCAGTGCTGACAGGGCATCCACATAACCCGGCCAGACATTGATGGTGCTGCGGGCGCGGCGCTTGGAACCGATCACGAGGCATTACCCGATCTGTTGGCCATGATCTTCAACGGTATCCACGAGGTTGGTGACGCTGGTAAGCCATTCCTCCAGCCCGTCATAGAAACGGTTCTGGGCATGGCCCGCCTGGATGTCCATAAATCCCAGGATCAGTGATCCACCCAACCCCAGCAGGGACGAACTGAACGCGGTGCCCATGCCCTGCAGCGGCGTTTGCAGGCCCGCCTGCAGATCGGCGAACACAACGCCAAAATCGTCCTGGTCCATGTTGAGGTTGGTGATGACATCACCTACCGCGTTGATCGTGCCCAGTAGCCCCCAGAATGTGCCAAGCAGCCCCAAAAAAATCAGCAGGCTGATGAAGTAGCGGGTGATTTCCCGCTGCTCGTCCATGCGCGAGTGGATGCCATCAAGCACCGTGCGCAGCGAGAGCGTGGAAAGGGTGAAACGATCACGCTTATATTCGTCCCCCAGCTGTTTCGCCAGTGGCTTGAGCAGCCGCGGCTCCTGCAAAACCGAAAGCCCGGCGTTGCCGGTACGGAACTGGGCAATCCAGCGCAGCTCGGGGAACAGTATGAAAACCTGCCGGTAGGTCAACGCGATGCCGATGACCAACACACAGACGATCAACAGGTTGAAGACCCAGTTGGCCATAAACGCTGTGGTCAGGGGCGCGTGGATGAGCGCGCACACAGCCACCACAACGGCAAGGAATAGTGTCATCCAGAACAACGTGTGTTTTGGGTTGCTCATGTGCACCGCCTGCCTGTTTGGGAAGGTACCAAAGAACATAGCACAGGTTGGTGGTTGTTGATGGGTGAGGTGCAACGGGCGGACAAATTGTTGTATGTAGAAGTTGCTTCCAGACGAGTGAGTTGATCGCTACGGGGTGCGGTACTCGCCAGCGGGCTGCACCATCCGGGAGGTTCGTAGGCCAAACCAGGCATTGACGAAGAGCGTCAACAGGATCAATGAACCGCCCAGCAGGGTCGCCTGTGGTGGCTGCTCATCCAACCACCACCAAACCCACAGGGTGCCAAGCACGGCTTCAATCAAATAGAACAGGGCAACTTCCGCGGACGGCAGATGGCGGGTTGCACTATTGATCAGTGCGGTGGCTAATGGCATCTGCAATAGCCCCATCAGGGCCAATACGCCGTAGCTTTGTGTCGTGAGGGCCAGTGGCGTTGCCATCGGCCAGGCAATCAGCGCTGATAAGCCGCCCCCTATGGCGATGAGGGGAATTCTGTCCAGGTTGGGGTGCCGGCGCAGGAGGGTGAGGTTACCCCCGACGGCGGCCGCTGCGATCACCGCATAGACATCGCCGACCAGGCCATCTCCGGACAGCGAACCAGAGAAGACGATCAGCATGCCGGCCATGGCCGAGATGATCGCCATCCAGGTTCGCATGGCCACTGTCTCATGCAGAAAGCAATGGGTGAAGATGGCAGCAAACAGGGGGGCGGCACTCAGGATGACCACCACATTCGCTACCTTGGTGTTCATGACAGCCAGGACAAACAGGCTGGAGGTGATGCCCAGCAGTATCGCGGAGCACAGTGATACGCCAAGATTCCCGCGCAGCGTCGCCAGCCGGCGCCCGGTGAGGCACAGCAAGCCGAGCGATAGTCCCATCAGGGCACTTCGCCAGAAGATGATGTTCCACCCATCCGTCGCCGCCAGCCGGACTAGCAAGCTGTCAAAGCTCAGGACCGTGACACCGACGGCCGCCATCGCGAGGCCCCGTTCGTGGCCATGTAAAGAGAAGGACATTAGAGCCACCATTAACCATTAAATCCGGATGCCCGTCATTTAATAATGTGAGCGAATTACCTGAGGTAACGACCATGGAACCGGAGATGTTCCTCGATAAAGCTGGCTATGAAGTAATAGCTGTGGTCATAGCCCTCGCGCCGGTTCAGCTCCAGCGGATAACCGCTTATGGCCGCGGCAGACTCGAGGGCTTCCGGGTGTAGCTGTTCCTTCAGGAAGTTATCGGCGTCCCCCTGGTCGACCAGGGCCGGTACAAACTGCCGCGCTTTCCGCATCAGCAAGCTGGCGTCGTAATCCGCCCAGTGAGCGGTGTCCCTGCCCAGATAGGCGGTAAAGGCTTTCTTGCCCCAGGGGCAGTTGACCGGATTGCTGATCGGGCTGAACGCGGAGACTGACTGGTAGCGTTCGGGATTGCGCAGTGCCAGCACCAGAGCTCCGTGACCGCCCATGGAATGGCCGGCGATTGAGCGTTGGTCAGTGACCGGGAAAACGCCCTCGACCAGAGCCGGCAACTCATTCAGCACGTAATCGTACATCTGGTAGTGCCGGTTCCAGGGGCTTTCGGTGGCATTGACATAGAAGCCTGCACCCTGGCCCAGATCGTAACTCTCATCGTCGGCAACACCTTCGCCTCTCGGGCTGGTGTCCGGCGCCACGATGGCCATGCCCAGCTCCGCTGCCACGCGCTGGGCGCCGGCTTTCTGCATGAAGTTCTCATCGGTACAGGTCAGGCCGGACAGCCAGTAAAGCACCGGTACCTTTTGCCCATTGGCGACCTGCGGTGGCAGGTAAATCGCGAAGCGCATGGCGCAGCCAAGGCTGTCGGACCGATGACTGTACTGCTTGTGCCAGCCACCAAAACTTTTGTTGCTGCTCAGGTTTTCAAGGGTCATTGGAAACTCCGTCGACGGGCCACCTGCCTGACAGGGCAGGCGGCCATTAGGATCACTTGTCGAAATGGATGACGCTGCGGATGCTCTTGCCTTCGTGCATCAGCTCGAAGGCCTCATTGATGTCTTCCAGCCCCATGGTGTGGGTGATGAAATCATTGAGTTTGAACTCACCCTGCAGGTAGCGCTCGACAATGCCCGGCAGCTCGGACCGGCCCTTGACGCCGCCGAAGGCGGAACCTTTCCAGACCCGACCGGTGACGAGCTGGAACGGACGGGTGGAGATTTCCTGGCCAGCCCCGGCGACACCAATGATGACGGACTCACCCCAGCCCTTGTGGCAGCACTCCAGGGCTGATCGCATCACATCCACATTACCGATGCATTCAAAGGAATAGTCCACGCCACCCTCGGTCAGCTCGACGATCACTTCCTGAATCGGGTTGTCGTAGTCTTTCGGGTTGATGCAGTCGGTTGCGCCAAGCTGGCGGGCCAGGTCGAACTTGCTCTCGTTGATGTCGATGCCGATGATGCGGCTGGCTTTGGCCATGGTGGCGCCGATAATGGCGGACAGGCCAATGCCACCGAGCCCGAAGATCGCCACGGTTGCGCCTTCTTCCACCTTGGCGGTGTTCATCACCGCGCCCATACCGGTGGTCACGCCGCAACCCAGCAGGCAGACTTCTTCCAGCGGCGCGTCCTTGTTGACCCTGGCCAGGGAGATCTCTGGCAGCACGGTGTATTCGGAGAAGGTGGAGCAGCCCATGTAGTGATGGATGGGCTGGCCGTCCTTATAGAAACGGCTGGTGCCATCGGGCATCAGCCCCTTACCCTGAGTTTCACGGATCTTACCGCACAGGTTGGTCTTGCCGGACAGGCAGAACTTGCACTCGCCACACTCCGGCGTATACAGGGGGATGACGTGGTCCCCGATCTCGACACTGGTGACACCTTCACCGACCGCTTCCACGATGCCGCCGCCTTCGTGACCGAGGATCGCCGGGAAGTTGCCTTCCGGATCTTCACCGGAGAGGGTGAACGCATCGGTGTGACAGACACCGGTGGCGATGACTTTCACCAGAACCTCTCCCGCTTGCGGGGGCATGACATCCACTTCTTCAATTGACAGTGGCTGGCCTGGTCCCCAGGCAATTGCCGCTTTCGATTTGATCATCTCAGCCATAACTCTCTCCGTTGGTCATACGTGGCAGGCGGGAAGCCGCCCGACTCATCAGCCCATTGTATTTACCTCAAACTGATTGATAATGGCGGATCCCGTTAAATCACTTTTACCTGTGTGCAACAATAAGGGCCGGAAGAAACGACATAGGGTAGGGTATGTATCACTGGGAAGGCGTGAACGAGTTCGTTGCTGTGGCAGAAACAGAAAGTTTCACCCGTGCTGCGAAACGACTGGGTGTCTCGACAGCCCAGGTTAGCCGGCAGGTCAGTGCGCTTGAATCACGGTTATCCACCCGCCTTTTCTATAGAACGACCCGGCGGGTTTCCGTAACCGAGGCCGGACAGATCTACTATCAGCATTGTCGGCCGGTGCTCGATGCCCTTGAACAGGCGGAACGTTCCATCACCAATATGCAGCTCGTCCCCCGGGGCAGGCTGAGGCTGACTGCACCGGTGACCTACGGAGAGAAGTCGATAGCACCCCTGGTCAACGACTTTGTATTGCGTTACCCGGAACTCGACGTCGAAATGAACCTCACCAACCAGACACTGGATCTGGTGGCCGAAGGATACGATCTTGCAGTGCGACTCGGTAAGCTCGAGGACTCCAGCTTGATGGCCCGACGCCTGGCCTCCCGGACCCTGTATGTGTGTGCCTCGCCTGCCTATCTCTCGGTCCACGGTACCCCTCATTCATTGTCTGAACTGGAACACCATAACTGCCTTCAGGGCAATCTCGATTACTGGCGCTTTCAGGAAGCGGGCAAGCCCCGCAATATCCGGGTAAGCGGCAACGTCCGCTGCGACAGCGGGAGGGCCCTGCTGGATGCAGCACTCAAGGGCATTGGTATCGTCCAGTTGCCGGATTACTACGTTCAGCCGGCACTGGAGTCTGGTGCCCTGTTACCGCTTCTGACCCATCACCAGGAGGATGATGATGGCATCTGGGCCGTGTATCCCCATAACCGCCATCTGTCGCCCAAGGTGCGAATGTTGCTTGATTATTTTGCTGAGTCGCTCGGCGCGGTGATCAACTGATGGTGATCCTGGGCACGAATATCTGGTTAATAACCATCCCTATCCATTTTATACACTGAGTGCTGTTTCCACTTTTTCGAGGTTGTTGTCCAGCTCTTTGGAACTGCCATCGAAGTGAACTTTGCCTTTCACGATCACCACATGGCGGTCGCACAGCTTTTTCAGGGCTTTGATGTTCTTGTCGACAACGAGGGTGGATATGCCCGATTCCCGAATGGTGGCGATGACGTTCCAGATATCCTGGCGAATCAGCGGGGCCAGCCCTTCCGTGGCCTCATCCAGAATCATTAGCCGGGGATTGGTGACCAGCGCGCGTCCAATGGCGAGCATTTGTTGTTCACCGCCGGACAGCTCTGTTCCGAGGTTGGACAAGCGCTCCTGCAGGCGGGGAAAGGTTTCCAGCACGCGGTCATAGTCCCAGTTGGTCTCACCGTTGCTGCCGGGGCGTGCGGCCATTTGTAGGTGTTCCCTGACCGTCAGGTTATGGAACATGCCCCGGCCCTCGGGCACATAGGCAATATCCTTTCGCATCCGTTTCCAGGTGGGCAGTTTGCTGACATCTTCGTCGTCAAAATACACGTGGCCGCTGCGCGGCGTCACAATCCCGAGAATGGATTTCAGCGTGGTGGTCTTGCCCATGCCATTGCGCCCCATCAGGCTCATGGATTGACCCTTGCCCAGTTGGAACGACAGGTCATGGAGGATGTGACTGCGACCATAGAGGGTGTTGATGTTCCGGACTTCCAGAAGGTTGTTGCTCATGCCGCTTCCTCCTCCTCTTCTTTCCCGAGGTAGGCTTCTTTCACTCGGGGCTCGTTGCGTACTTCGTTGACGGTGCCGGTGACCAGGTGAGTGCCGTTATCAAGCACGGTCAGCTGGTCTGACAGCTCGAAAATGGCGTCCATATCGTGCTCGACCAGAACGATGCAGTAGGTTTGCTTGAGTTCGTTCAGCAGCTCGATGATGCGCTGGGATTCCTCATGCCCCATGCCGGCCATGGGCTCGTCCAGCAGCAGGATGCAGGGATCGGTTGCCAGTACCATGGCCAGTTCCAACTGGCGTTGCTCGCCATAGGAAATTTCCGCTGCAACGGTGTTGATCCGGCTTTCCAGGCCGACCTGATGCAGGGCCTTTTCCGCGGCCTGTTTGACCAACTGGTTGGAGTGGCGTGACGCAAACAGATTGAAGCTGCCGGTAAAGCGGCGCTGGGCGGCCACTGCGCAGTTTTCCAGGCAGGTGGCGTCGGCATAGATATTGGTTTTCTGGAAGCTGCGGCCGATACCCCGGCGCACGAACTTCCAGGGTTTCATGCCTTCGATCTGTGCACCCTTGTGAAAGATACAACCGCTGGTGGGCTTCAGGGTGCCGCACAACATGTTGAGCAGGGTGCTCTTGCCCGCGCCGTTGGGGCCGACCACGCCGTGCAGTTGCTTATCGTGGAACTGCAGCGAAATGTCGTTGAGCGCCTTGATGCCGCCCCAGTGTTTGCTGAGGGATTCGGTTTCCAGAATGATGTCGTTGGCCATGATTATTTCTCCAGCAGCTTTTCAAGGTAACCGGCCAGGCCTTTACGCAGCAGCAACACCATCAGGATGATGGCGCCGCCCATAAACAGCATCCAGTCTTCGCTCATGTGCTCGAAGAAATACTGCAGGCCCTCGTAAGTGATGGTGCCGAGAATGGCGCCGTAGATCGTGCCCATGCCGCCGAGGATCGACATCACCAGCGCGGTGCCGGACATTTCCCAGGTCATGAACTGCGGGTTCACGTAGCCGTACTGCAGGGCAAACAGCAAACCGGCGTAGGCGGCCAGGGTGCTGCCGATGACATAGCTGATCAGGCGGAAGGCGAAGATGTTGTAGCCCAGGGCCTCGGTACGCTCCGGGTTCAGGCGGCTCGCTTCGACGATTCGACCAAAGCGCGAACGCAGGATGATCTTGATGGCCAGCAGGGTGACCAGCACGGCCAGCAATGCCAGATAGTAGAAGTGCGTCGGGTTATCCAGGTTCAGGAAGCTCAGCCCGAAGATGCTGGTCTCCGGCTTCATGAAAATGAACAGGCCATCGTTTCCGCCAAACTCCAGGGAGTCGAAGAAGAAGTAGTAGACCATCTGTGATATGGCCAAGGTGATCATGATGAAGTAGATGCCCGACGTGCGTAACACCACAGCACCGATAACGAGGGCGACCACAGCGTTGATTCCCAGGATATAGAAGGCGTAGACCCAGAAGTTGACGGCTTCATACTCCGGCGTGAGGATCACAAACAGATAGCCCCCCAGCCCATAGAAAAGTGCGTGCCCCAGGGTCACCAGGCCAACACGCCCCACCAGAAAATCCAGGGACATCACGAACACTGCCAGGATCAGGATGGTGGTGACCTTGCCCACAAAGAACGAGTTGGCCTCCAGGAACAGGGGAATACAGAGGGCGATGACAAAGAAGATCGCCAGGAAGATGCGTTCGGTGCGTTTCTCGAAAATCATGTTCGGCTCCCGCTTACTTGGCGAACAGGCCCTGGGGCTTCACCAGCAGCACCAGGATCATAAAGATGTAGATAATCATGTTGGACATGGTGGGCATCAGTACCGCGGCAAAGGTGCTGATAACCCCCACCAGCAAGGCACCGACGAAGGCCCCCTTGATTGAGCCCATGCCGCCAATAACCACCACCACGAAACAGGTGATCAACACGCTTTCCCCCATACCCGGAACAATGGAGCGCATGGGGGCGGCAATAATGCCGGAAACTGCGGCCAGCATGACGCCGATGGCGAACACGATGGTGTAAAGGCTTTTGATGTTGACGCCCAGGGCTTCCACCATTTCCCGGTTGGATTCGCCAGCGCGGATCAGCATGCCGAGGCGGGTTTTGCTCACCACGAAATACAGCGCGGCGGCGATAGCGATACAGATGAGCGCCGCGAAAATGCGGTACACCGGATAGCTGGAGTTGTCGGTGAAGGGCACAGAGCCGCCAAGCGCGTCTGGAACAGCAACGCCGTAAGGATCGTTGCCCCAGAGAATGCTTTGCAGGGAGTTGAATACGAAGATCATGCCGATGGTCAGCAGCACCTGGTCCAGGTGGTTACGGTTATACAGCCGCTGTATCAGAACCCGCTCAATGAATATGCCGAGGCCCAGTGCGATGACCGCCGAGAGAATGGCGGATGCGGTAAAGCTGCCGGTTACGGCGACGAAATACCACACCAGATAGGCACCTACCATGTACATGGAGCCATGGGCCAGGTTGAGGATGCCCATCACGCCGAATACCAGGGTCAGGCCGGAGGCGATCAGAAACAGCAGCAACCCATACTGGAGACCATTAATGAGTTGCACGAAGAAAAGTTCGGTAGACATAGTGATACCCAACGGTTTTACGGATAAATCAGTTCAGGGGCGGGCAGGCAGCTTCGGAGAGGCTCCCGGCGGCTGCCGGGAGCCAGTGGAACCCGTGCTCAGAGCTTGCAGCCGCGAGCCGGATCTTCCAGCGCTTCGGCAGCCACGCTCTGCACCACGTTCACGCCATCTTTCACTTCCCGCAGATAGATGTTCTGGATCGGGTTGTGGGCCCGGGAGAAGGTGAATTCCCCCCGTGGGCTGTCGATGGTCAGTTTCTCCATGGTGCTGATCACGGCCTGCTTGTCCGAGATGTCACCACCAAGCTGGCCGATGGTGTCAGCGATGGCCTGGCCGGCGTCGTAGCCCTGAACGGCGTAGATGTCCGGATAGTGACCGTATTCTGTGTTGAAGGCCTCGCGGAATTCCTGGTTCTTGGGAACATCAAGCTGCTCGGCGTAGTGCAGACCGGTCATGATGCCTTCGGCGGCCGGGCCCTGAGCTTCCAGGGTACCTTCGGTCAGGAAGCCGGAACCCAGCAGCGGGATCTTGCCGCGCAGGCCCATGGCATCAAAGTCCTTGGCAAACTTGATGGCGCCACCGCCGGCAAAGAAGGTGAAGACGGCATCCGGCTTCTCATCGGCAATGTCACTGACATGAGACTGGAAGTTGGTGGAGGGGAAGGGCAGCAGCACCTTCTCGACAATCTCACCGCCGCCGGCTTCGAACGATTCGGCGAAGGCATCCAGGCTTTCGCGGCCCATGCCGTAGTTCCAACTGATGGCGTAAACTTTCTTGTAGCCCTTCTCAAGTGCGACCTTGCCCATCGGATAAGACGGCTGCCAGGAAGAGAAAGAGGTACGGAAGACGTTGGGTGAACATAGCGGGCCGGTGGCCGCGGCGGAACCGGCGTTGGGGATAATCATGATGGTGTCCTTGCCGCGCAGCATCTTGATCATGCCCATGGCTACCCCGGAGTGAACCGGGCCAATGACGAAGTCTGCTTCGTGTTGGTTGAGCAGTGATGATGCCAGCTCCGGCGCCCGGGACGGTTTGGCTTCGGTGTCCAGTTCGATGAATTCAACCGGGGAACCGTGAAGTTGGGAAGCCTTTTCCTTCAGCGCCAGCTTCAGGCCATCGCGGCCCGCTTCGCCGAGTTGCGCATAAATACCGCTGAACGGCAGCATGATGCCGATTTTGACCGGGTCACCGGCAGCCGCCAGGGCAGAGGTTGAAAGCCCGGCGGTAAGGGTGGTTGCCAGAACAGCGCTGGCAAGCGTTTTGGTCCTGCTCATTTCAACACCTCAGATTGTTGTTTTGGGTTCTGTCATTAGATTCTGGAAGGCTTTCAAGAGATATCCGTTTTCTGCACAGAGGTGTCCCCTACATGCATCCGCGAGCTTGGGTTCGATATTGAATGCGCCATCAGCGAAGTTGGCGGTGCGCGGTCGGGTTGGAGGCTTCAGAAAACGGATAATACGGTTTCTTTAATAGGATATTGGCGCGATAAAAAATCATCGATAATTTGCGGTGATACTTCTGGTCGATAACCAGGCCGTATCGCTCTATTCGAGATAACTATTTGTAATTATTTTTTAGATTTGAAGCCAATGTGTTTCGCGCTATCCAACAAGAATCGACAAAGGATTTTCAAATGCACATCATGACCGCACTCACCATGGGCTGCTTTTTTCGGACGGCCAGGGCTGTAATGTTCATAATGGGACTGGTTGCAGCCAGCCCTGAAGCGCTGGCTGCGGAGCGCCTTTATCTCTTTACGCAGAACTATCCACCCTTACACGCTTCCAAATCCGGTCAGGATTTTGCTCACAGTGAAGATGAAATCGAGGGCGTGTGTAGCGACATGGTGAAAGCAATCATGGCCCGGACAGAGTACGACTATGTGATGAAAATGCGGGCCTGGAGCTATGCCTTTAATCGGGTTCAGGGACGTGAAAATCACGGTGTATTCTGTACCGCTCGCACGAATGAGCGCGAAGACCTGTTCCAGTGGGTGGGGCCATTGATGACCCTTAGATGGACGTTGTTTTCGGCCCCAAAATCCGACATCACCCTGTCCGATCTTGAAGACGCCAGGGGCTTGCGTATTGCCGGCTACAAGGGCGATGTTATGTCGCAATATCTGGTGGATCAGGGCTTTAACCTGACGATGGGTGCCTCGGGAGATGTAAATGCCCGGCGCTTGGTGTTGGGGCAGGTTGATCTTTGGGTAACCGACGCTGTTATGGGGCCGCTTGTAGCAAAGGCAGAGTACGGGATTGAAGGATTGAATCCTGTGCTGGAATTCAAGGAGACCCCACTGTATTTGTCAGTCAGTAACGAAACATCTCCGGAGATTGTCGCTGCGCTCCGGAATGCTATGGATGCGGCCCGGAGTGCGGGGGAGCTGGAATCGATTGTTGAGCAATACGAGTGAGCTGAATCCGTTGAGCTGAAGCTGTAACGCGAACCGATGGCCTCAACCAGACCAACTTGCGCAGCGGAGAGGCTGTCGTCCCTCGTCACAGGCAGCTACGACGCCTTGACCAAGCGTTTCCACTTCCGCATCGTTTATCCAGACGCCATCTCCGTGGGCCCCGAGGCATCCGCGTTGCGGTGACCCGAGTCAGTGCCGAATGTCATATAGCCGCTGGCGAGGCCGATCTCGCTCGAGGAGATAGGGTAAGTGCCTCTACCCAATTAGCGCAGATAGATGTCCGTGATGTGCATGAATAAAAAAGCCCGGACGCGAGGGGGCCGGGCAAGGACAGGACTGTCCTGCGGGTCCTGATAATCGAGATACGGCGGGTAAAGATCAGAACGGGTACTGGATACCTTCCTCCATTACGCTCACCCACTGGCTGGCGGTGAATTCTTCAATATTGGCAGGGCCACCAAAACGACCGCTGTTGCCTGAACTGCCCATGCCGCCAAAGGGCACCTGGAACTCGTTATTAACCGTTTGATCGTTGATGTGAACCATCCCGACCTGTATCTGGTTGGCGATTTTCAACGCCCGTTCTGTTGAACCTGAATGGATCGCTGCCGCCAGACCATAGGGGGATTCGTTGACCAGCGCACAAGCCTCCGCATCTGAGCCAAAGGCCATTACCGGCGCCACCGGTCCAAAGACTTCCTTGGAGAAGACCGGCATATCCGGAGTGACGTCCGCGATGACGGTGGCGTCGTAATAGTTGCCGTTGCGTTTGCCGCCGACGACGATCCTTGCACCCATCGCAACAGAGCGATTGACGATGTCTTCGACACGCTGTGCCTGGGTCTCGTTAATCAGGGGGCCAAGGTGAACCTGCTCCTGTGCTGGGTTACCGCAAGCGAGGTTTCCAGCACGGGCGGCCAGACGCTCAATGTACTCATCCGCCACTGAGCGATGCACCAGGTGACGCCCGGTCTGCATACAGATCTGCCCCTGATGCAGGAACGAGCCCCAGGCGCCGCAGGAACTGGCGATATCCACGTCTGCGTCTTCAAGCACCACCTGGGCGTTGTTGCCGCCGAGCTCCAGTGCGACTTTCTTCAGCATCCGACCGCATGTTTCGCCGATTTTCTTGCCCACTGAGGTTGAACCGGTGAACGAGATCATCCTGACCAATGGATGCTGAACCAACGCTTCTCCCACGTCAGGCCCGCCGGGTAGCACATGGAAAACCCCCTCGGGTAGCCCGGCGTCTTCCAGTATCTGGGCCATCAGCGCACCGCCGCAGATGGCACTTTTGGGGTCCGGTTTGAGTATCACGCAGTTGCCCATGGCCAGCGCCGGGAACACGGATCGCATGGCAAGAAGAATAGGGAAGTTCCAGGGCGCTATAACGCCCACGGTGCCAATGGGCACCCGCTTCCAGTAGTTGCGCTTGCCCGGGATGTTGGACGGGAATATCTCGCCACTGGGTTGCATAGGCAGGGCAGCGGCCATCTGTGCCTGTTCGTAAGTGGCCTGTAGCTCCCAGTCTGCTTTGGGGCCGATGGAACCGCATTCGCGGGTGTTCCAGCTGTTGATCTCGTCGGCCCGCTCTTTGAGCAGGGCGGCGGCCTTGCGCAGGATCTCGGCTTTCTGGTCGAAGGGTACGGCCATCCACCGCTTGTGGGCATCGCTGGCAATCGTGGCGGCCCGGTCAACGTCAGCCGGGGTGGCGGCTTTCAGTTGTGAGATGACATCCCCGGTTGCGGGTTCCGTAACAGCGATCTGCTCTCCGTCCCCACTCTGCCAGGCACCCAAAAACAGGTGCTGCTGCCACACGGGGTTTACTGGCATATCCATGGTGTGTGCTCCTTAACATTGTTCATCGTCATCAGGCGTGGGCCCGGTTGATCTGGTCGCTGATGTAGTGAGCCAGCGCGTACACGGTTTCCGACGGGTTGTAGCCAATCGATGTGGGCAGCAGGCTCGCATCCACGATGTAAAGGTTTTTCACCTCGTGGGTTTCGCCCATGGGGGAGACCACGGTGGTCTTGGGGTCTGCGCCCATGCGACAGGTTCCCTGGGGGTGGAACGAGGTATAACGGTAGCGCGCGGGTTCGTTGTCGAGCCCGTCAATGACGGCATCAATCTGATCTTCGCTGTCGATGGTCAGTTTCTGGGAGGTCGGGATGTAAAGCTGCTTTGCACCTGCAGCAAACAGCACCCGGGCATTGGTTTTCAGCCCCGCTTTCATGATCTCGAAGTCACCATCATCCACGAAGTATTTGATCTCCTTGACGCCGTTTTTCCAGTTCACCTCGCCCACGTTCTGGTCGTGGATAAGGGTTATAAGGCGAACGGTATTCCGGTACTTCGACATGTAGGACGCGTAGGGTTTGCCGGTGCCCGGCTCCACCTGGAAGCTGGCTTCAACCGGGTCCTGGATGGCGTCCAGCAGCAGGTAGCCACCGTCTTTCGGCATGGTGTACTTATCCATGTACAGGGAATGGGTGGCGCCATAGAAATTGTCGACGTCTTCATCGAACATGCCGGTGACCGACATGGTGGGGTGGCAGGCGAAGTTCTTGCCCACCTGGCCGTTGCTGTTGGCGAGGCGGCTTTTCTGCAGCAGGATCGGCATCTGGATCGGACCTGCGGCGCCGACCACAATCGGAGCGTTTACCCTGAGCTTGCTTTTGACGGTCTTGCTTTGCTGGTCGACGATCTCCGCCAGTACGCCGGTTGCCTTGCCATTGTTGGCCAGGATCTGCGTGGCCCGGGTGTCGGAATAGATAGTTGCGCCGTAGGCCACGGCCCAGGGCAGGTAGGTGATCAGCATTGATTGCTTGCGGTCCGACTTGCAGCCGGCGAAGCAGAAGCCGGTCATGGCGCAGTTGCGGATGTTGCGTACGGCGTTACCTTCGGGAAGGTTCAGCTTCTTCATGCCGCCCTTGAGAAGCTGGGCACCGGGGCTGGTTTCAAAGGCCTTGTTGGGGGAGATACCGAGGTTGGCTTCGACTTTCTCGAAGTAAGGGCGCATGACCTTGGGAGTCAGGTTCGTCAGCCCGAACTCCTTCGCCCATCGATCGAGATAGTAATCCGGGGTACGGAAGCACAGAGCGGCATTCACCACCGTGGAACCGCCAACGCAGGCCCCCTGCAGAATCGAGATGTCGCCGGCGGAATTGGATTGCCCGCCATGGTCGGCATAAAGCTGATCCATGGAGACCGCCATCATCTCGGTGAATTTCTCGGAAGGCACGTAGGGGCCGGCTTCCAGTACCACCACTTTTTTGCCCGCTTTCGCCAACTCGTAGGCGGCAATCGCACCGCCAGCACCCGAGCCGATAATCACGGCGTCGGCATTGAGTTCGATGTTGTCACTGGTGACATCCGACGCCTGGGTTACCTGCAAGCCATGGGCAGGCACTGTTTTAGCTTTTATTGTTTCTTGCATGATCTACTCCCGCCTTTCAGCTTTTCGGTAGAGGGGCATTGCCCAGCGATTCCAGGTTCCACTTTTCCGTCACCGGCCCGCCGTATCCGAGAGGGGCCCAGGTTGGCGGGTTTGCCCAGTAGGCCAGGCCAACGAGCTTTTTCAGGCCCATGGCCAGTGCCCGGTGGGGTGCCTCATCGGAATCGGCCCAGGTGTCGCAAAAGGCCGCGGCCTGTGTGTCGGACAGTTCCACGAAAGGCTTGCCGTACTTGGTTTTGGGGCCTTCGTTGAAGTAGGTGATACCACCTTTTAGACCCTCCAGAATGTGCGGTTCCATGGTGGCCAGCAGTGCAGCATCGAGGGTCTGCATAACGGGAATTTCGCTGGCGGGAACCAGGCCAGTTCCCTCGGTTACCAGCATCACCTTCATAAGCCGGTGCATAACCTGGTATTCGCTGGCGGACATCACTTTGATGCCCTCTGGCATTGAGGCGAAGGCATTCGCAGCACCGAGAAGCCCGGTGCCGATGGAGGCTGCCACCGCAAGGCCGCTGGCGGCTTTAAGGAAACTGCGGCGGCTCAGGCCGTTGATCTGGTCGATGGCTTCTTTGGTCTGATCGCTCATCTGACTCATAGTGTTCTCCGAAATAATTGCCTGGATTGAGAAGGCGTGGTTCTGGCGATGCGGGATCAGAAAACCTTCAGTACACGGAAGTTCAGGCGGGTATCTTCTTTGAATCCGTTTTCCACGTCGATGTCCTGGCCAGCCTGGACCTGCAGTTGCACGGTCGGGTCGATGAAGGTGGCGTAGGTTGCCAACCACCGATTGGTGTTCACCCGATCATCCTGCTCCAGCCCACCGACGGTGGTCTCGCCCCCAAAGGAATGGTAGTAGGAAAGTGCAATGTGGCTCTTCTTGGACATCAGGTAACGCAGGTGCGCCTGCAGGCTTTGCGCGTCTTCCTGCTCGCGCTTGAAGCCCAGGAAATCGTCGTTGTCCCCGTATATCGAGTACTCTGCCAGCAGGTCCAGAGCGATACTGTCAGTCAAGTGTTTTACGTAGCCCGCCTGGAAAATACCTTTCCAACGGTTTTCTCCAACGTTTACTGGCCCCTTGTCTTCATCGTACTGGCCCACCGGCACGGAAACGAAAGCAGACAGCCCAACCCATTCCTGGTCATCCGGATTGTTGATGACCCAGGCAGTTGCGCCGACGATAGGGTCACCCACGCCACTTTCAGATGTCGCCTGCAACGGCCCGGAAGGTTCTTTCAGGTCTACCTTGCCGAATGGCACGATGATCTGCGGATCCACAATCACGCCACCAATGTCCGTGAAATGGACAAACCGGGCCAATCCGATGGTGGTATCCAGCCCCGCATCAGCGGGCACTTTGTCGCCATCGGCATAGACCGTGTCGCGGGTGGTGTACTGGCCATAGAGAAGGCCGAGATTCACGCCCGCGGGCAGTGGCGTGTAGTCGCCGGGGTCGGTGGCAATCTCGGCGGACTGGGCGGTGCCGGCAAAAAGACCTGCGGCAAGGACCAGGGCTGAGCTCGTGGCAAGGGATTCGAGAGTGGCTTTCTTCAGGATAGATCGCATAGTTGGGCTCCAGATTTCGTGTTGTTTTTATCAACGCGAAAGCAGGAGAGCGACTATCGTGCCAACAACCAACTTGCTTTGAATTTCAATTAACCTGTTGTTTTAATAAGTGTTTTTATTTTCATGTAAAACGCATTCCAAGCGCTGGGCGTCTCAATCCGGGAAATGCCGAGACAGAGTCTCAAAACGAGACGGTTCCCGGGTGCACTATTGAATTTCTACGGAAGTCATTGCGATATACGTGTTAAAGTTTTCGGGCATGACAAAAAGAGCCAATATGGCCAAAACGCAGGGTCGCATCGAAAGACAATAATTTATCCTGCGAGAGAGGTAAGACAATGCGCGCGCTTATTCCTGCCGACTACAGGCGAGCCAAGGCACGTGAAGTGTTTTTCGAACACGGTCAGATTCCGACGGGGCTGGTTGATGATGCCATTGTGCATTCCTGGCAGCGTTGTGCCGCGGCAAGCAAAAGCGTCAGCGAACAGGTTCAGTTCGATACCGTGTCCAGAACCAGCCTGCTGGAACTTATGGATAGCAACCGGGTGTTGCTCGAAGCGGCCACCCAGCCAGTGGAACAGCTGGGACAGACCGTTAATGGGGCGGGCTATTCGGTTCTGCTGACCGATGACAAGGGCGTCGCCCTGACGGCACGGCGCTCAGAGCGATGTGTTAACACCCTGATCAGCGGGGCGTTCCGCCAGGGCATTAATCTTTCTGAAGCGACGATCGGAACCTCGGCCATGTCTTGTGCCGTGTCGGAACGGCGGCCGGTACTGGTCTCTGGAGTTGAGCATTACCTACACGCCAACCGTGTTTTCAATTGCGCTGCCTCCCCGATTGTAGACCCCATGGGTCGGGTGCTTGGCGCCATTGATATTACCCGGGAAAACCCGCTGGAACCCGGCACCGCCCTCTCACTGGTGCAACAGTGCTCATCTCGGGTTGAACGCCAGTTGATGGGGATGTTGTCGCCCTTTCTGATGGTCAGTCTGGGCTGGGAGCTGAATGAACGAGACGCTCATGGTGACCTGCTAGTGGCGCTCGGCCCGGACGGTCAGGTCTTAGGTCTGTCGCCACGGATACGTGAATTGACAGGGCTGACGTCGACCGACTGGACCCTGGGCTTTCAGGATTTGTTCGATATGCGCTTCGAAGACCTGGTGGACCGTTTCCAGCGCCGTAAGCAACCGATCACGGTTCGAATGCACTCCGGACTGTCGTTCTCGCTTCGTCCGGTGGAGAACGGGTCGCAAAAGTCCAGCAGGCGGATTGTCGCAAAAAGTCCGGAGAAACGGTCACCTTCATCTAAGGATTTTGGCGATCCACGGATCGACAGCCAGATGGTTGTTGCAAAGCGGGCGCTGGATAAAGGGTTGCCTGTGCTGATACTGGGGGAAACCGGGACCGGAAAGGAGGTTATGGCAAAGGCCCTGCATGAGGGTAGCCGATATCAGGCTGGAAATTTTGTCGCCATCAATTGTGCTGCCATACCGGATACCCTGATTGAAGGTGAGTTGTTTGGCCACACCGAAGGCGCCTACACCGGAGCAAAACGGGGTGGAGCGCCCGGCAAGATCGAGCAGGCCCACAAAGGAACTTTGTTCCTGGATGAGATCGGAGACATGCCACTGGCGCTGCAGTCTCGATTGCTGCGGGTGCTGGAGACCCGTGAAGTGACTCGTCTTGGGGGGCAAAAAAGCAGGCAACTCGATTTCCAGTTGGTTTGCGCGACCCACCGGGAGCTATCCGATGCGGTGCATGACGGGCAATTCCGGGAAGATCTGCTTTACAGAATCAAGGGGATGGCTGTTCAGCTGCCACCGTTGCGGGAGCGCTCTGGCCTGCGGGAGTTCATTGAACGTCTGTGCTACGAACACACTGACGGGCGCCAGCTTTCCGATGAGGCCCTGAATGTCCTTCTTGGTTATGGATGGCCCGGGAATGTACGAGAGTTAGGCCACACACTGACCTATGCGGATGTGGTTGCCGATGCTGATGATGTTGTAAAGCCCCACCATCTGCCGACGGAGATTATTGAGCAGGCTCGGGCGGGGAGAAATGGTAACGGTAATGGAAAGCCTGGCTCCCTGAAACTTCTGGAGTCAGAAGCTATCGACCATGCGCTGGCCAGCGAAAACGGTGATGTCGCGGCAGCTGCCCGGCGGTTGGGTATTGGTCGGGCCACGCTTTACCGGCGGTTACGGGACAGGAAGAACCTTGATGGCCGTTAGTGTCTGAGAATATAAAGGTTTTGATGATAAAAGGCCCCCGCTAATGTTGATTTAGCGGAGGCCTTTTAGCTTGCTCCTATTTGAGCAACCGGATTGAGTGATCCTCCACGTACTCTGCCATCCCGAACTCGCCAAACTCGCGACCTATTCCGCTAAGCTTGATGCCGCCAAAGGGCATCCTCAGATCCAGAGATTCAAAAGAGTGGGTGTTGATAAAGGTACTTCCTGCTTCAATACGGGAAGCCATGCTCAATCCACGCTCATGATTGCTGGTCCAGATTGAAGAACCAAGGCCGTAATCGCTGTCGTTTGCCCACTCAATGACCTGTTCCTCGTCGTCGTAGGGGATCACGGGAATGATCGGCCCGAACTGCTCGCAGCAGCTCACTTCGTCATCATGAGAAGCTCCGACGACCACATGGGGAAGAATGTAGTAACCATCCTGTTGTTCGACGCCCTCCGCCAGACGGCCGAGCTCAACAACCCCGGCCCCTGCTTTTTTAGTCGTATCAATGAGTGTAAGAACACTATGATACTGGGCTTCCGTTGCCATAGGGCCGAATTTGACGCCTTCTGTCAGACCATGACCGACCACGAATTCATCAACTCGTTTGCACAGGACATCGACGAAATCGTCATGCATGGACCGGGGCACGTAGACCCGCTTGACGGCGAAGCAGATTTGTCCGGAACGCGTAAAGATGCCGGGGATCATACGGTCCAATGTGGTCTCGATATCGGCATCGTCCAGTACAATCGCCGGGTCATTGCCGCCCAGTTCGAGGGTAACGTTCTTGATGGAACCTGCAGCACTGGCCATCACCGAGCGAGCGGTTGTGGTGCCTCCGGTAAACCCGACCTTGCGCACCAGCGGATGGGTTGTCAGTGCTTCACCCACATCGGCGTCACCATGAACAACATTGATGACACCGGCGGGGAACAGGGCCGCCATGCGCTGCAGGGCGAGGGTCAGTGCCGCCGCCGCAAAGGGTGAGGGTTTGAGTACGATGGTGTTGCCTGTCGCCAGAGCCGGCGCAAGCTTCATCATCGTGAGAACAACCGGCATGTTCCAGGGCACAATGGCCGCCACAACGCCACGCGGCTGCTTTTCGATACGAATCGTGCACTGGTCATCATCGATATGGACGGGTTCAAGGAAGGTCTCGGCGAGACTGGCGGTGTGCTGAAGTACGCCTTTGCCCAGCGCAAAGTCAGTCTGTGCTTCCCACAGCATGCCGCCATGTTCGCGAACCAGCAGTGGTGCCAGGTCTTCAGCGCTGTCACCCAGCACTTCGTCGGCCTTCATGATCATTTCAATCCGCGCCTTTGGTTCCAGCTTCCGCCATGACAGGTAGGCTTCATGCGCTGCCCGGATCGCTTGATCGGCATCGTCCGCCGTTCCCACGGCTACTTTGGCTACGATGTCCGAGAGCTTGCCTGGATCCACATGGTCGCGATACTCACCAGAATTCACCATATCACCCGAAATCAGGTGCCCGATTTTCACGGCATCGCTATTAACAGAATTCATATCAGTTTCCTTGGTTACGATCGGTATGTCTTGGAGCCGAAGCTTCTATGTCCGTTTTTCCGAATCACTCCTCAGTCTCACGATTGGCTTGATAACAGACCCGTTCCTGGAGTCTTCAAATCCTTTATTGATCTCATCCAGCGAGTAAAACTCGACGAGCTTCTCGAAAGGAAAGCGCCCTTGCTTCCATAACTGGACCAGGCGTGGAATAAATTCCTGCGGGATCGAACTGCCCTGGACCACGGTCTTGAAGGTCCATCCCTTGACCAGTGATTTCCCTACTTCGAAGGGAACCTCCGTACCGGGAGCTGCCGCGCCGACCAGGACCAGGGTGCCCCGAATCCCCAGGGCTTCAGCAGCTTGCTTGATGACACCGGGAATCGCAGTGGTGTCTAACGCGTAGTGTATGCCCTCTCCCTCGGTGATCTTGTTTATCTCATCGACAACATCACTTCCCTTGGAATTGATGGTGTGCGTTGCCCCGATGTCACGGGCCAGACTCAGGCGTGAATCATGAATATCCACCGCAATGACGGTCGTGCAGCCGGCAATCCTGGCGGCCATGATGGCTGCAGAGCCTACCGCGCCGACACCGAAGACCACCAACGATGTTCCGGCCTCGGGCTTGAGTTCGTTAAGAACCGCACCCGCTCCGGTTTGCAGCCCACATCCCAGGGGGCCCATCAGTTCAAGAGGCACATCCTTGTCGATCACCACGACACTCTCCTGAACCACGTTGGCATGGGTGGCAAAGGATGACTGTCCGAAGAAATGAGAGGAGATGCACTCTCCGTGGCATGAAAGGGAGGTTGAGCCGTCCCGGCGTCGTCCGCCGAAGTCCTCGGCGAAAAGGTTCTCGCAGTAGGCCATGCGACCGGCCCGACATTGCTTGCAGGTTCCGCAATAAGCCGCTGAGAGGACCACGTGATCGCCAATCTCGATGTTGCTGACCGCGCTTCCTACTGCCGTTACAATCCCCGCGCCTTCATGGCCCAGCACTGCGGGCAGTGGCGTGGGGTAGATGCCATCTCTCACGATGGCGTCCGTGTGGCAGATGCCGGTAGCCACCATGGCTACCCGGACTTCATTATCCTTCAGCGCATCCAGCTCAAGTGATTCGACGGTGAGCGGTGCTCCGGTATCTCGTGCAACTGCCGCAGTAATTGTCGTTGTCATAAAGGTACCCTTTTGTATTTTGATTGTGCGAGACCGCAACTTTCAATGCGGGATTCATCGATCCGGTTACTTCCTTAGTCAGCTCTTAGCCTGTGCTCCTGCCCAGAGGCCGTCTGCTGACCGGTGGGCGCGCGGTTGTGAAACCGAAATCCCTGATCTCGAAGATCAGCGATACGCACACGCCCAGAATCAGTGCCCAGAAGGAGGCGCCGATCCCCAGGATCTGTACTCCAGAGGCGGCGATGAGGAAAGCGAACAGGCCGCCCATCTCGTGTTTTCCGGCGAAAGCCATTCGCATCGCCGAAGCGATCACCCGCATCAGGGCGAGGCCGGCGATGATGGCCATAAAGTAGCCCGGCATGGCCTGGATCAGGCTGACCACGTATCCGTAGAAGGGAGCGCCCAGCATGAAAACAGCTCCGGTGATCACTGCCGCTACCCAGCGTTTTTCCGGCTTTCCGGCCTCCGGCGACGCGCAGATGCCAGTGGCGGGGGCCGCAATGCACGTGCTGTGCAGGTTGAAGAAGGCGGATATCATCGTAGCGAAGCCGCCCACCGACGTTATGCCGTTGGCTGGCACATCCTTGTAGCCCATGCCTTTCACCAGGCCCACCCCGGCGGGGGTCTCCATGCCCACCAGAATCAGAGCCAGTGGCAGTCCGTAGGACAGGAATGCTTCCAGGGTGAATGTGGGAACGATGAATTCCGGGAAGGCTACGGAGAACTCGACACCCGAGAAGTCGACGCCGGAATAGATCATGTAGGTGATGCCGGCCAACATGGCCACAATCAACGGCGGAATCCGACGCAGGAAGCGCGCCGACAGGAAGAAAACAAGGATCATCATGGTGGCCGGCACGAGGGCATTTTCCAGCGGTGCGACCATATTGAGGCCGAACTTGAGCAGGATGCCGCCTACCATACCCATGACAATAGGCATGGGAATCAACCGCATCACGATGCCCATCACCCCGGCAAGGCCGGCCACCAGGGAAATAAAGCCGGCTATCAGCGTGGCCCCCAGTGCCGCCTCGATTCCAACGACAGGAATGATCGCGGCGAACAGCAAAGCCCCGGGGATGGAGTTGGCCATGGGGAGGGGCAGCCGGTAATAAGCCGGCAGAAACAGCCCGAACAGGCCGTTGATCAGCAGATAGCTGACGACCCAGATCATGATGAAATGGGAATCGAGCCCGGCAGCCGTCCCGGCACTGATATGGATGATGCCTGCGCTGAGGCCGAAGATACCGGCAACGAGGCCTGCGCTGAGGTTGTCAACGTTGAGGTCACGGACGAAGTCGCGGGGCGCGTGCCTGAGGCTTACGCCCTTTTCTATATGTTTCATGATGTGCTCCGGTGTTGTTGTCTTTGTTGTTGGGGCTTGAAGTTGGGGCCTGCTCAGCAGACCCCAGCCGACTGGTTGCCGGCTTTGTCGATGCGCTCGCCTTTCAGGCTGATGCGGTAAGTGGCTTGGCGTCCTTGGCCAGGTGCTTTCTGGCTGCAATGACATCGTTCCGGGGATCGTGATTCCAGAGCCAGTCGAAGCGGGTCTCCAGGTCGGCGGCGATGCGCGCCTCGTCATTGCCAATGTCGGAAGCGCTGTATTCGTAGAGATCACCCGCTTCATGGGATGTCCGCTGGACCTTGCAGGTGCGCTCGTGGCGAACCGTCTCGAAGGCTGCGAGCACAGTTTCGGCGTTGTCTCTGGTGCAGTTTTTGTCTGTCAGCAGGCTGGCCAGGACGTAAGCATCTTCCAGAGCCTGACCGGCCCCCGCGCCCTGGTGTGGCACCATGGCATGCGCCGCATCCCCTGTGATAAGCACCCGGTTGCGACGGTAATGAGGCAGTTCGGGAAGCTCATGCAGGGCCCAGCGGGTTGGCTCGGGAATGCACTCAAGGATGGCCTGGGAAGCCGCGCCCCAGCCCTCGAATACGTCCAGCATTTCCTCCTGGGTGACGGTATTGACCCACGCCTCGCCCTCGGGAAGCGTCGGGTTCGGGGTGGAACGGTCTGTGATGAACGCCACCACGTTAATCAATTTGGATTGCTTCACCGGGAAGGTCAGAATATGCCGGTCGGGACCGAGGTACATCTGCGGTACCAGGGCCAGCCGCTTATCTGCGCCCCTGGCTTCCATGGACTGCTCCAACTGCTCGGTGGGTATCATCCCCCGATAGGCATAAGTGCCACTCCAGAACGGGGCGAGGTCACGGTACTGCTCCGGTGACAATACGTGCTGGCGAACCGCTGACTTGATACCGTCGAATCCGATCAGAATATCGCAGCGGTGATGGCTGCCATCCTCAAACGCCACCTCGACGCCATCCGCGTCCTGTTGGATATCCACGCAACGCTTGCCGAACTGGGCAATCCCGTCGGGCAGGTTAGCTACAATAGCGTCGAGGAAATCGGCGCGATGTACCGAAGACTGGCCACAGCCAGGGGCCAGTGAAGAAGTCAGGTAGGCGTCATCGATACCGCGCCGCCACTCAAACCAGACATCCTCGAAAGGACTTGGCGATGAGTCGGCGATGTTATAGTAGGATTGTTCGAGTTCGAGCAGTTGAATGGCGCGGACCGCATTAGGGCCAAAAGAGACGCCGGCGCCGATCTCGGAGAAACGCTGTGCGGCCTCGAACAGGTGCACCTCAAGCTCCGGGTCACGAGACAGGGCTACGGCGAGGGCGACACCGCCGATGCCGCCCCCGATGATGCCAATGGAAAGTTTCTTTTGTTGTGTTTTGGATACCATGGTCTTGCTCACGTGTACGAAATGAGAATGAATCTTCACGCTAGGCGTATCACCTGTCTGGGTCCACACAACACCTTGCATTTATAGTATTAGCACGGCTAATAAGTATTAAAATCAGAAACCTGTGTTGTTTTCTGTTGCCCTTACTTAGACTTTAGTCTAATGCTCGTGTGCGTAGAAATACCTGCTGGAAATGAGAAATCTATGATCAAACTGACGGAGATCGACGTGAATCTTCTGGTGGTCTTTGACCTCCTCCACCAGGAGAAGAACACCCGGCGGGTAGCTGAGCGTCTCGGCGTTACACAGCCTGCTGTCAGCCATGCCCTGAAGCGGTTGCGCGCCCTGTTGAATGACGAGCTCTTCGAACGCACTTCGGAAGGGTTAATGCCTACGGCGCTGGCGATGCGACTGCATTCACCCGTTGCCGACTGCCTGGCCAAGCTTCAGGAAACCCTTAACCGACCCGATGAATTCGACCCGGAGGTAAGCGACCGCACATTCAATATCGCCATGACCGACATCGGCGAGATATTCTTCCTGCCTCGTTTGCTCAAACGCCTGGCAAATGAGGCGCCTGGTATCTCCCTGAGCACGGTGCGCAGTCATAACGTAAACCTGAAACAAGATATGGAGAAAGGGAAGGTTGACCTGGCCATCGGGTTGATCCCGCAGCTCGGCGCTGGTTTCTATCAGCAAAGGTTATTCGTTCAGCGCTACGTCTGTCTGATGCGCAAGGACCATCCCTTATCATCGAGTGATTTTGAGCTTGATGATTTCATGGGCGCCAAACATGCGGTGGTCGTCGCCAAGGGCACCGGTCACGGCGTCGTGGAGGAACAACTGGCCCGGGCGGGTATCGTGCGCCCAGTCCGATTGAAATTGCCACATTTCGCAGCGGTGCCCTATATCGTAAGTGACAGTGACCTGGTAGTGACGGTTACCGACAAGCTGGCCATGGCAACCCAGGATCGATTCGGGCTGAAAATACATGAGCATCCTGTGCCCTTTCCTGAAATCCCCATCAACATGTTCTGGCATCGCCGCTTTCACCAGGACGCGGGAAATCGCTGGATGCGCAGCTTGATATTTGAGATGTTCTCGGAATGAATAGTCCTGTACTGGCTGATTCACTCCGCTCGATTGTTTACTTTGTCGCTGTTGCCAAGGCGGGCAGTTTCACCGCTGCTGCCGATGAATTGGGAATATCAAAGTCGGCACTGGGGAAAAGTATTGCCAAACTGGAGCAACATTTATCAACCAGGCTGCTCCACCGCACCACCCGCAAGCTCAGTTTAACCACTGAAGGCGAAGCCTACCTTGCCAGCTGCGAATCCGCGCTGAGTGTTCTAAAATCCGCTGAACTCTCCCTGCAGTCAAAACATCAGCGGCCAAGCGGCAACGTGCGAATTGACGTGCCAGCCGCTTTTGGGCGGAGAGTCGTCATGCCCGTGCTGTTGAAGATGGCGGCGCGATACCCTGACTTGAAACTGACGCTCACTTTTAACGACAAGCTTGTTGATCCACTGAATGCCGGGTTTGATCTGGCATTCCGTTTCGGGGCCCTGGAAGACAGCGGTGAGCTGGTGGCGCGTAAACTCAATGAGCAACGGCTGATTCTATGCACCTCGCCAACCTATCTTGAACAATTTGGTCAACCGACCTCTGTTAACGATTTAATTCAGCACCGCTGTATTATGGCCTGGCGGGGCGGTCGGCCATTACCCTGGTTGTTGAAATCCGATGAGGGTGATGACATTCATTTCCATGCCACCCCCCATCATCAAATCAGCGATGGTGATGCCATGGTTGATGCCTGCGTCGCAGGTGCGGGCATCGTGCAGTTTCCCGAGTCATTACTGCGCCCGCTGATCAACGCGGGCAAGCTCACGCCGATACTGCCGGCATTGACGCCATCTCCAACAGGACTGCACATCATCTGGCCGAGTAACCGGCACTTGATGCCCAGCGTAAGATTTATCATCGACGAGTTCGTCCACCTCTCATCAGAGGGCGCTTTCAGCTGATGATTGTCGAATTTTATTCCATACTGAAGGGCAATTCGGTGTGTTTATCCACTGTTGCTCCTGCCTGTAGGATTTCTGGCGTGCGGTATCGTTGATACCAAAACCCAAAATCACTGAAGCAGGAAATATCATGCCAGTCGTTAATATCCAGATGTTTGAGGGGCGCGAGAGCGCCAAAGCAGAAATTGCCAAAACCGTAACCGAGTCCATTGCCAAAAATGCCGGTATCGATCCGAAGTACGTCTATGTCATTTTCAACGATGTAAAAACCTCTGATTGGGCTATCTCAGGTGAACTTTTCTCTGAAACGTTGAAGAAATCGGATTAAACGTCGGGCGTTAATCGCCCGCAAGAACCTGCGGTGCTGACACATTGTAAAGCGTCGCAGGTAGCACCTCACCCATCCAAAGGAGGGATCATGATTAGTCCTTCGGAAATCAAGGATCGCGCCGTAGGCTCAATAATGGGCGCTTTTATCGGCGACGCACTTGCACTGGGCCCGCATTGGTACTACGACCTTTCTGAATTACGCAGGGATTATGGTGATTGGATTGACGGATACACCGATCCAAAACCCGGTAGATACCATGATGGCCTGAAAGCCGGTCAGTTATCACAAGCCGGCTTTATTCTTACTCTTATGCTGCGGTCCCTGGTTGAGGCCAAAGGTTACAATGAGAAAGATTTTTGCCGACGACTGGACCAGGAACTCTTTCCTCTCCTTGACGGAACACCCGTAAGCGGGCCGGGTGGCTATACAAGCCAGTCTATGCGTGACGCCTGGCACAAACGGGTTCAGCAAGACCTGCCCTGGGGCCAAGCCGGTGGACATGCTGATACAACTGAAGCTATCGAGCGAACCCTTGCGATCGCTGTCCGTTATGCATTCCAACCTGCCAAACTGGCGGCTGCCATTACCGATAACACGATTCTGACCCAAGTGGATGATACCGTGGTATCAATGACCGTTGCGTTTGGGGCTTTATTGGGACTTCTGATTCAGGGAAACAGCATGGATGCTGATGTGTCTGATAAACTTATGGCCCAAGTTAAAAACGGTGAATTGCCGTTTCATGCCGTCACTGGCGACAACCTGCAACCACCTCGCCCCGGTGATCCTGATCCGCCACGCGCGGGTCGTTTTGCCTCCCCCGATGCATTGTTGACCCCTTCTTTCATGGCTGCGGCTGCATCAGATCCTGACATTCGAATTGAACCGGCCTGGAAAGTCTCGCTCGTATACGGTATGCCTTGCGCCATTTACCATCAGCTCCCTGCGGCATACTACCTGTCCTCCTTGTTCCATGACGATTTTGAGTCTGCAGTGCTACACGCGGTGAACGGTGGGGGGCAAAATCAGGTGC
Source organism: Marinobacter alkalisoli (assembly GCF_045449855.1). Classification (NCBI taxonomy): domain Bacteria; kingdom Pseudomonadati; phylum Pseudomonadota; class Gammaproteobacteria; order Pseudomonadales; family Marinobacteraceae; genus Marinobacter; species Marinobacter alkalisoli. The sequence goes on along the minus strand of NZ_JBJJLC010000012.1, from coordinate 297,655 downwards.
GAGCCATGCTCACTGGTACTCTCACGGGTGCACAAGTTGGTATGAGTGGTATACCAAAACGATTTCTTGAGGGGCTCGAAAAAGCGGATGAACTTCAACGCTTAGCTGAGACTCTGGCGTCGCATGTTGTAAGTGTCTGAAGCAAAAGAAAATAGGAGGTTGCACCTCGCTCCACGCTCTGCCCCGTTATTCAAACTGGTCCCAGTAGGGCGGATCGCCAAAAAAGCCCTCCATGAAGTCAATAAAGCTACGGACCTTGCTCGCCAGTAACTGCCTGTGCGCGTACACCGCATAGAGCCCCATCGGCTCTGGCTCATGGTCTGGTAAGACGACTTGCAGCTTTCCCTGCTTGATGGCAGAGCCAGAAATAAACGTAGGCTGCAGGGCGATACCTGCACCGGCTATCGCCGCAGCGACGAGCACATCACCGTTGTTACTGACCATCTCTGTGTTTTTGTCATGATCCGTGTTTTGCAGCCATCGGTATACTGGATGGTTAGCATCCAACTCCATGTAGCTATAGCGCAGGTAACGATGGTTCCTGAGATCTTCAGGTCGTTCGGGCGTGCCGTGTTGTTTCAGGTAATCCGGTGAGGCGCACAGCACCAGCCTTACCGGTGCAATCCGTTTGGCGATGAGTGACGAGCTTTTCAGGTGGCCGATCCTCAGGGCTATATCGAACCCCTCCTCCACAATGTCGACTTTGCGGTCGTTCAGTTGCAGATCGATTCCCACGGCGGGATGGACTTTCTGAAATTCGCTCAGCAGCGGGGCCATGTGGTGAATGGCAAAGGATACGGGCGCACTGATTCTCAACACACCCCGGGCCTGTCCTTGCAGGTCACCCAGCTGGTTCTCCATGTTGTCGATATCGTTAAGTACCTGCTGGGCGAGGTGCTGATAGCGTGTGCCTGCCTCCGTCAGATGTATTTTGCGAGTGGTGCGATTGAGCAAACGTACGCCGAGATGTTGCTCAAGTCGGGAAACGTACTTGCTGACCAACTGTGGAGACATCTCCAGCCGCTCGGCAGCGCGGGTAAAGCTGCCTTCGTTCACCACAGTGACAAAAGCGTGCATGGCATCGATCCGGTCCATTGGATTGTCCTTGTGGCTGTAAGTTTTTCAGATTATCAACGTGATGTTGGTAATTAAGCAACACTAGTCATCTTAGTCTTTATAAAAGTTGATAGTACAGTGAGTACATGATCTGGAGCGGGGCTTCAGGAAACATCAACAGAGAAAGTTTCAAGGTGATCATTATGAACTCCAAATTTGCACAGACGTTGTTCAATTCCAGCGGCGGTTATGCGGCGCTTATTCTGCGGGTACCGGTCGGGCTGATCCTGGCGGCCCACGGTGCTCAGAAACTCTTTGGCTGGTTCGGTGGCTATGGCTTGGAAGGGACCGGGCAGTGGCTGGCCAGCATCGGCCTGGAGCCGGGCTACCTGATGGCCTTGCTCGCCGGCGGTGCGGAATTCTTTGGCGGTCTGGCGCTGGTACTGGGCCTGCTGACACGACCGGCGGCCCTGGTTACGGCCTTTGCCATGCTGGTGGCCATATTCTCCGTTCATATCGGTAACGGTCTGTTCATGGCCAACAACGGTTATGAATATGCCCTGACTCTGTTTGTGGTCTCGCTGGCCCTGGCCGTACAAGGCGCTGGACGGCTTGCGCTGGACAACGTCCTGCTGGAGCGCCTCGGTGGAGCCGGGTACCAGCAGCGTGCGAACGTGTGAACGTCTCTGGCATGGACACATTCGTCTATTAACAGTGGTACTGGCGCTCCCCCATGAGTGGGAGCGCTTCTATAGCAGGAGAAGGGTACATGTTGGTCAACGGCAAATGGCAAGAAAACTGGCAACCGGTGCAGGCGAAAGACGACGAGGGGCGCTTTATCCGCCAGACCTCGTCATTTCGGAACTGGATCACACCTGATGGCGCCCCTGGCCCGACCGGCTCTGAAGGCTTCAAAGCGGAGAGCGGGCGCTACCACCTTTACGTTGCGTATATCTGTCCGTGGGCGTCGCGGGCGCTGATGGCTCGCGAACTGAAAGGGTTGCAGGACGTTATTGGCGTCACGGTTGTCAATCCGAGGCTGACCGATCAGGGCTGGCAGTTCGGGGGGTACCCGGGTGCCGATGAAGACGCGCTCAATGGCGCACGCTATATGCATGAGCTTTACACCCGCGCTGATCCGGCGGTCTCCGGACGTGCCACCGTACCGGTACTGTGGGACAAGCAGGCTGGAACCATCGTCAATAATGAGTCCGCTGATATTCTCAGGATGTTCAATAGCGCCTTCTCGGGGATCGTCAATCAGGGCCCGGATCTTTACCCGGAGGACCTCGCCGCCGACATCGATGCCCTGAACGCTTATCTTTACACGGACCTGAACAACGGCGTGTATCAGGCGGGGTTTGCCTCAAGCCAGAAGGCCTATGAAGAGGCCTATAGCAAGGTGTTTGCCGCGTTGGACGAACAGGAGTCCCGATTAGCGGACGGACGCACCTACCTGTTTGGTGACCGCCTGACGGAAACCGACGTGCGCCTGTTCGTCACCCTGGTGCGTTTTGATGCCGCTTATCACGGGCTGTTCAAATGTAACCGTAATACCCTGAGGGCCATGCCACACCTGCATGCCTACATGCAGCGGATTCTGGCGCTTGACGGTATTGCAAACACTGTGAACCTTGATCACATCAAGGCGGGCTATTACTCCATCAAGGCGTTAAACCCCACCGGGATTGTGCCGGCGGGACCCGCCAGTAATCCGGACCCGCGAGGAGAATAATGATGGCGCGTATGCCGACCCTTTTCATATCCCATGGCTCACCCATGTTGGCGATTCAGGAGAGCCCGGCACATCAGTTTCTGCTGGGGCTTGGGAAGACCTTGCCAAAGCCGACAGCGATCCTGGTGGCGTCCGCCCATTGGGAATCTGTGGGCGGGCCGGCGCTGTCCCTGGCGGCCGAACCCGAAACAATCCATGATTTCGGCGGTTTTCCCCGGGCCTTGTCCGAGATTCAGTATGACGCGCCGGGCGCACCGGAAACCGCCGCACGTGCCGCGGAACTTCTGCAACACGAAGGCCTGACCGCCAAAACGAGCGCCACCCGCGGGTTGGATCACGGCGCATGGGTGCCCTTGAGCCTGATGTACCCACAAGCGGACATCCCGGTTGCACAGATTTCCGTGGTACGCGGCGCTACGCCAGACGAGCATTTGAGGATTGGGCGCGCATTAAGCCAACTTCGCGAGGAAGGCGTGCTGGTGATTGGTTCCGGATCGCTTACCCACAATCTGTACGAGCTGCGTGGCCACGATATAAATGCCCCCGTGCCGTCCTGGGTGACGGAATTTGCCACGTGGATGAGCGAGCGACTGGAACGGAATGACTCGGAGTCACTGGTGAACTTTTACGAAAAAGCACCTTTTGCGAAACGTAATCATCCCACCGAAGAGCACATATCACCGCTGTTCGTGGCCATGGGCGCCGCGGGTAACGCATCAACGGTCAAGCGCTTGCACGGCAGCTACGAGTACGGGGTGCTGGCTATGGATATATTTGCATTCGAATAGAACACTGCACGGCGTCGGTAGCCCCGGCGCCCCCTCCCGAAATCCCGCCCTCTGTTTTGTCAGTTTTGTTCAATGTTTAGACAGATCCGTTCAATACGGCCTTGAGCCGAACCCGCATGATGTTTGTGACAAAAACAAATCTGAAAGATCACGAACACTATGAAAGAGAGATCTGTTATGAGTGACAAAAACAAATTAGATGCGATTATCATCGGTGCTGGATTTGGTGGTCTTTATACGCTTAAAAAGCTGAGAGACGAACAGAATCTGGATGTTAAAGCTTTTGACAAGGCTGGAGACGTCGGTGGTACCTGGTATTGGAACCGCTACCCTGGTGCCCTCTCGGATACGGAGACCTATTTGTACCGGTATTCCTGGGACAAGGAGCATCTTCAGGAGCGTGCTATTGGTTCCCACTACATCAAGCAGCCGGAAATTCTGTCGTATTTGAAGGAAGTGGCTGACCGACATGACCTCAGACGCAGTATCGAATTCAATACCGGTATTGAGAGTGCCCGGTTTGATGAAAATGACAACCTCTGGGAAGTTACTACTGATAAGAACGAGGTATATACCGCTCGGCATCTGGTAACTGCTCTGGGTCTACTGTCCGCATCAAATGTCCCGAATATCAGAGGGAAAGAGCGATTTGAGGGCGAATGTTATCATTCGGCTCAATGGCCGGATGGTGTCAATCTTGAAGGGAAAAGGGTTGGAGTTATCGGTAACGGTTCAACCGGCACCCAAATTATTACGGCTATAGCTCCCGACGTACAACACCTGAATGTGTTCATGCGTACCCCTCAATATACCGTTCCTGCAGGAAATGGCCCTACGTCTGCCGAGTACGAGCAAAGCATCAGGGAAAACTATGATGACATTTGGGATGACGTGTGGAATTCCAATCTTGGCTTCGGCCTGAAAGAAGAGGCCAGCCGGTCTGCTTTGGATGTTTCAGATGAAGAACGGGATGCAATCTTCCAGAAGGCCTGGGACACCGGTGGTGGCTTCCGCTTCATGTTTGAAACTTTCTGCGATATCGCAATAGATGAGCGTGCCAACGAATACGCTCAGGAGTTTATTCGAAACAAGATCCGGGAAATTGTAAAAGATCCTGAGACCGCGGAAAAACTCTGCCCCTATGATTTGTACGCAAAGCGGCCACTTTGTGATAGTGGGTTCTATGAAACCTTTAACCGTTCAAATGTCAGTTTGACCGACGTGAAGGCCAACCCCATCAGGGAAATAACGGAAAAAGGAATTTTGACGGATGATGGAGTTGAGCATGAGCTTGACGTCATTATTTTTGCAACAGGGTTTGATGCGGTCGATGGGAACTATATCAAGTTCGAAGTGCGCGGCAGAAACGGCAAGCTGTTGAAAGACCACTGGAAGGATGGCGTTAGTAGTTATTTGGGAGTCTGTAATAACGATTATCCGAATATGTATATGGTTCTTGGCCCCAATGGACCTTTCACAAACCTGCCGCCCGCTATTGAACTTGAGGTTCGATTTATCAGTGACCTTATTGGTTATGCGGAGAGCAACGATATTGAATCTGTTGAGGCAAGCCAGCCTGCAGTAAAAATGTGGACCGATACGTGCAACGAAATTGCGGCTATGACGCTATTCCCTAAAGCTGAATCCTGGATATTTGGCTCCAACATTCCGGGTAAAAAGAACCAGGTGTATTTCTATATGGGCGGTCTCAAAGCCTATGGGGATAAATTGAAGGAAATTAAGGAATCGAATTATCAGGGCATGGTGTTTGACTCCGGTGTTGAAAAGTCGAGGAAGTCGGCCTAGGGAATTAACGTCCAACGTAAGGTATGCGCTCCCTGATCAGCCCCCGTCGCTTTGAATAATGATAAGCGGTAGGGGTTGAGTCAGGGAGCGCAGCGTATCATTCCAACGGAGAGTAAAATGTACCCTGATTTGAGTTTATACATCGATGGCCAGTTTGTTGAGGGGCGCGGAGAGCGTAACCAGGATGTTACCAATCCGGCTAACGGTGAGGTCCTCGGAAAATTGCCACAGGCGGACGAGTCCGATCTGGACCTTGCGCTTCAGTCTGCGGAGCGTGCTTTTCAATCCTGGCGGCGAACGCCTGCCATTGAGCGTTCAGAGCTATTACGTAAGGTCGCTTCGCTGATCCGTGAAAGGGCTCAGGAAACCGGACACGTGCTGACGCTTGAGCAGGGAAAGCCGACTGGGGAAGCCGTCGGCGAGGTAATGTCTTGCGCAGAACACGCCGAGTGGCACGCGGAGGAATGTCGTAGAATTTATGGCCGCATCATTCCTGCCCGTAAGTACGATGTTCAACAAACCGTAGTGCACGAGCCCATTGGGGTTTGTGTGGCTTTTTCACCATGGAATTTCCCCTTCAGCCAGGCTTTCAGAAAGATCGTGGCCGCTATCGGTGCCGGCTGCTCCATTATTCTGAAGGGATCGAGTGATACCCCCGCTTCCGTACTCCTCATGGCCCGCATGTTTCACGATGCCGGTTTGCCAAAGGGGGTATTTAATGTCGTTTCAGGTGATTCCGGGATGATTTCCGATTATCTCATCAAGTCGCCTGTTGTCCGGAAAATATCATTTACCGGCTCGACACCGGTCGGTCGCAAGCTGGCAGCGCTTGCGGGCGCCCATATGAAGCGCTGCACCATGGAACTTGGGGGGCATGCGCCGGTCATTGTCTGTGATGACGCGAACATTGAAGACGCCGTGAATGATCTTGTCGCATTCAAATTCAGAAATGCCGGACAGATCTGCATTTGCCCCACGAGATTTTTCGTACAGCGGGGAATCTACGAAAAGTTTGTGTCCAGATTTGTCGAAAAGACTCAAGAGATCAAGGTCGGTTGCGGAACCGATGAGTCAACAACAATGGGACCGCTGGCGCAAGCCCGCCGTGTGGCCGAGATGGAGCGGTTTGTTGAGGACGCCCGTCAGCAGGGAGCGAACATCGTGACTGGCGGTCACGCACTCTCCGGTGCTGGAAACTTTTTCGCGCCGACGGTCATCACGGATATTCCCAAGACTGCAAAATTCATGCGGGAAGAGCCCTTCGGGCCCATTGCCGGGATCGTCCCTTTCGATGAAGTTTCTGACGCGCTGGAGTGGGCAAACAGCCTGTCCTTTGGGTTGGCGTCCTATGCGTATACCACTTCGCTGGGCAATGCTCACGCCATTACTCACGGACTTGAGGCCGGGATGGTTTCTGTCAATCACATCGGGTTAGCCATTGCAGAGACGCCTTTCGGTGGCATCAAGGAGAGTGGCTACGGAAGAGAAGGTGGTAGCGAGACCTTCGAGGGCTATCTCACTACCAAGTTCGTTTCTCAGAAAAATTGACTGTCGGTGGTTCAAAGACGATCACGAGCGACAACATTTAAAGGAGAACAGTCATGACCCTGAATGGAAAGAATGCATTGGTTACCGGTGCCGGACGAGGCATTGGACAAGGAATTGCAATCGCCTTGGCGGAAGCGGGCGCGAACGTTGCCGTTGCGGACCTGGATCTTAAGGTTGCCCAGCAAACAGCCGAGAAGATCGAGAAACTCGGGCGTCGTACACTGGCGCTGGAAGTAAACGTGGTTGAGCCTGAATCCGTCAGGAAAATGGTTCAACAAGTGGCGGCGGATTTTGGGGCTGTGGATATCGCCGTCAATAACGCCGGTATTGTAAGTCTGAGTTCCGTGGACCAGTTGTCGGCCGAGGAATGGGACAAAGTCATGGGGGTTAACGCGAAGGGGGTTTTCCTGTGTACTCAGGCTGAACTGTCCGTCATGCGTCCCCGGAAATTCGGCAGGATCATCAATGTCTCGTCGATCGCAGGAAAGGTCGGTTTCCCGGAGCTGTCTCATTATTCAGCATCCAAGTTCGCTGTCATTGGGTTCAGTAATGCGGTAGCCAAGGAAGTGGCGGACGATGGCATCACCGTGAATGCTCTGTGCCCCGGGGTTGTCGGGACCGGAATGTGGCGAGGAGAAACCGGGCTGTCCGCCCGCTGGGCCCAGGAAGGCGAGACTGAAGAGGAGTCCTGGGAACGACACCAGAAAACCCTGCTTCCACAGGGAGTAGCCCAGACGCCGGAGGACATGGGCCAGTTGGTTGTATATCTTGCCGGCGCGGCACACGTTACCGGGCAGGCAATAGCCGTCGACGGAGGTTTCTCGCTGTAGTGATTTTGGCTTCCCGCGCGATAATCTGAGCGGGAGGCCAAAAAAAGCTTGCTAACCGTTCCCTTGCTTCTTTTATTTTCTTTCGGAAATGACCGTTTTGGTCAAAAACTATACAGGTTTCATGTTATAATAAGAAACTAAATAAACGATATAGATCAATATAAAATAACAAGGAGCTTGATCATGGCTGATGGCCTGTTAACTCCAGACCAGATTCTGAAGGTTATTCCCGGCAAGGTAACTTTTGATGGGACCGTGGATAATGCGTCTGATAATGGATTGGCGGTCAGAGGCTATCGGTTTGATAAAACGGATGTTTATATCCCTTCCATGAGAGACTATAAGCTGGTCAGATGGAGGTCGGAAGCTTCGAAACTCGGGTTTTATTCCGGAAATAGGTGGTTGAAACAGTCAGTTATACCCGGTGACGTGACAATTTTGGCGCGAGGAGAGCCCTCTCGTTGGTTTTGGATGGAAGATATAGATGTGTCCCATGTCTATGTCTCTCAGTCTGCAGTTACGAGGGTTGCGAATGATATCTTCGATAAAGAAATTGATCATCTGAATATAGAGCATATAGCTTCGGCTCAAGACCCTGTATTAACCGCATTGATGGAGTCTTATGAGCGGGAATGCCTCGAAGGAGGGCTTGGTGGGGAGCTTTATGCGTCTACCATTGAGATGCAGATTTGTATTCACCTGGTTCGGAAATACGCACAATGCAAGCTTCGTGAAATTCAGGTTGAATCGCGTATTCCTCCATTAAAACGGAAAAAGATCGAAGAGTTCATTGTTGAGAACCTGGATCAAAACATAACAATCGATGATTTGGCCAAAGTTGTAGGATTTAGCCAGTCATACTTCATACGACTCTTCCGCAATGATGTGGGCGTTCCTCCGCATGCCTATGTTCTTGCACGCCGTTTGGAAAAAGCAAAAGAAATGCTGCAGTCGTCTCCGGATATTCCGATAAAGGTTGTTGCGATGGAGTGTGGTTTTTCTGACCAGAGCCATCTCACCAGGTTGTTCAAAAATAAGTTTTCAGTTACACCAATGAAGTTTAGAAATACAAAAGTCTCCAGAGCATTCTTCTGAGACTCCATTGTTCTTGAAATAATAGAATAATTTTAGATATCGATAGATATCTAGATTCATCCGATTGTCTTTCTCTTCTCTCCCTTTTGGGGAGCTCTCTCCTGTGTCACTCAGTTCTTTCTGTCAGAAATATTTCTGATGTATTTACCATTTTGTACCAAAGAAAGATAAGCGTATTCAATAAGTGAAGTAGCAATTCTTGGATCATGACTGTGCTTTCACAAAATCAACAAAAGGAGCAAGTTTAGTGATCAAAAAAACAACAATTAAAGCTGCTGTATGGAATGATCGACGAGATGTAGGTTTCGTTTTGAGGACGCTGGCCCGCGCATTTTTCATAGTTTTTTTGACGCCGATTCCAGTCCTCGCCGCAACGGCGCAATTGGGGGACACTGTTGTATCAGTCAATGGTTACGCCAAGCTCGATGTCATTTACGATCTCGACTCCCCTTTAGGCAACTCAATATCGCATCAAAATATCCGGCTTGATGACGAGGAAGGGGCAGATGGTCATTTTGATGCCCATGCTTTTGAATCGCGTCTGGGAATCACGACAAATACACCAACTGACAAGGGAAATCTCACGACACGAATTGAAGGAGATTTTTACGGCGCTGGTGGCACCTTTCGACTCAGACATGGGTATGGTTCCTGGAATGGAATTCTGGCTGGTCAAACCTGGTCAAACTTCTCAACTTTTCTGGCGTACACCCCGAGTATCGATTTTACCGGACTGGTAGGGCAGACGAATATCGATCGCCAAACCCAGCTCAGGTACACAAGGGGAGGGCTCTCATTTTCTTTGGAAGATCCGGGGACTCTCGGGGGACAACCATTCGAAAATACGCCTTCCACCGAAGTAAAGAACAGTGTTCCGGATGCTTCTGTCAGGTATGAAGGCTCCGCTGATAGATTGGCATATTCAACAGCGCTTGTTTTGAGGCAGCTTGATGTCCATAGCGATATAACCACGCAGGTTGAAACAGAGCTGGGATATGGTGTTGCTTTATCCGCAAGCGTTTCGCTGTCTCAATCAGTCACCCTCAGAGGTGCTGTCGTCTATGGTGACGGAATCGGCGGGTATTTGTGGTTAAATCCCGCACCTCCTGCTTATTATGATCCCACTAACAACGAATTAAACACTATTGCTTCCTTCGGTGGTGTGCTGGGTCTGACTGTTGGGCTTGGGCCTGGTAATTTTAATGTTTCATATGGAATGGCAAAAGCTGATTGGGATGGTGCGAATCTGAACGCTTCCGTACCAGAAACCGACAGGGTCGAGGAAAATAGAAGCTTTTATATAAACTATATTTGGTCGCCAGTCGAAAAGATTGATTATGGAGTTGAGTTAAGTAATCACTATAGGAGCCTGGATAATGATGTCAGCGGAGACGCTACTCGATTACAGGCCATGGTGAAATACAATTTTTGAATTTTAGCGAAGACTGTATACCCCACTTGGCCTCGACCGATGGGTCGGGGCATTTTTTAATGATATGAAATTTTAAGTCGCTCAAATAGCCACTGTAATTTCTTTTGGTTAGTGAAGTATTTTAAGAAATCTTGTCTCTAATAGTTGTGGAGGACATCATGGCACTGGATAAAGAGACCTTGAATCAATTCGTTGACAGCGTTCGCCGATATGTCCGGGAGCGTCTGATTCCTCTGGAAATGCAGGTTGCCGAGGAAGACCGGATTCCCGACGAAGTTATCGGGGAAATGAAAGAGATGGGACTGTTTGGCCTTTCTATCCCCGAGGATTTCGGTGGGTTGGGCCTGACTATGCCTGAAGAGGTGGCGATCGTTCAGGAAATGGGGTACACGTCACCGGTTTTCCGGTCTGTATTTGGCACCAATGTGGGCATCGGCTCGCAGGGGATCATTATAGACGGCACCCCCGAGCAAAAAGCGAAATATCTTCCAAAGCTGGCTTCCGGGGAGCTTATCGGTTCATTTGCACTGACGGAAGCAGATGCCGGGTCTGACGCAGGCTCTGTCAGAACCACCGCACGGCGTGACGGTGACGACTATATTATCAATGGGAGTAAACGGTATATCACCAACGCTCCTCGTGCCGGCGTGTTCACTGTGATGGTAAGGACCGGCAGCGTTGAGGATGGTGGCCGGGGTGTATCGGCGTTTCTTGTGGACTCGGATTTGCCGGGTATTTCGCTGGGCAAGCCTGATAAGAAAATGGGCCAGCAGGGATCTCATACCTGCGATGTGATTTTCGAGGACGTTCGGGTGCCGGCATCCGCCCTGATTGGAGACAAAGAGGGGCAAGGATTTAAAACGGCGATGAAGGTTCTGGACAGGGGGCGGTTGCACATCAGCGCTCTGAGTGTTGGAACAGCCAAACGGCTGATCGACGAGAGTGTCGCCTATTCAACTCAACGGAAGCAGTTTGGCACTGAAATCGCCAACTTTCAGTTAATACAGGCGATGCTGGCAGACAGTCAAACCGAGTATTACGCCGGTAAATGTATGGTCGAGGAAACCGCACGGTCGTACGATGAGGGCATGGCTGTTTCCATGAATGCGGCCAGCTGCAAGCTTTATTGCACGGAGATGGTTGGCCGGGTAGCGGATCGCGCTGTACAGATCCATGGCGGCGCCGGTTACATCAGTGAATATTGCGTTGAGCGATTCTACCGGGATGTACGTTTGTTCCGGCTTTACGAGGGCACTTCCCAAATCCAGCAGTTGGTCATTGCGAAGCAGATGATCCGCAACGCTGAAAACTCACTCTGATTCAGGAGTCCGGCATGCCTGGTCCGTTAACAGGAATTCGAGTACTTGATTTGTCCCGCGTTATGGCTGGGCCCTGGTCCACACAGATAATGGCGGACCTGGGCGCTGAAGTGATTAAAATCGAGCGACCTCAGTTGGGGGATGACACCCGCCACTGGGGGCCGCCCTGGCTTAAAGACCGGGATGGTAATCCCACCACACAATCGGCTTACTACCTCTCGGCGAATCGCGGAAAGTACTCGGTTACCGTGGATATCGGGACACCCGAGGGACAGGCCCTGGTCCGTGAAATGGCGACACAATGCGATGTCCTGGTCGAAAATTTCAAGACCGGAGGGTTGGAGAAGAAAGGCCTGGGTTATAAGGATCTCTCTACATTAAATCCAGGGCTTGTCTATTGCTCGATAACCGGGTTTGGGCATACCGGCCCCATGGCGGATAACGCGGGATACGACTATCTGATTCAGGCGCAGTCCGGGCTGATGAGCATTACCGGCGTGGCGGATGGGCAGCCAGGCGCCGGACCTCAGCGTGTTGGCATGGCGGTCGCTGATTTGACGACCGGGATGAACGCCACCGTCGCAATTCTTGCAGCGATCCATCACCGCTCGAAAACGGGTGAGGGTCAACATATCGATATGGCTTTGCTGGATGTTCAGGTTAGCTGGCTGGCGAATCAGGCACTGAATTACTTCTGCAGTGGCTCGGTCCCAAGCCGTACCGGTGAGTATCACCCGAATCTTGCACCCTATCAGCCGTTTCCGACCAAGGACGGCCAGGTCATCATTGCTGTCGGCAATGATGCTCAATTCCAGCGCCTGTGCGACATTATCGGGTGCAAGGAATTAGCAGAGGATCCCCGTTTCGTCACCAACCCGCAACGAGTGGGTCACCGGCAAGAGCTGGTCGGCAAGCTGTGTGAATACACCCGCACGAGAACAAGTCGGGAGTGGATGGACTGCCTGGCAACCGTGCACGTGCCCTGTGGTCCCATCCAGAACATTGCCGAGGTGTTTGAAGATCCACAGGTCAAGGCCCGGAACATGAAGCTTGAATTGGAGCATCCGCTTTTGGGCAAAGTCCCGGGCGTCGCAAACCCGATCAAGTTCTCTAAGACCAGGCAGGATTACGAGAAAGCACCGCCTCTGTTGGGCGAGGACACCGTCGCCACTCTGCAAAGAATGCTCGGAAAATCACCTGAGGAAATCCGGGATCTACAGGCCCGAGGTGTCATTTGACCCTTCCCCGTTGATCTCTGCTCTGTTTATCGGGTCAGTGCTCAGGTATCCAATTGAATTCCTTTACAAAGGAGAGCCCCAAAAATGTTGGTCTCTTACCAGAAAGTTGATGACATCGGTGTAATCAGTATCGACAACCCGCCTGTTAATGCACTGTCTCAGGGTGTGCGCCAGGGGATTCTGGATGCGATAAAAAGCGCCGAAGATGACGACATCAAAGCCATTGTTATCCTGTGTGAGGGGCGCACATTCATCGCGGGCGCGGATATCAGCGAGTTTGGTAAGCCGGTGCAGGAGCCAACCTTGCCTCAACTGAATACGGCGATTGAATCCTCGGGCAAGTCCGTTATTGCAGCGATTCATGGCACTGCGTTAGGTGGCGGGTTTGAGCTAGCTCTGAGCTGCCACTACAGGTGTGCCCAGGCATCGGCATCCGTCGGTCTGCCCGAAGTCACATTGGGGCTGTTGCCCGGGGCCGGTGGTACGCAGCGCGTACCTCGTCTGATCGGCGTCAAAGCGGCTCTCGACTTGATGACGACCGGCAACAAGGCCGGTGCGAACGAAGCGAGGGACCTTGGCCTTATTGACCGTGTCCTGAAGGGCGATCTCAAAGAGGCGGCCATGGACTATGCCCGCGAACTCATCGCAAAAGGGGCCGGTCTGCGCAGAGTTCGCGATATCTCCATTCCTGCAACCAGTTTCGGCAAAGAGGCGTTCGAGGATTATCGACAACAACTGAACAAGCGCAAGAGAGGGCAGGAAGCGCCGCAGAAAATTGTCAGTTGCGTTGAGGCTGCAATGGACAAGCCATTTGAAGAAGGCCTGGCCTATGAGCGCTCCTGTTTTGTTGAGTGTGTCCAATCTGAACAGTCCGCAGCGTTAAGGCATATCTTCTTTGCGGAGCGCCAGGCACCCAAGGTGGCGGGAATTGCCAAATCCGTTGTTCCCCGCCCTGTCCAGAGGGTCGGTATTATTGGTGCTGGCACCATGGGCGGTGGTATTGCCATGTCATTTGCCAACGCAGGCATCCCTGTAACCTTGCTGGATGCCAGTGAGGAAGGGTTGGAAAGGGGGCTTGCGCTCATTGACAAGAACTATGGCATCAGCGTGAGCAAGGGAAAACTTTCGGAAGAGCAAGCCACGGAGCGAGAGGCTCTCATAAGCGGCACTGTTGATTACGAAGAACTCGTCGATGTCGACCTGGTCATTGAAGCGGTCTTTGAGAGCATGGACGTGAAGAGGCAGGTGTTCAGTCGTCTGGATGAGGTGTGCAAGCAAGGGGCAATTCTGGCAACAAATACGTCTTACCTTGATGTAAACGAGATTGCTGGGTCAACTTCCCGCCCGCAGGACGTTGTTGGTCTGCACTTCTTTAGCCCCGCCAATGTCATGCGCTTGCTGGAGGTCGTCAAGGCAGAGAGTACGGCCGATGAGGTTATTACAACCGCCATGGCTCTGGGCAAGCGTATAGGAAAGGTGCCGGTGCTGGCTGGTGTGTGCTACGGCTTTATCGGTAACCGGATGCTCAGACAGTATGCCAGGGAAGCCCAGCTGTGCATGATCGAAGGTGCGGAACCGGCCCAGATCGATGGCGTGCTGACGAACTTTGGTATGGCAATGGGACCGCTGTCGGTAGGTGATCTGGCGGGACTGGACATTGGGTATAAGGCCCGTCAGGCACTGACAGATGAACAGAAGGGGGACCCCCGGAGCTACTGTATTGCCGATGCCCTGGTTGAACTTGGACGACTGGGTCAGAAGGCCGGGGCGGGGTATTACAAGTATGACCCTGATACGCGAGCCCGCTCAACCGATCCGGTTGTTCTGGACGTTATCAGGGAGCAAGCCAGGAAGCACGGTGTCCAGCGCCGGGAGCTGTCGGATGAGGAGATTCTGGACCGGCACCTGCTGGCGTTGATAAACGAGGGGTTCCGCATACTTGAAGAGGGCATTGCCCAGCGACCAGGTGATATCGACGTGGTTTATGTTCATGGTTATGGGTTCCCATCCTACCGTGGTGGTCCGATGTTCTACGCGAGCCAGCGTGGGTTAGGGAACGTTCTGGGAAGTATTGAGAAACTGTATGGGGCCACTGGAGAGCCCTATTGGGCTCCCGCACCTCTGCTGAAAAAGCTGGTTGCCTCCGATCTGACACTGGACGATTGGATGGCCGGCAACGGTTGATCAGCTTTGCTCACTGAGATCCGCGTACAGCTGATCCGTGAGCTCACGCTGAACCTGCAACCGGTCGGTAATACCCTGAACCACTTCCATGCGAGCCACCGCCCCAGCCTGGATATCTTTCATCGCCTGTAAAGCCTCCCCTGACTGGTTCAGGCACTGGTCACAGGACTCGCGGATTTTATCCATGCCGTTGCTCGCCTCGACCGAGGTGGTATTCAGGCTGTTGGCGATGGCGCCAATGCCCTCGCTGGATTCATTGGCGCGTACGGCGAGGTTGCGCACTTCGTCAGCCACCACTGCAAACCCCCGGCCGTGCTCACCGGCGCGCGCGGCCTCAATGGAGGCATTCAACGCCAGCAGGTTGGTCTGTTTGGCGATGTCCTGAATGTTGCTCACGATGCTGCCGATCTCGGCGGATTGCTTGCCCAGTTCTGTGAAGACATCATCAATGCGGCCCATGAAGTCGGCCAGCTCGCGAATTGATGCCTCGGACTCTGAAATGCAGCTGGCGCTCTGGGTGACCTTGGCCCCGGACGCCTTGGCCAGCTTGCCCGCCTCCGCCATTTCCTCGAGGATCACATCGACATTGTTGCGCAGGTCATCCAGGTGGCTGAGCAGAGTGGGGTCTGGCGATTCCGGTTCGGGTATTTGCACCTCCGGTTCGTAAACCGGTTCAGACACGGGCTCGGGCGCCTGCGCCTGTTCGCGGATGGTCACCACGGTTGGCTGCATCCGCGCGCACAGGGTGAGTGCGGTGGCGGCCAGGGCGAGGGTAACCGCCGCAAGCATGGCCGGGATGGCTCCGTCCGCCATGATCAGCAATAGCGCAGCGCTGGCGATGGCCAGAAGCAGTGCTCCGTAAATCGGGGCTTTGGAAGAGCCTGACTCAGATGTTTTTTGTTCGAAAGTGAGGGTGTTGTCCATGGTTCTGTTTCCGCTGGGCAAGGGTTCGCATCTTGGGTGAACGCTAAGGGATTTTTGGGGGCGAACCTATCCGCACAATGCAGAGGTTTATCCGTATTCTGAAAAGCGGGCTTGGAGGGCAGAAGTAGAAGCCAGGCCGGAGACGATGGGGCCTGGCTTCGGGGTTGGTACTCAGTCCAGGTTGTTGAGCAGCATCTGGCTGAACTTTTCCGGGCATTCCACCGAGGGGACATGGCCGACATGTTCCAGAATCACTGGGTCCGAGGCGCCACTGCATTGGGACAGCGCCTTGAGTGTTTCCGGGGGGGTAGCAACGTCGTCTGAACCACCAATCAGCCGGAGCGGTACGCGATGCTGGCCCAGCTTCTCGCGGAAGTCGACACGCCCCAGCATTTCACACAGCAGTGCATAACTTCGGTCGTCACCGCGACCCATGATCACGCGCCATCCTTCAATCAGGGCCGGCTGTTGTTCGCAGGCGGCGGGGCCGAACCAGCGCGGAACGATATCCACAGCCATGGCGGACAGGCCGAGTTCCAGTACGTTGGCTGAGCGGGTATTCCAGGCCTCGGGTGTGCCGATCACAGCACCAGTGTTGGTGAGCGTGGCGGAAAGCAGTCTGTCAGAATGTTGGCCGACGAGTTGCTGGCCAATAGCACCGCCAATCGATGTGCCGACAAAGTGGAATCTTTCAGCATCTGCAATTGCGGCGAGCGCGATGGCTTCTTGCGCCAGGTCTTCCGGTGTGATTTCGTCGGACTCGTCCGGCCAGTTCGCGCTGGCGCCGTGCCCCGGCAGGTCCCAGGTCAGCACCCGGAACCGTGGCAGCAGCATCGGTAGCATGTCGTCCCACACGCCCTGGGTCATGCCCAGGGGGTGTGCCAGCACCAGCAGCGGTTTTGTGCTGTCACCCAGCAGGCGATAACAAACTGTGCGGCCGTTATGTTTCAGAAATGCCATGTTTGCTCCTTACCTCAGACCCGTTCGATGAGTGTAGCAATACCCTGGCCGACACCCACGCACATGGTGCACAGGGCGTAACGGCCACCGGTGCGCTGTAGCTGGTGGGCGGCAGTCTGCAATAGGCGGGCGCCGGACATGCCCAGGGGATGGCCGAGGGCGATAGCGCCGCCATTGGGGTTGACCCGAGGATCGTCGTCGGCGACGCCAAGTTCACGCAATACTGCCAGGCCTTGGGCGGCGAAGGCTTCGTTCAGCTCGATGACGTCGATGTCATCAATGCTGATGCCCTGCTTCTCCAGCAGTTTGCGAACGGCAGGGACCGGGCCGATGCCCATGATGCGTGGTTCCACGCCTGCCGTCGCCATGCCAAGAATGCGGGCCATGGGCTTCAGTCCGTGGGTTTTCACTGCACTCTCACTGGCAACCAGCATCGCAGCGGCACCGTCGTTCACGCCGGAGGCGTTGCCAGCGGTAACGCTGCCGCCGTCCCGGAACGGTGTTGGCAGGGAGGCGAGCTTTTCCAGGGTGCTTTCACGGGGATGTTCGTCGGTATCGAATACCAGCGGGTCCTGTTTGCGACGCGGAATGGACACCGGCACGATCTCTTCGGCGAAGATGCCGTCCTTTTGGGCGCGGGCGGTTTTCTCCTGGGAGCGGAAAGCAAACAGGTCCTGATCTTCCCGCGACACATTGTACTGCTCGGCGACATTTTCCGCGGTTTCAGGCATGGAATCGACGCCGTACTGCTTTTTCATCAGCGGATTCACGAAACGCCAGCCGATGGTGGTGTCTTCGATCTTCTGGCCCCGGGAGAAGGCGGAATCGGCCTTGCCCATGACATAGGGCGCGCGGGACATGGACTCCACGCCGCCGGCCAGCACCAGGTCCATCTCGCCGGCACGTATGGCACGGAAAGCGGTGCCGACGGCATCCATACCGGAGCCGCACAGGCGGTTGAGGGTGGTCCCCGGTACCGAGCTGGGTAAGCCGGCCAGCAGTGCCGACATACGTGCCACGTTGCGGTTGTCTTCACCGGCCTGGTTGGCGGAGCCCATCATCACTTCGTCGATAGCAGCCGGGTCCAGTTCCGGGGCCTGCTCCAGCACGGCCTTGAAAATGTGAGCCGCGAGATCATCGGGGCGAACGCTGGCCAGGGTGCCGCCGAAGCGGCCAATGGCCGAACGGCGGGGATGGCAGAGATAAACGTCAGTCATGATAGTCCTCATTGTTGGCCGGCATGGTGGGCGTTTGTGCGTGCTTTCAGGTCACGCAGGATTTCCAGCTCATGGGCGGTTGGTTCCGGCGTGGTGTCCAGCGACTCGGCAAAACGGATCTCCCAGCCAGTGGCTTCGATCACCTCTTCACGAGTCACGTTCGGGTGCAGGGACGTGACCACCAGTTCTTTGGTGTCCGGGTCTGGCTTCAGGATGCACAGGTCGGTGATCACCACCGTGGGGCCGCGACCAATATTGGGCACGTTGTCCCGGGCCTTGCCGTCACGGCCAAAACCGACGGTGGTCACGAAATCCACGTCCTTCACAAAGGTACGCTTGGAGTGCTTGACGGTGATGAACACCTCTTTCGCATTGGTGGCAATCTCCGGCGCGCCGCCACCGCCGGGCAGGCGAACCTTGGGCTCGCGGTAGTCGCCGATCAGGGTGGTATTCAGGTTGGCGTAACGGTCGATCTGGGCGGTGCCCAGGAAGCCGACACTGATGTGGCCGCCCTGCAGCCAGTAGCGGAACATTTCCGGTACCGAAACGGTCGTCAGGGCAGACTCGCACAGCTCGCCGTCACCGATCGACAGGGGCAACACGTCCGGTTTGGTTTGCAGGGTGCCGGATTCGTAAATCAGGGTCACGTCCGGAGCGTGTGTCAGGCGCGCCAGGTTGGCGGCCTCGCTGGGCAGGCCGATGCCGACGAAACAGGTCATGTCGCTGGTCAGTGCGCGGGCGGCAGTGACGCTCATCATTTCCGAGGAGGTAAATTCAAGGCTCATCACGCAGCTCCTTTTTCAAACACGTTTTCTTTCAGCCAGGTCTGGAAGGTTTCCCGGTCCCGGGCGATGCCGTCCCACTCTTTGTAGAAGGCGTTGTCACGGTCGTAATAGCCCAGCGCGTAGGACGGGCTGGCACCTTTCGGGGCTTCGGCAATGGCAGTGACGGACCAGGACGGCAGCACGCAGGCGTTTACGCCGGCATCCAGGTCATCGACGATTTCCTCAACGGTAACGATGCTGCGCTTCGCCGCCAGCACCACTTCTTTCTGGATACCGACAATGCCTTCCACCAGCACGTTGCCCTTGCGATCGGCGCGCTGGGCGTGGATCACCGCCACGTCCGGGCGAACCGACGGCACGGCGGCCAGGCGCTCGCCGGTGAACGGGCATTCGATGAACTTGATCTGGTCGTTCACCTTGGGCAGGTCGCTGCCCACATAGCCGCGCAATACCGCGAACGGCAGGCCGGCTGCTCCGGCTTCATAGGCACAGGCCATGGCGGCGTGGCTGTGCTCGAGGATGTCCAGCTTGTTCGGCCAGCCTTTCTCAACGGCATCTCGCAGTCGATGCAGCGAACCCACGCCGGGGTTGCCGCCCCACGAGAAGATCAGCTTTTTCGCACAGCCGGCACCAATCATCTGGTCGTACACCAGGTCCGGGGTCATGCGGATCAGGGTCAGGTCATGCTTTTCCTGGCGGATGATTTCGTGGCCCGCCGCGAACGGAATCAGGTGGGTGAAGCCTTCCATACAGACGGTGTCGCCGTTGCTGATGTGGCGGCTCACGGCCTCCTGAAGGGAGAGAAATTCAGCCATCACGGTGTCTCCATTGCAGTGATTGTTGAAAAGTTCGATATACGAACATAAGTTTAATATGCGAACATAATGGCTCGAAGGTTTCACTGTCGTCAAGTACAAATTTTCACCAATCACCAAAAATGCACGGATGTTCGGATACCGAACGAGCTGCTACCATGCGCGGATGCTGTAGACAGGTGAGGAAGGGGCAGGAATGGACGATCAGATTCTCAAACCCGGAGACCGGGACTATGTGGGCGCGCTGGCGTCAGGGCTGGAGGTGTTGCAGGCGTTTGATGCCGAGCATCCCCGCATGACGCTGAGTGAGGTGGCGGCGCGAACCGAGATGGATCGGGCCAAGGCACGGCGTTTTCTGCTCACTCTCCATGCCCTCGGTTTCGTCAAGCGCAATGGCCGGCAGTTCGAGCTGACGCCTCGGGTGTTGCAGCTGGGTTATGCCTACCAGGCGTCGAACCAGTACCGGGCGGTGATCCAGCAATACCTGGAGGACATCACCGCTGAGCTGGGGGAGTCCTCCTCGCTGGCAGTGCTGGATGGGGATGATGTGGTCTACGTGGTGCGCTCATCGGCGCGGCACCGGTTGATGGCCATCACCCTGTCGGTGGGCACCCGCCTGCCGGCGGCCTATACCTCCATGGGGCGGGTGCTGCTGGCGCAGTTGCCGGAAGCCGAGCTGGCGGCGTTTCTTGCCCGGGTAAAGCTTGAGCCCTATACCGCTTCCTCCATCACCCGTTCCGATGCTCTGAGAAAGGACATCTTCAAAGTCCGGGAGCAGGGCTATTCGATTGTGGATCAGGAACTGGACTCAGGCCTTCGCTCCGTGGCGGTGCCGGTGTTTGCCGGCAATGGTGAATTGCTGGGGGCGATCAATATCAGCACCAATGCGGCGCGGGTGGACATGGAGACGTTGATGGGGGTGTATTTGCCGCGATTGCAGCAAGCGGCGGAGGCGGTTCGGCGGACGACGCAGTGATAGTTCCGTTGTCGGATTACGCTTCGCTAATCCGACCTACGCGGGAATATGCAAACATGTAGGTCGGATTAGGCGAAGCCGTAATCCGACACCCACCAGAGAACACGCATACCTGTAGGTCGGATTAGAGCCATCAGGCTCGTAATCCGACACCCATATCGCCGACACGTCAATATTACGGATACCGCCCGGTCAACCGGTTCTCCACCAACTCATCCAGAATGGTATTCGCCAACCGCATCACCGCGTTGGGATTCTCCCCCCGTCGCCGCGAAGCAATAACCGGCACGGTGATGTTGTCATCTTCCAGCGGCATGTAGTCCACCCCTTCCCGGTGCAGCCGCCGGACCTGTTCCGGTACCAGGGTAAACCCCATATCCGAGGCGACCAGCGACAGGGCGGTCTGAAGGTCATTGACGTGCTGGATCACGTTAATCCGTAAGCCCCGGCGGTGAAACAGGCCCTGGGTCAGGTCGGCGAAATTGGGGCCGGGGCTGGAGGGGAAGGCGATCATCGGCCATTCTGACAGCTCCTTCATGGAGGGAGGATGTCGGGTCAGCGGGCTGCCGGCGGGGATGGCGGCGATCATTGGCTCGTCGAACAGCAGTTCCTGCTCCACATCCGGGTCTTCAATGCGTACCCGGCCGAAGCCGATGTCGATCTTGCCCGCTTTCAGCGCATCGACCTGCTCCCGCGTTTTCAGTTCATGCAGGATGATTTCCAGGTTCTTGTTGCGTCGCAGGCGTCGGACCATCAGCGGCAGTTGCCCGTAGAACACCGAGGGCACGAAGCCGATGGAAAATACGGTCTTGCGGTGTTGGGCGATTCGCCGGGTGTCATAAATCGTGGCTGCGACCTTGTCGAGAATCTGCTGCGCCTGTTCCAGGAAGTACTCGCCGCCGGTGGTCAGTTCCAGGCCCCGGGGTTTGCGGAGGAACAGGTCCACGCCCATTTCTTCCTCCAGCTGTTTGATAGCGCGGGTCAGCGGTGGCTGGGCAATAAACAGCTTTTCCGCGGCGCGGGTGAGGTTCAGCTCTTCGGCCACCGCCACGAAGTAGCGCAGGTGTCTCAGCTCCATCCATACCTCCAGGGTATCGGTTAGTACTTAATCAATATTGGTTCATATCCGTGAAACTTCGTACTGTTCGAATCACAGGCATTTTAACTTGCGATTCGGAGAGCCCATGTCCGCCACCATTCAATCCATCGAAGCCATCCTGGTCGATATTCCGACCATCCGGCCGCACAAGCTGTCCATGACAACCATGGGGGTTCAGACCATGGTGATTGTGCGCATCAAGGATTCCGATGGCCTTGAGGGACTGGGTGAAGCCACCACCATCGGTGGCCTGGCCTACGGCCCGGAAAGCCCCGAAAGCGTGAAACTTACCATTGACACCTATTTCAAACCACAACTGATCGACCAGCCGGCTGATGCAATCAATACCCTCAGGGTAAGGCTAAACCGTGCGACTCGCGGAAACAACCTGGCCAAGTCCGCCATTGAAACCGCACTGCTGGATTTGCAGGGCAAGCGCCTGAACCGCCCGGTCTCGGACCTTCTTGGTGGAGCACTGCATCAGCACCTGCCGGTGCTCTGGACCCTGGCCAGTGGCGATACCGCGAAAGATATCGACGAGGCCCGCAGCCTGATCGCACAAAAGCGCCACTGTGACTTCAAACTGAAGATCGGCTCCCGTCCGGTGATGGATGACGTGCGCCACGTGGCTGCTATTAAAGATGCAGTCGGTGACCAGGCCAGTGTGCGGGTAGACGTGAACCAGGCCTGGGACGAAGTCTCCGCCGCCAAAGGCATGGCGGAGCTGCAGGCGGCCGGTATCGATCTGGTGGAACAGCCCACACCGATGAAAGATTTCGCCGCCCTGGTGCGGCTGTCCGAGAAATTCCACATTCCGATCCTGGCGGATGAAGCCGTCGCGGACGCAAAAGACATGTTTGCCCTGGCGGCTGCGGGGTTTGCTGGCGCGGTGGCGATGAAGATTGCCAAGGCCGGTGGTCCGGCTCGTGCGCTGGAGCAGGCCACCGTTGCCCAGGCCGCCGGTATCGGCCTGTACGGCGGCACGCTGCTGGAAGGCACCATCGGCACCGTGGCGTCCCTGCACGCCTGGTCCACCCTGGAAACCCTGCACTGGGGCACGGAAATGTTCGGCCCGCTGCTGATGAAGGACGACATCGTGGTCAGGCCGCTGAGCTTCCATGACAACGGCGTTGACCTGCCCGCAGGTCCCGGCTTGGGCGTCGAAATCGATGAAGACAAGCTGGCCTTCTATCGCAGAAAAGCTTAGGCCGCCGGAAATAAATACGCCGCAAAGATCGATAAACAAAGATCAAGTAAGGAGCGCACATGCTGTTCAAAGTCGAAATGAAGGTCAATCTGCCCACCGATATGCCGGCTGAGGTTGCTGCCGAGATCAAGGCCCGGGAGAAAGCCTACGCCCAGGATCTTCAGCAACAGGGCAAGTGGCGCCACCTGTGGCGTGTGGCGGGCAGCTACGCGAATGTCAGCATTTTTGATGTTGAAGACAACGCCGAATTACAGGACCTGGTCAGCAATCTGCCGCTGTTCCCGTATATGGACATCACCGTTGCGCCCCTGTGCCGCCATCCGTCCTCCATTCATGAGGATGATCGCTGAGCAGGGATTGTTAACCAGATACCGGCCCTGTCAGTGGTGTAGGGGCTGAATAGATGATGTTGCCAACTGATGGGATGTCTTGAGCAACAACAACAAAAGACCGAGGAGACCGACAATGACCGTTAAAACCATGCAAACCGCTGATGTGAAGGAACTGCTGGAGAAAGTAGCCGGCTTCGACAAGGACGGTGGCAATGAGCGCATGAAGAAAATCGTTCATCGCGTCATGCACGATATTTTCCAGATCGTCGAGGATTTCGACGTCACGCCGGAAGAGTTCTGGAGCGCCGTCTATTACGTTGGCGAACTGGGCGCGAATGGCGAAGCCGCCCTGCTGGCGCCGGGCCTGGGTATGGACCGTTACCTGGACATCCGTCAGGACGCCGAAGACGAACAGGCCGGCCTGACCGGCGGCACGCCACGCACTATCGAAGGCCCGCTTTACGTGGCAGGCGCTCCCATCAGTGAAGGCTTTGCCCGTATGGATGACGGCTCCGACAAGGACGCCGAGGTTATCCTGATCAAGGGCCGGATCACCGACGAAAACGGTGAACCGCTGGCCAATGCCACTGTTGATATCTGGCACGCCGACACCAAGGGCGCCTATTCCTACTTCGACCAGTCACAGAGCGAGTACAACCTGCGCCGTCGCATCAAGACCGATGCCGAAGGCCGTTACGCCGCCCAGAGCATCATGCCCTCCGGCTACGGCTGCCCGCCTGAAGGTTCCACCCAGCAGTTGCTGAACCACCTGGGCCGTCACGGCCAGCGTCCGGCGCATATTCACTATTTTGTGTCCAAGCCGGGCTACAAGCACCTGACCACCCAGATCAACATCGCCGGCGATGAGTACACCTATGACGACTTCGCGTTCGCAACCCGCGAAGAGCTGGTGGTGGAAGCCAACCACGTGGAGCAGTCCGAAACCGCCGCAAAACACGGTGTGACCGGTCCGATTACCGAGGTTGAGTTCAACGTGGCCCTGGTTTCTACGGACAAGCCCGAACTCCAGGAACGCCACGCACGTCGTCGCGCCCTGGAAACGGATGCTGCGTAAGCGACACACAAGAACAAGACGGAGTGAACGACATGACCAGTAAACTCGAAAAACTCGCAGACAAGGTGCGCGATGCGGTGATAGCGGATCCGGAAACCGGCCGCTACCAGTGCGATCGCAGCATCTTCACCGACCAGGAACTGTTTGACCTGGAAATGAAGTACATCTTCGAAGGCAACTGGGTTTATCTGGCCCATGAAAGCCAGATCCCGGAACCGGGCGATTACTTCACGGTGACCGTGGGTCGCCAGCCGGTGATCATCACCCGCACCAAGGATGGCGAGCTGAAAGCCATCCTCAACACCTGTTCTCACCGCGGCGCCACCCTGTGTCGCAAGAAGCGTGGCAACAAGACCTCCTTTACCTGCCCGTTCCACGGCTGGACCTTCCGTAACGACGGGCAGTTGCTGAAGGCGAAGGATCAGAAGAAGGGCGGTTACCCGGAGCAGTTCAACACCGACGGTTCCCACGACCTGAAGCAGATGCCGAAATTCGGTAACTACCGTGGCTTCCTGTTCGGCAGCCTCAATGCCGATGTGGTTCCTCTCGAAGAGCACCTGGGTGAAACCACCAAGATCATCGACAACATCGTGGATCAGTCCGAAGACGGCCTGGAAATCCTGCGGGGCAGCTCGACCTACACTTACGAAGGCAACTGGAAACTGACCGCCGAAAACGGCGCCGACGGATACCACGTGGGCACCGTGCACTGGAACTACCTGTCCACCATGGGTCAGCGCAACTACGACAAGGGCGGCACCGAGGCGGTTGATGCCAAGAGCTGGTCAGCCGAAGGCGGTTTCTATTCCTTCGAGAACGGCCACATGATGTTGTGGACCCGCCTGCTGAATCCGGAAGTGCGCCCGATCTTCAGCCAGCTGGAGCGCCTGGAGAAGACTTACGGCGAGGCCCGTGCCGACTCCATTGTCCGTACCACCAAGAATCTGTGTCTGTACCCGAACGTCTACCTGATGGACCAGTTCTCCACACAGATCCGCGTGACCCGGCCCATCGACGTCAACAAGACGGAAGTGACCATCTATGCCTTCGGTCCGAAGAACGAGCCGGCGGAGCTGCGTACCAAACGCATTCGCCAGTACGAGGACTTCTTCAACGTGACCGGCATGGGTACGCCCGATGACCTGGAAGAGTTCCGCGCCTGCCAGAGCGGCTATGAAGCCCGGGACATGCGCTGGAACGACATGAGCCGTGGTGCCGCGCACTGGATCGACGGCCCGGACGAGCATGCCAACCAGATCGACATGAAGCCCACCATGAGTGGCGCGCGGCCGGACGACGAAGGCCTGTACGTGAACCACCACCAGCATTGGCAGGTGGAGATGACACGCGCGATCGAGGCCGAGCGTGCCCGTTTCATTCCCCTGGCTTCGAGTTCAACAGCGTCAGAGGAGGCGTCCGCATGAGCCTGAGCTATCACGACATCGAGCAATTCATCATCCGCGAGGCCCGCTTCCTGGACGACCGCGAGTGGGATAACTGGCTGGCCTGCTATCACGAGGACGTCACCTACTGGATGCCGGCCTGGGATGACGACGATGAGCTGACCGAAGATCCCCAAAGCGAGATATCTCTCATCTACTACCCCAACAAGGAAGGCCTGGAAGACCGGGTTTACCGGATCAAGACCGAGCGTTCCGGTGCCAGCTCCATGCCGGAGCCACGCACCACGCACTTCACCAGCAACCTGGAGATCCTGTCCCAGGACGACAGTGAAATAAAGCTGCGGTTCAACTGGCTGACCAAGGCCTACCGCTACAAGAAAACGGCTGAATTCTTCGGAACCTCCTTCTACACCCTGGACATCACCGGCGAGCAGCCGCTGATCCGCGAGAAGCGACTGGTTCTGAACAACGATTGCATCAATCAGGTGCTGGACGTTTACCACCTGTAATTGATGGGGAGAGCATCATCATGAGTTACAACATCGCGCTTAACTTTGAAGACGGCGTTACCCGTTTTGTGTCCTGCAACGAAGGCGAAACGGTTCTCGACGCCGCCTACCGTGCGCAGATCAATCTGCCCATGGACTGCTCCGATGGCGTCTGCGGCACCTGCAAGGGCGCCTGCCGTCAGGGCGAGTTCGACATGGGTGAGGAATACATTGACGAAGCGCTGTCTGACGAGGAAGCCGAACAGGGCATGGTGCTGACCTGCCAGATGGTGCCCTCCAGCGATTGTGTGGTGGAAGTGCCTGTCGCTTCCACCATGTGCAAGACCGGCAACGCCAAGGTCACCGGCACCGTGGCCGAGGTGAACCTGATTTCGCCCACGTCGATCGAACTGAAGATCACCGCGGACGACGACATCGTCTTCCTGCCGGGGCAGTACGTGAACATCCAGGTGCCAGGCACCGAGGAGACCCGCGCCTACTCCTTCAGCTCCAAACCCGGCAGCCGCGATCTCAGTTTCCTGATCCGCAATGTGCCGGGCGGGCTGATGAGTTCCTGGCTGGTGGGTAAGGCCCGTACCGGTGACAAGGTGACCCTGACCGGCCCCATGGGCAGCTTCTACCTGCGCCCGATCGAGCGTCCGGTACTGATGCTGGCGGGCGGCACCGGCCTGGCGCCATTCCTGGCAAAGCTGGAACACATGAAGGCCAATGGCTGCGACCTGCCGACCCATCTGGTCTACGGCGTCAGTAATGAGGATGACCTGGTATGCCTGGACATTCTGGACCGTTTCACCGAAGAGCTGGACAACTTCAGCTACGTCACCTGTGTGTCCGGTGAGGAGAGCGATCATCCGCGCAAGGGTTATGTGACCCAGCATATGGATGAAGCGCCGCTGAACGAAGGCGATGTGGACGTCTATCTGTGTGGGCCGCCCCCGATGGTGGACTCCGTACTCGGGTTTTTCCGCGAGAAGGGCATCGAACCGAACTCGTTCCACTATGAGAAGTTCACGCCCAGCGTGCCGGCGGCCAAGGAGAAGGTCGCATGAAGGACCGCTTCACCGACAAGGTCATGGTGATTACCGGCGCCGCCCAGGGTATCGGCAAGCGTGTCGCCGAGCTGGCGGCCGCCGAAGGCGCCCGGCTGCTACTGGTCGATATCGCCGACTACGTGCAGGGCGTTGCCGCGGAGCTGCGTGACCAGGGGGCCGAGGCCGTCGCGGTCCAGGCCAACCTGGAAACCTGGGCCGGCGCCGAAACCATCATGGCGGAAGCGCAAAAGCAGTTCGACCGTATCGATATCCTGATCAACAACGTTGGCGGTACGATCTGGGCGCAGCCGTTTGAGCACTACACGCCGGAGCAGATCGAAAAGGAAATCCAGCGCTCGCTGTTTACCACACTGTGGTGTTGTCGCGCGGTGCTGCCCTACATGCTGGAACAGAAAGGTGGGGTGATTGTGAACGTGTCATCGGTGGCAACGCGAGGCTTGATGCGCGTGCCCTATGGCGCGGCCAAGGGCGGCGTTAACGCCATGACCGTAAACATGGCGTATGAGTACGCGCCCCACAACATCCGCGTGAATGCCGCCGCGCCCGGTGGTACCGAGGCGCCGCCGCGTCTCACCCCACGCAATGCCAAAGAGCAGAGCGAGCAGGAAAAGGCGTGGTACCAGACGTTGATAGACCAGACCACGGATAACAGCTTCATGCATCGTTACGGAACACTGGATGAACAGGCAGAACCGATCCTGTTCCTGGCATCGGATGCGTCTTCCTACATGACCGGCACTGTCCTGCCCGTGGCAGGCGGCGACCTCGGTTAATCAATCCCATCAACTCCGCACAAGAACAATAGCGGAAGCGAGAGATTATGAGAAACATCGACGTCAACGACGTTATTGATAACGCCGTATTCAACAAGTTTCACTGGAAGGTACTCTTCTGGTGCACCCTGATTATCATTTTCGACGGCTACGACCTGGTGATCTACGGCGTGGTCCTGCCTATCCTGATGGATCAGTGGGAACTGAGCCCCTATGTGGCCGGACTGCTCGGCAGTAGTGCGTTGTTCGGCATGATGTTCGGGGCCATGGGCTTCGGCATGCTGTCGGACCGGCTGGGCCGCAAAAAGGTCATTGTCGGCTGCGTGGTGCTGTTCAGTGTGACCACGGTGATCAACGGCTTTGCCACCACGCCCTGGCAGTTCGGCATTCTGCGATTTATTGCCGGCCTTGGTATCGGTGGTGTGATGCCAAACGTGGTCTCGCTGATGAGTGAATACTCACCGGCGAAGAGCCGCAGCACCCTGGTGGCCCTGATGTTCAGCGGTTATGCCGTAGGTGGCATGATGTCAGCAGGCCTGGGCATCTGGATCGTGCCCAACTATGGCTGGGAAATCATGTTCTACCTGGCGGTGGTGCCCATGCTGATGCTGCCGTTCATGTTGAAATTCCTGCCGGAATCGGTGGCGTTCCTGATGGCCCAGAAGCGTGAGGGCGAGGCCCGCGATATCCTGACGCAGGTGGCTCCGTTCAGGCACATCAACGAACAGGACGTACTGCAAGTGCCGCCGACCACCGACAGCAAGGCGCCGGTGCTGGAACTGTTCCGCGACGGCCGCGCCATGAGCACGGTCATGTTCTGGATCGCGTTCTTCTGCTGCCTGCTGATGGTCTACGCACTGGGCTCCTGGTTGCCGAAACTGATGTCCAACGCTGGCTACGCCCTGAGCTCCAGCCTGATGTTCCTGATGGTGCTGAATATTGGCGCGATCGTTGGTGCGGTCGGCGGCGGCTGGCTGGCGGATCGGCTGTCGCTGCGTTCGGTGCTGGTGTCATTCTTTATCCTGGGCTCAGGCTCATTGGTGATGCTGGGTTACGAGAACCCCATGTGGGTCCTGTATACGCTGGTTGGCATTGCTGGTGCGACCACCATTGGCTCTCAGATTCTGCTGTACGCCTACGTGGCCCAGTATTATCCCACCAGTATTCGTTCCACGGGGCTGGGTTGGGCATCCGGCATTGGTCGCAACGGTGCTATTGTCGGGCCGCTGTTGGGTGGTGCGCTATTGGCCATGGCGCTGCCGCACCAGATGAATTTCCTGGCACTGGCCGTGCCGGGCGCCATCGCTACGGTCGCCATCGCGCTTGTCGGCCGTCGTGGATTTGGCTTTGAACAGGCGCCGGCGGTACAGGATGCCGGCATGGCAACCAGCGGACACTGAAATTTGGAGCGTTGATGCGACCCACGGGTAGACAGTCAGTCAGACCCTCCTTGGCCCCGGCGCGTAAGCGCTCGGGGCCCTTTTTCGTTAAGCAGAGCCATAAAATCAATAACGGATTCACGCTTATGTCGAGACTTCTGAAAGACCTTTCCCTGCCGGCTATTGTTGCCGGGTTCCTGGCTGTCCTTGTGTCCTATTCGGGGCCTTTGGCCATTTTCTTCCAGGCCGGGTCCAGCGCCGGTATTTCCACCGACATGATGACCTCCTGGGTGTGGGCGATCTCCATGGGGGCGGCCATTTCCGGCATTGTCCTCTCTATCTGGTTGAAAGCGCCGGTTGTTACCGCATGGTCAGCCCCAGGCACGGCTCTGCTGGTGGCGCTGTTTCCGGAACTGTCGCTGAATGAGGCCATCGGCGCCTACATCACCGCCGCGATCATTATCTTTTTCATAGGTGTGTCCGGCACCTTCGACGCCATTGTACGTGCCATCCCCAAAGGCATTGCCGCCGGCATGATGGCGGGCATCCTGTTCCAGTTCGGCGTGGGCGCTTTTACTGCCATCGAGACCACCCCGGCGCTGGCCATTGGCATGCTGGTGTCCTACGTGGTGTTCCGCCGCCTGTTCCCGAAATACACCCTGGTGCTGCTGCTGATTGCCGGTGTGGTGCTGGCGGTGTTCCTTGAGGGCGCGTCGCTGTCCGGGGTGCGCTGGAGCATCGCGGTGCCGCAGTACATCGCGCCGGAATGGACCCTGGGGTCCACACTGAGCCTGGCGATTCCGCTGGTGCTGGTCAGTCTCACCGGGCAGTTCCTGCCGGGCATGGCCATTCTGCAGGGCGCGGGTTATCGGGTAAAAGCCAAGCCGATCATCGGCGTCACCAGTCTGGTGTCATTGCCGATGGCGTTTTTCGGCGGTATCACCACGGTGGTGGCGGCGATCACGGCGGCTATCTGCACTGGCAAAGACGCCCATGAAGATCCGTCACGCCGTTATGTGGCGGGTGTTTTTAACGGGGTGTTCTACCTGGTGGGCGGGCTGTTTGCGGGGACCATCGTCAGTCTGTTTACTTCTTTGCCAGCGGCATTTGTTGCAGTGCTGGCGGGTCTGGCGCTGCTGGGGGCCATTGCCGGCAACCTGTTTTCGGCACTGGAAGATGCCAGCCACCGGGAGGCGTCGTTGATCACATTTGTGGTGACGGCTTCCGGGATGTCTTTGTACGGATTGTCATCCGCGTTCTGGGGCGTGGTCATCGGCTACGGCTGCTACCTGGTCCTGAACGGACGTGCGGGCAGAAAATAATTGGTTGATGGGGTAGGCTGTTGGCTCACCCATGTTTGCAGATTGAGTAACGATGACTGAACAGACTGACCTGCCATTCCGCTTCCGTTTCCGCGTCCGCTACGGCGAATGCGATGCCCAGAGTGTCGTCTTCAACGCCCGTTACGCGGACTTTGTGGATATTTCCGTGAACGAATATATCCGCACCCTGTTCGGGGACTACCAGAACCTGCTGGATCAGGATCTCGACATCCAGGTGGTGAGCCTGACGGTGAACTACCGGGCACCGGCGCGCTTTGATGATGTGCTGGAGGCGCGGATTCGAGTCGGGCGTCTGGGTAATACCTCGTTCACCGTGCACCTGGAGTTTGTCCGCTTTGGTGACGGGCAAACAGTGGCCGAGGCTGACATTACCTACGTGTTGATTCAGCCCTCGGAGATGGCAAAGACGCCGATACCGGCGCACATCCGGGAAAAGCTGGAGGTGGGAGCCCCCGGCGTACTGATCAGTCACGCCGGGGAATAGAAGGTTTCAGGAGGGCGGTTCAGCCTTCCTGAAGCGCCTGAACCACAGCCTTGGCAGCGCCTTCTGAAGAGGCCGGGTTCTGGCCGGTGATCAGTTTGCCGTCCACCACGATGTGTGGCGCCCAGTCATCGCCTTTGGAGTAGGTGGCGGTGTTCTCCTTGAGCATATCCTCCAGCAGGAACGGCACGACGCCGGTCAGGCCAACCGCTTCCTCCTCGCTGTTGCTGAAGCCGGTGACTTCGCGACCGCCGACGATGTTCTGACCGGGCTTTACCTCCACGTTTTTAAAGACCGCGGGCGCGTGGCACACCGCGCCGATGACCTTGTCCTGCTCGTAGGCGGCTTTGATCAGGGCGATGCTTTTCTCATCGTTCACCAGATCCCACAGCGGGCCATGGCCACCGGGATAGAAAATCGCGTCGAATTCATTCATGTCCACATCCGCCAGTTTTTTCGTGCTGGCGAGGGATTCTTTGGCGTGGGCGTCTTTCTGGAATCGACGGGTGGTTTCGGTCAGCGCTTCCTCCGCCTCGCTGTTGGGGTCGACGGGCGGCTGTCCGCCCTTGGGTGTGGCTATGGTAATCTCTGCGCCAGCGTCCTTGAAGACGTAGTACGGAGCGGTGAACTCTTCCAGCCAGAACCCGGTCTTGTGACCGGTATCGCCCATCTGGTCGTGGGAAGTCAGAACCATCAGAACGTTCATGGAGTGTATCCTTGTGATTGATGGATGAATGGGACTTCGGAAATCTATTGGCTGCTCTGGTTTAAGACCTTGTGGCCAGCGCCATCAATTTCAACCATCGAATTCGGATTACAGAGCGCAGCCGTGACGTCCGACCACAACGCTCTGTGGTTCTCCCCCCCAGCACATAGAGAAGGTCGATCATGGCCTCCTTGCTTTCCATGGGCGCAAATGATAATTATTATCATTAATGGAGTAAAAACAAGGAGCCAATATGGAATTTTTATGCCCCAATCACCGCCGGGTGTTTGCCGACTTGCCGCTGGATGAACAAAAGGAGCTGTGGCTGCTCTGGATGGAGGGTGCCTTCACCCGTTATGAGTGCGGTGACCGGCGTGATGTCATATCGCTGTCTGGCAGTGCGTTTGACCTGGCCTGCCTGTCTCACCGCAGTCACGATGAGTGCATGCACATCGAGTTGACCCTTTCGGCGATACTGGTGTTTCGCGCATTGTCGGATCAGGGCGATCGTTCCGGTGCGGAGCAGGTGTTGGCAAGGGCTCTGGAGCAGTTACAGCCGGACGGGGCCTGTGCGTCCGATCCGGAGGGCTGTTGTGGCGTTGGGGAGTGCATGGAGGTATTGCTGGACACATCCATGCACTGCGACTTTTTCGCGGACTATCTCAACTGGCCAACGATCCCTTTTGCTCCCCGCGCGGCCCACCGTGTCCGGGTGCTCCACTGAGGGGAGGGGTATGTAAAAGTCCTATGGTTGTTCGCTACCTAACTGTATAAACTCAGTCCTGATTAACCTGT
Source organism: Marinobacter alkalisoli (assembly GCF_045449855.1). Classification (NCBI taxonomy): domain Bacteria; kingdom Pseudomonadati; phylum Pseudomonadota; class Gammaproteobacteria; order Pseudomonadales; family Marinobacteraceae; genus Marinobacter; species Marinobacter alkalisoli. The sequence goes on along the minus strand of NZ_JBJJLC010000012.1, from coordinate 264,793 downwards.
TTTTCACGCATCAGGAGGCAGTAACACCATGGCAATCTGGACCCAAACCCCCAATCTTGAACAGATGATGGAAGCCAGCAGGAATACGGCGGTCAACCACATGGGTATCGAATACCTGGAGTATGGGGATGACTATGTCAAAGGCCGCATGCCGGTTGATGAGCGCACCGTTCAGCCTTTTGGCATCCTGCACGGCGGTGCATCCGTTCTGTTGGCGGAAACCCTCGGGAGCATGGCGGCGAACTGTTGCCTGAAAGACCCGAACACGGTTGCGGTGGGACTGGACATCAACGCCAATCATATTCGCCCGGTGACCGGGGGCTGGGTTTATGGCACAGCCAGGGCCTTGCATATCGGCGGGGCAACCCAGGTGTGGGAAATTCGTCTTGAGAATGAACAGGGCAAGACCACCTGTATTTCCCGCCTGACCATGGCCGTGACCCGGCGCCCTTGATGTGTCGACTGACTGTTCGCAGCAGGTCAGTGAACTAGCCAGACGGGCCGTCATTGATTGACGGAGCCGAGGCAATCAGTCCCTGGTCCACAAAATCCTGTAATACGATGCCGTAAGTACCGTCTGGCACTTCCCGGGCAATCTGGTAGGCGGAGCCGACATTGTCCGACGGCGCGCTCATCAGGTTCAGGGGCTTGTAGGGCGTCATCGGTGTCTTGTCGGCTTCGAGAATCATCAGGACTTTCGGTTTGAGCTTGTGTTTGGGGTGGCTCTCGACAATGATTCCGACCTCGCCATTGAGCATTTCCACGATGGAGCCGGGCGGGTAGACACCGATCATCTGAATAAACGCGTCGGCCAGCACCTCATCAAACTGAGAGCCCCGGTGCTTGTGGATAGTCTCCAGGGCCTGCATGGAGGCTCGCCCCTTGTCGTATACCCGGGTGCTGGTGATGGCGTCGTAAGTGTCCACCAGGCTGACGAGTTTTGCGAAATAGGGAATCTGTTGCGCGTGCAGACCCCGGGGGTAGCCCTGGCCATCCATCCGCTCATGATGGCTGAACGCCACATCCACAGCGGCATTCAGCGAGTGGCTGGTGCTCATCAGAATGGACCGCCCGTGGGTAGTGTGCTGACGCATGATGTCGAACTCTTTGGGGGTAAGCGCCCCCGGTTTGTTCAATACCTCGACGGGAATCCGGGATTTGCCAACGTCGTGCAGCAGTCCGCACATGGCGAGCGACCGGATCTCACCCTCCAGCAGTCCGAGGTGTTTGCCAAACGCCGCACAGAGAATAGAGACATTGATGCAATGCTCGGCGGTGTATTCGTCCTGATTCTTGATTTTGGTCAGCAGTAACAGGGCGTTCTCATTCCGTAGGACGCTGTCGACACAGTGGTTGACCACTGAGCGAGCGTTATTCAGATCCAGAGCCCGGCCAATCCGAAGCCCCGACATGATGGCCCTGGCGGTCTGCTGGGCTTCCTCGAACCGAACCACCGCGGTTTCCATTTCCTGGCCGGCGCTCACCTTGTTGATGTAGGTCACTCGCTTGCTGGGTGCGCGGGCCTGCTTTGGCCCGGCTGCGGAGGTTTGTCGTGGCGGTGGGCCGCGCCTGAAAATTCCGGCCAAACGGGCGACGGCGGATTTTGGGCGGGGCGTTACTGGCTGCCGTGGGGACGCAGGGGGTTCGACACGGCCCTCAATAAAAACGAACTCGCACTGGGCGCGCAGGGCGTCAATTTCCGACGGGTGCCGGATGACAAATCCCTGCAGCAAAAAGTTGGTGTCCTCCCAGGGTTTGTCGAGGCGAACGACATGCATCCCCAGCTCAAGCTCGGTGACATCAATGCGGGTTTCGACGATTTCCTGGTGTGGTGAGCCCATGCAAGCCTCCCAACCTTCCCTGTCGTAGATATAGTCGATTTTGGCGGGAAATGCCCGTCAACGACTGCTGCAATTGCAATATCTGATCAAATAATGTTCATTTTACAGATTAGTCACTGACACATTCAGGCGCTAGCCGAAAGCTGGATATCGTCACATCAACGGGGGAGCACCCTTGGCAGACCATCGTTCATTCCCATTATGGTGGCTGGCGCTTGCCGCTGGTCTCATTCCGTTTCTGACCATTCACACCACCTTCGTGGTTTCGGTGATTGAGGGCCATATTTCGTTCTGCAATCCCTACTGGGACAGCTGCACCAGCATCAGTCGTACCGGGCGGAGCGGTACGTCCTACTTTATCTTCAAGGGCGCTATGCTGCCGGCGGCGGTGCTGGGCATTCTGTTCTGGTGGCTGAATGGCCGCTGGCTGCGTCAGTTGGGACTTCACACCGCCGGAGCCGCCTGGGTGCCCTGGCTGGGACTGATCGCCTGTCTGGCGCTGACCGCCTATACCCTGGCCCTGGGGCACACCGGTGAAGGGTTCAATCTGGTGCGGCGGACCGGGGTGGTGTTGTACTTTGCCCTGACGTTTATCAGCCAGTTGCTGATCAGCGGCGCCCTGAAAAACCACCCTGTCTGGTATCGGGAGGGTGGGCGATTGCTGACCCTGTGTCAGATCACGCTGGGGGTCGGCATCTTTTCGCTGATCCTGGACGGCCTGGCGCCTGATTATCACGATCAGAAGGACAATGCCTTCGAATGGGTTCTGGCCCTGCTGATCAACATCCACGCATTGTGGCTGGCCTTGTTATGGCGGCGCAGCGCTTTTCACGCCCGGCTGTGGGCGGCCTGAGCCCTGATCCCGGTCAGAGCTGCAAGGCCAGCAGGCCACGAACCAGGGCCGCCGTGCCCGCGATGGCGGCGATGCCCAGGATAATGGGCCGCAGTCCCTCAACCGGCAGGCGGTGGACCAGTTTGCCCGAGAGCCAGAAGCCGCCAAGCACACCGGGAAAGGTGAGGGCAAACAGGGTGAGTTCGCGGTTACCCAAGTAGCCCGAGGCAAACAGGGCCGTAACGCTGAAGAAGCTGGCCACCAGGAAAAACGCGGACATGTTCGCGCGCACCAGGGGACCCTTTTCATTCTGGTAGATCAGGGCGATGGGTGGCCCGCCCACGGCGGTAATCGTGCCCATATAGGTGGAGGCAGCGCCGGCTAGCACGCTGTTACGGGCGTTCAGTCTCGGGCGCAGGCCGCCAATGCTCAGCGCCACGCCGGCCAGTATCAGCACCCCGAATATCAGTTCGAACCCCTGGGGTGACAGGATCACCAGCGTCAGGCCGGCCAGAACGGTCCCCAGGGCTCCGCCGCCAATCGCGAAGCGAACCTCTCGGACCTGCAGGGCTTCCCGGTACCGGACCAGCATGAAGATGGTCAGTACCACTGCGTTCAATACCAGTGGCGCGGGCACAAACAGGGGGCTGATCAGGAACAGCAGGGGGGCCGAAAAGGTGCCTATACCGTAACCGGCAACTCCCTGGAGGCAAGCACCTGCAAATAGCGTCAGGTTGGCAAGCAGAATATGAACCAGGGATACATCGTCCAACACAAGTCACCTGAGGGTAGGAGATTCCGATGGCACAGCCGGGAAATGTCCGGAACTGATAAACTGTGCCCCTTCATAACAGTATATCGTGGAATGAGAGTATCTGGATGACCGTTGAATCCTCCGTTGAACAGAAGTGCTGCCCCTGTGGCTCTGGCGAGATTTACCATGCCTGTTGTCAGCCATTTCATCAAGGCAGCCCGGCGCCCACCCCGGAAGCATTGATGCGTTCTCGGTACAGCGCTTTCGTTCTCCGGCTTGCCGATTACCTGCTGGAAACCTGGCACAGCAGTACCCGCCCGCAATCCCTGGATCCTCAACAGTCGCCGGAGTGGACATCCCTTCGTATTCTCGACGCGTCCACCCGAGGCGATACCGGCACGGTGCGTTTCCGTGCGGTCTATCGCCTGGGTGACGGTTGGGGTTATCTGGAAGAAACATCGGGTTTCACAAAGGAAGAGGGGCGTTGGTTTTACGTGTCCGGTGACACCACGGAAGGCCAGCTGAAACCCGGCCGCAATGAGCCGTGTCCCTGCGGTAGCGGTAAAAAATACAAGGCGTGTTGCCTCTGATCCATCACCGATACCCCGAATAGGGGATGTGTCGACAGATTGCCAGTGAGATGCTCCGTCCGATGCTGGCCGAACCCGAATGACGGTTTGGCTGCGGATGAAAAACTGACGGAGTGGATGTATGAATCACAATAAAAACGCGGGATTTGTAACCAGAAAACTGGCGCTGACGGCTGCAATCAGCCTGGCCGTGGCCGGCTGTGGCGGCGGAGGTGGAGGTGGAGGTGGTTCCAGTTCCGATGACGGCAGCGGTGGCGGCGCCACGGCCCAGAGTGGTCAGTTCAAGGACAGTAACGTGCAGGGGCTGACCTACACCATTGATGGCGAGTCCAGCCTGACCGCCGCCGATGGATCGTTCGAATATGCCAGCGGAGATTCCATTACCTTCTCCATTGGCAATGTGGAGCTTGGCACCGTGAGTGGTGATGAAATCATCACGATGGTGCAACTGATTCAGGATGGTGCCACGGATCAGGATGCCGTGATCAATCGCGCCCGGCTGCTGCAGTATCTTGACGCCAACCAGGACACCTCGGACGGTATCAGTATTCCCGAGGCCCTGAGAGACGCCGCGGCCGACTGGACCATTACTGACTTCTCGGACAACGCCGCCTTCGATACCGATATCGCGGCCATACAGGGGGACGTGGAAGCCGCGATATCCGGTGCCACCCTGCCTTCCAGCGCCGATGCCCGGACCCATATCGAGGACACCCAGCGCTGCGTGCGTGCGGGCGCCTACCGGGGTAGTTATTCCGGCAGTGACAGTGGTCCGTTTGGTCTGCTGGTGAGTGCGAAAACCGGCGATGCCACGGGCGTGGCGATGAGCGAAGTAAGTGATGATCCCTTTTCGCTCTCGGCGACCCAGTCGGTGGCTCTGGACTCCGAAGGTGCGTTTGTCAGCGGCAGCGCGAGCAGCGGCGCGAGCTTCAGCGGCAAATTTGATTCTGTGAACGCGCTCTCGGGACGCTGGGAAAATGACTCAACGGCAGACAGCGGCAGCTTTTCCGGTCAACGGATTGGTGGCGATGCGGATGCCAAATTCCGTTTCACCGGTCGCTTCTCCGGCGCTGACGGCGGCCTGTTCGCCTTTGACGTGGATGGATCCGGTAATGTCACCGGTGTGGCCTACAGCATCAACGAAGATGAGCTGTATGATATCTCCGGCAACGTGGATGGCAGCGTATTGACGGCCGCCTATGGCGGGAACGCAGGTAGCATCAACGGCACGCTGGATCTGGATTCCGGTGATCTTTCCGGCAGTTGGGAGAACAGCAGTGATGGATCAAGCGGTACCTTCAGCGGTGACGGCTGCGCACTGAACTGACCCGGAAATCCAGTCTCCCGGGGCGTCAGCGTTGCGGGAGACAGGATGTTGTTGCTATCCCCTCGGTTATTCCGCACTTCATTGATCACGCGCCCATCATCCGCCTTGTGCTAGATTGAAGCCTCAGGATGATGAGGAAGCTATGAAAAAGACTACCCCTGAAGCCACCAAAGGCGTGTTCTATGGGTTGGCCGCATACAGTATGTGGGGATGTTTCCCGCTGTATTTCGCCCTTTTTGCGGGGGTGCCTGCCTACGAAGTGCTGATCCATCGGGTAATCTGGTCCTGTGTATTCCTGGCTATCGTGGTAAGTTTTCTCCAACGTTGGCAGCCCATCAAAACCGCGCTGGCTCGTCCGAAAAAGCTGGGTGTGGTGTTTGGGTGTGCGGTGTTCATAGCTCTGAACTGGGGGGTGTACATCTACGCCGTCGAGAGCCGCCAGGTGTTGCAGGCGAGCCTCGGTTACTTTCTGACACCGCTGGTGAATGTCGGTCTGGGTATGCTGGTGTTACGGGAAACCATCTCGCGCCTGCAGATCGTCGCCGTGGTTCTGGCGACAATTGCCATCCTGTACCAGCTGTTCCTGTTGGGCGTTGTGCCCTGGATTACTCTGGTGCTCGCCTTCAGCTTCGGCACCTACGGCCTGTTACGCAAACAGGTCGAGCTGGACGGCCTTTCCGGGCTGTTCGTGGAAACGCTCCTGCTGCTACCGGTGGGTTTGCTCACCCTGGTCGCCCTGAGCTCCGCCGACCTTTCCCATTTTACCGGAGATCTTTCGATGACCTTACTGCTGGTATCCAGCGGTATTGTTACTGCCATTCCGTTGCTGGCTTTCGCCGGCGCTGCCCGCAGACTGCGACTGGCGACGGTGGGCTTCCTGATGTACATCAACCCTACCATTCAGCTCCTGATCGCGTTGTTTGTATTTCATGAGCCGTTGAGCAGAGAGAAGCTGGTGAGTTTCGTGATGATCTGGGTGGCGCTGGGAATTTATTCCTGGTCGGCCTGGCATGGACGCGCCCGGTCGGCTTGATGCCCGATTCGAATGTCAAACTGTGTAAAACATCGGAGGTATCACGCCCCTGACAAATGCCACCGATGTAACATTCCTTCCGCAATCCATACTCTCATACCAACACAAGGAATATCAGGATGTTAAAGGCAAGGGCATTGTCTTGCGTGTTAGCCGGCGGTTTTATGGCCGGTATCGCTGGAGCGGCTACCGCCGAGGACATGGTTTACGTCGGGCTGTCCGGTGGCCAGGCAGAAGTTAAGGATTTCTGCGACGACATTGGTTCCGGTTGCGACGATGAGGCGGCCACCATTCGCGTGTATGCCGGTGGATTCATTGATAAGTACCTCGCTTTTGAAGGCGGGTATCGTTTTGTCGACGATGTCACGATGGAAGCATCGGCGCCGGGTATGAGCGCCAGGCTGGATATGGGCTATCACATGTTTGACGGCTCGTTGCTGGTGTTCACGCCCAATCTGGGTCCGGTCCGTCTGTTTGCCAAAGTCGGTGGTCAGTTCTGGCGCCAGGATATCAGCGCCTCAGTGACCGGCCTGGGCAGTGCCAGTGACGATGAGCAGGGTTTCTCCCTGCGCACTGGTGTTGGCGTTACCGTGGATATCACCAAGTCCTTCGGCCTGCGTGTGGAGTATGATTACCTCCATAACATTGGCGAGGAAGTCGCTGACATCGAGAATTTCAAATCGGATATCCACGTCATTTCCGCAGGGCCTGAATTCCGGTTCTGATTTCCCGGACCAGTCCATGAAACAACCCATTACCGGCTATCACAAAGACGAGGAAAACCACTGGGTTGCCCAACTGGCTTGTGGTCACAACCAGCATGTGCGCCATGAGCCACCCTGGGTAAACCGGCCATGGGTTGTTTCCGAAGAAGGGCGGGCCTCGATGGTCGGATTTGAACTGGACTGCAAAAAGTGCGATGAGGGCGCTCCGGCGGACGAGCGTCCATCGCAGTCATCTCTTCGTTCCTGAATTACCGCAATACCCCCTCCCCTGGCGATGAATACCAGATCCCTCATAAGTGCCGGCCGATGGTTGGTACTTTAGTCTACACCCGGCTCAAGTCCGTAACAGGATGGCCGATACACCTCCTATCGCAATCAACTGTCGTTAAACGAGTTCGTACGCATGAGCTCCCCCGACAATGAATTCCGGTAACACCGCCTTAACAAACTGGAACAGATGCGTTTGCAGGCCTGTGCATAATTGCACCACAAGCACTAATTATAATGGGGTATGCGCCTATGACACTGATGACTCGATTGAAAATCCGCTCCCGACTGCTACTGGCTGTAATGGTACCAGTGCTTCTTACGGCGGCCACCATTGCCTGGATTACTGCCAGCCAGATCAGTGCAAACGGCGAGGCGGAACTTGAGCGTCTGGAGGCCAGCTTGCTGGAGGCTCGCAAAACCGGGCTCAAAAACCTGGTCGATGCAGCGCGCGCCGTGGTGATGGAGGCAAAGAATGATCCCAACCTCTCGGAAGAAGAGGCCAAGGAAGCCGCTGCAGAAAGGGTGCGTTCGATTCGCTTCGACAAGACCAACTATGTGTTCGCTTACACCCGTGATGTATACAACCTTGCCTATGCCCCGGATCCTTCCAAGGAAGGCCCCACGGACAACCCCACGCTCAGAAAACTGGTTGGTGATCTGTTCGCAGCTGCGGACAGCGGCGGCTTTTACGCCTACGACTGGGTGAACCCGGCTTCCGGCGAGGAAGAACCCAAGGTGTCTTATTCCACGATCATCCCGGACTGGGACTGGATGGTTGGCGCCGGCGTGTACGTGACGGATATTGACGCGGTGGTTAACGCCGCCCGTGAGGATATCGAAGAGAACATTCAGTCCACACTTGGCATTATTCTGCTGGTGACTGTCATCGTGGTTCTGGTGGCCTTGCTCATTGGGTTGTTCGTTGGCCGTACCGTGACCAAACCGCTGAAAGTCGTCAGTGACATGATGCAGGAAATCGCTGACGGTGAGGGTGATCTGCGTCAGCGCCTGCCGGACGAGGGCACGGATGAGCTGGCGGAGTTGGGGCGGCGCTTTAACAACTTCGTCATCAAGATCCAGACCACCATCCGTGAAGTGGGTACCACCACGGATCAGGTGGCCTCGGCTGCGGAAGAACTGAGCCGGGTGGCGAATGAAACCCGCGCATCGGTGCAGGAGCAGGGATCTGAAACCGACCAGATTGCCTCTGCCATCAATGAGATGGCGGCGACAATCCAGCAGATTTCAGGCAATGCCAATGAAGTGGAAAGCGCGGCTTCGGATGCCGATCGCATGGCGCGGGATGGTGGTGAGACTATCACCAACGCCCAGGCTGCGGTGAACAAACTGTCTGGTGAGATTGAGGAAACCGCGGGCAGCATCAACTCCCTGGCGGAAAAATCGGACGACATTCAGCAGGTGCTGGACGTGATTCATGCGGTTACCGAGCAGACCAACCTGCTGGCGCTGAACGCAGCTATTGAAGCTGCACGCGCCGGTGAACACGGTCGCGGTTTCTCGGTGGTGGCGGATGAAGTTCGTCAACTGGCCAAGCGCAGTGCGGAATCGGCTGACCAGATTCGCGAGATGATCGGTGGTTTTGTCAGCGAGTCGCGGGCAGCGGTTGACCGTATGAACGCATCCCGTGATCATTCCACGGAAACGGTTGAGCGGATCAACCACGCCACCAGTGCCCTGGGTACCATCGAAAAATCCGTGGGCCAGATCCATGATCAGGTGACGCAGATTGCAACGGCGGCCGAGCAGCAAAGCCAGGTGGCTGAGGAGATCAATCAGAACGTGGTGCGCATTGTGGATGCGGCCCAGCGCAGCGACACCGGGGTAACTCAGACCAACGAAGCCAGCCATGAACTGGCGCGTCTGGGCGAGAGCCTGCGGGAGCTGGTGGGGCAGTTCAAGGTGTAGGTTGACCCAAAAAAGGGAACCCTTTTCCTCCGTTGTTCGTTTGTTTGTGACAAGGCGTCAGCTTTGTCACAAACAATAACAACGACGGATGAAACCATGGACAATAAAATGAAACTGGGCGGGATTGCTCTGTCGGCAATCCTGCTTTCCGGCTGCCTGAGCAGCAGCGGTGGTGATAACGACTCAAGCGCCCCGGCTCCTGTTGTCGGCGGCGACCAACAGGTCTTCAAGGCCACCCTCAAACGTACGGCCTTCGGTATTCCCCATATCGAAGCCGATGATTTCGCCAGTATGGGTTACGCCTACGGTTACGTTCAGGCGGAAGACAATCTCTGCCTGTTGGCGGAGGATACCCTGACCGTTCGTGGGTTGCGTGCCCGCTTCCTTGGGGCCGATGGAATCTATCAAATCCCATCCAACGGTGTGACGACCACCAACCTCAACGCCGACTTTTTCTGGCGGGCCACGGCAACCGATGAAGCTATACAGCCCCTGAAAACCGGTAGCGATCCGGAGGTTGGCGAGGCCTCCCGCGGTTACGTCGCCGGGTTCAATCGCTACCTGCGGGAGCTCCGTAATGGCGAACACCCCGGGCGGCACGAAGCCTGCCGTGGCGAGCCCTGGCTGATGGTGATGGAAGAGGATGACATGTACCGCCGTTATCTCCGCCTTGCGGTACTGGCGTCATCCTCCGTGTTTGTGGATGGGGTGGCGATGGCCCAGCCCCCGGAAACGGATGTGCCAGAGCTGTCCGCCGACGCGATTCTGGATGCGCTGGCCGAGGCCGGCATTGAGGACGGCGGAGACCTGCCGTTCCCCTTTGCGGACGAACTCCCGATTGGAAGCAATATGTACGGTCTGTCGGCCGGTGCCAGTCGTACGGGGGAATCCATGCTGTTCGGCAATCCCCATTTTCCGTGGGAGAAGACTGAGCGGCTCTACCTCGCCCACCTCAAGGTCGGGGATCAGGCCGAGATTATGGGCGCGGCACTCTATGGTCTCCCGGCGGTGCTGATTGGTTTCAATGAACATTTTGCCTGGAGCCATACGGTATCCACAGCATATCGCTTCAGCTTCTACGAACTGACCCTGAACCCGGCCGACCCGACCCAGTACCTGTATGAAGGTGAGTTTGTGGATATGGATGCCACCGAAATCACGGTACCGGCGATGGATGAGAACGGTGAGGTGAGTGACGTCACCCGCACGCTCTACAGTTCCCGTTATGGGCCGATGCTGACTTTCGAGGCGGCAGGTGTGCCAATACTGAACTGGTCAAACGGCAAGGCATACACCCTGCGGGACGCCAATGCCGAGAACGACCGTTTGCTGAACCAGTTTTTCCGCTGGAACCAGGCCGACAGTTTCGAGGAATTCGTGGAACTGCATGCCAGCGTGCTTGGCGTGCCCTGGGTCAATACCGTGGCGACGGGACCGGGAAAGCCAGCCTATTACGGTGACCTGACGGTGGTGCCCAATGTGCCGGATAGTAAGGCCCAGGCATGCGCTACGGCGCTGTCTCCGGTGTTTGATCTGCTGGCTCCGGGCCTGCCGCTGCTGGACGGCGCCCGTGCCGATTGCCAGTGGGATACGGATGCGGATGCCCCCGCTGAAGGCATATTTGGCCGCGCCAATCTTCCGTCCCTGCAAAGGGAAGACTGGGTGCACAACTGTAATGACAGTTACTGGGTGACCAACCCGGCGGAACCGCTGACTGGCTTTGCCGCCATTATTGGTGACGAGGAAACGCCGCGAACACTGCGCACCCGTAAATGCATGGAGCAGGTGGTCCAGCGTCTGGATGGTTCCGATGGGCGCCCGGGCAGCACAGGGTTCGACCTGGCCAACTTGCAGGACATTGTTCTCGACAGCTCCCTCATGTCCGAGCAGTTGGCGCGGGAAGATGTCCTGAGCGCCTATTGTCCGCTCGGCACGCTGTTGGGCAGCGATGGCCAGCCGGTGGACATTTCCGGTGCCTGTTCCGTTCTGCAGCCCTGGGATGGCACCCATAACCTCGGTTCTGTCGGCGGGCATATCTGGCGCGAGTTCTGGCGCAATGTGGATCCGCTGCCGGTGGAGTCCCCGGACAAATGGCTGGTTCCTTTCGATCCCGCAGATCCGGTGAACACGCCGGCGATGCTGAACGTGGCCAGCCCGCTGATTCAGGCGGCCTTCGCGGACGGGGTAAAAGCCATACAGGACTCGCCGATGGTGATGACCGCCGCCATGGGCGATCTCCAGGTGTCCGGCATTCATGACGCGGTGATTCCGCTGTTTGGCGGGGAAGGATTTGAAGGCGCCTTCACCATCGCCAGTTCACGGCCAAACGATATCAGCGATGGTCGTTACAACGTGAACTACGGCAACAGCTACATTCAGACGGTCACCTGGGATGAAAACGGGCAGCCGGTGGCCGAGGGATTTGTGACTTATTCACAGTCGACCGACCCGGCATCGCCCTGGTTCAGTGATATGACCGAAGCCTATTCCGGCAAGCAATGGCTTCGCTTCCCCTATCAGCAGGAAGAGATTGAATCCGATCCGGAACTGGTGCGTTATCGCCTGGTGGAACTGGAACGTGACTGATTGAAATGACCAGGCAGCGGGCGCAGAGGCAAGCGCCCGTTGCATTGGCTAAGTGGTATTTGGCACGCTACTATTGTCGGGATAATCAGAAAACAACCGATAACAGGTAATACAATGCCAACAATGACTATTCGCACATCTTTCCTTGCGGCTTTTGCGCTGATGCTGTCGCTGGTCAGCACCTCGCTGATGGCCGAAAAAACCTACACCATCCGACTGGCTGAGACCTGGGGGCCGAACTCGCCGATTCTTGGCGAAACGCCCCGCAGTATGGCGGCGATGGCGGAGAAAATGTCCGCGGGCCGTCTGCAGTTCCGCATTGACTCGTCCAACAAACACAAGGCGCCTTTCGGGATCTTCGACATGGTGCGCCAGGGTCAGTACGACATGGGTCATACCGCGTCCTATTACTACAAGGGCACGATTCCCAATGCCATGTATTTCACGACTGTGCCTTTCGGGATGCTGGCTCCTGAACAATACGCCTGGTTCTACTACGGCGGCGGCATGGAGCTGATGGAGAAGGTTTACAAACCCCATGGTTTGCTGTCATTCCCTGGCGGTAACACCGGCAACCAGATGGGTGGCTGGTTCCGCAAGGAGATCAACTCCCTTGAGGACCTGCAAGGTCTGAAAATGCGTACGCCCGGCTTTGCCGGCGAAGTGATGTCGGAAATCGGCGTGGCCGTGACCAACATTCCGCCGGGTGAGCTCTACACCGCCCTGGAGCGAGGCACCATTGACGCTCTCGAATGGGTCGGCCCGGCACTGGACTTGCCCATGGGTTTTCACCAGATCGCCGATTACTACTATTCCGGCTGGCAGGAGCCGGGTGCGGAAGTTCAGTTCCTGATCAACCAGAAAACCTGGGACAGCCTGCCGGAAGACCTTCAGGAGATCCTGCGGGTAGCCATGCGCACCGCCGCCTACGACATGTACAGCCAGAGCACTCACATGAGCGGTGAGGCCTGGGATCGCATGAAGGAAGATTACCCCAACGTGACCCATAAGACGTTCCCGCCGGAAGTGATTGACGCACTCCGCGAGGCGACCAACAAGCTGCTGGACGAAGAAGCCGAGAAGGATCCGCTGGCGAAGGAGATCATTACCTCCCAGCGTGAGTACCTGCAGAAGGTCCGCAAATGGACCAACATCTCTGACAAGGCCTACCTGAACAGCATCGCCACGGACTGATCAGGGAAAACCGAAAGGGGCACGGCGGGTGCGTACAAAAACCCGGCGTGCCCTTTTTGTTTGCAGTGGTTTCTGGAAAAATAGGCCGCTCATCAATAGGGCAGGGCCGATGAAACAGACACTGCTATCTCTGAAGGGCGTCAGCAAGGTATTTGGTGACAAAACCGTACTCGATGCCCTGGATCTCGATATCTACGATGGCGAATTCATCACGTTGCTCGGGCCGTCCGGTTGCGGCAAAACCACATTGTTGCGTCTGATGGCCGGCTTTGAGCATGCCGACGGCGGCTCTATAACCCTGGCCGGGAACGATATCGGCCAATCTCCCCCGGAACACCGCCCCCTCAATACCGTGTTCCAGCATTACGCGCTTTTTCCCCATATGACGGTGTTCGACAACGTCGCCTACGGATTGAAAATGGAAAAGCGCCCGAAAGAAGAAATCCGCGAGCGGGTCGAAGACGTCCTGGCGATGGTGCAACTGGGTGATTTCGCTCGTCGCAAGCCCCACCAGTTATCCGGCGGGCAACAGCAGCGTGTGGCGATAGCCCGTGCCGTGGTCAAACGCCCGCGCCTGTTGCTGCTTGATGAGCCACTGTCCGCGCTGGACTACAAGTTGCGTCGCACCATGCAGGTGGAACTGAAACGCCTGCAGCGGGAGCTGGGCATTACCTTCGTGTTTGTGACCCACGATCAGGAAGAGGCGCTCTCCATGTCCGATCGGGTGGTGGTACTGAAAGACGGCGTTGTACAACAGCTGGGTACGCCGCGTGAAATATACGAACGCCCCGCCAACCTGTTTACCGCCCGTTTTGTCGGCGAGACCAACCTGTTTCCGGGCCGCCTGGAGCAGGTCACGGAAACCGCGATTACCGTGGATGTGTTTGGTGTACACCGGACTCTGAGGAAGCCGGATTTCTCGGTTGCCGAGGGCCAGAGTGTGCACGTCCTGCTGCGCCCGGAAGACATTCGCGTGCTGGAGCCCGACGCCGATCACGGGCTGTCCGGCAAGGTCATGGAGCGGAACTACAAGGGCAGCACGCTGGATTCGGTCATCCACCTGAACGACGGTACCGAAGTGCTGGCCAGCGAGTTCTTCGATGAGGACGATCCCACCTTTGACTATCGCCTTGGCGAGCCCGTCCGGGTGAGCTGGGTGGATGGCTGGGAATGGCTGCTCCCGGCCGAACAGAACGAGACGGCTGTGGAGCGCCTGATCGATGCATAGGGTGTTACAGCAACCCTTCAAAACCGCTGTTCTGGTCCTGGTGTGGGGCTGGTTATTGCTGCTGGTGCTGACGCCCAACCTGTTGGTGGTCGGCGCCAGTGTGATGACCCGGGATGCCGCCAGCTTCCTGTCGTTGCCACTGAATCTCGATAGCTACCGGCGACTGCTGGATCCCCTGTATCTGGAGGTATTTCTCCATTCGCTGTACATGGCGGGCGTCACCACGGCGTTGTGCCTGTTGATAGGCTATCCGTTTGCCTGGGCCCTGTCGCGGGTGGCGAAGCAGCGGCAGACACTGCTGATTTTTCTGTTGATCGTACCATTCTGGACCAATTCCCTGGTTCGTACCTATGCCCTCAAATTGCTGTTGGCAACCAATGGCCTGATCAACAACGCCTTGATGGGGATGGGCCTGATTGAGGAGCCACTACGGCTGCTGTACACCGAAGGGGCTGTCATCGTGGGGTTGGTGTACCTGTTGCTGCCGTTCATGATCCTGCCGCTGTATTCAGTGTTTGAGGATCTCCGCCACGAGCTGTTGATGGCCTCCCACGACCTGGGGGCGGGCAGATTGCCCACGTTCATTCATGTCATTGTGCCGCTGACCCTGCCTGGTGTGCTGGCGGGTGTCATGCTGGTGCTGTTGCCAGCGATGGGGTTGTTCTTCGTGGCGGATATCCTCGGTGGCTCACGGAACCTGCTGGTGGGGAATGTCATCAAGAACCAGTTCCTGGATGCCCGCGACTGGCCGTTTGGCGCTGCCGCCAGCATTCTGCTGACCGTGGCCATGGCGTTGCTGCTGTATGCCCACAAGCTCAGCCGCAGCCGGCTCGGTGAACAGGAGCAGACGCCATGAGGCGTTGGCTGCCGCGGGCTTACCTGACCACCGTGTATGCACTGCTGTACCTGCCCATCCTGGTGCTGGTGGTATTTTCGTTTAACAGTTCGCGCACTGGTTACCGTTGGGGTGGGCTGAGTCTGGAATGGTATCGGTCGCTGTTTGACAACCACGCCATGGTCCAGGCCATGTGGAATTCCCTGTGGCTGGCCCTGGCCGCGGCGACCGTGTCCACCGTCATCGGCGCGTTGACCGCCCTGGCGCTTCACCGGTACCGGTTTCGTGGCAAGCGGGTGCTCCGGGGCATGCTGTTTGTGGTGATGATGTCCCCGGAGATCGTGCTGGCGATCTCATTGCTGGCGCTGTTCCTGCTCGTTGGCCTGCAGCTCGGGTTTGTCTCCCTGTTGCTGGCCCACGTGACCTTCTGTCTGCCGTTTGTGGTGATTACCGTGATGGCCCGCCTCAGCGGCTTCGATGAAAGCCTGCCGGAGGCGGCGCGGGATCTGGGCGCCAGTGATTTTACCATGACCCGCACGGTGCTGATCCCGGTGATCATGCCGGCCCTGCTGGCGGGTTGGCTGCTGGGTTTCACCCTCTCCCTCGACGATGTGGTGGTCAGCACCTTTGTCAGCGGCCCCAGTTATGAAATTTTGCCATTGCGCATCTATTCTATGGTGCGTGTTGGCCTGAAACCGGAAGTGAACGCGCTGGGCACCTTGTTGCTGGTGTTTTCACTGGTCATGTTGATGCTTTCCCAATGGATACTGACAAGGAGCAAACGATGAAAAAGGTGGTGTTGGCAGGCGTGATGACTGCAACCCTGGCCGGGTGCGGCAGTCAGGAGGAACCCAGGGTGCTGAACCTCTACAACTGGTCTGAGTACATGCCCCGGGAAGTGCTGGATCGCTTTGAAGAGGAAACCGGTATCCAGGTGATTTACACCACCTACGACAGCAACGAAGCGATGTACGCCCGGCTCAAGCTGCTGGAAGACAGCGGCGACTATGACCTGGCGGTGCCGTCCACCTACTACGTCAACAAGATGCGCAAGGAAGGGCTGCTGGAGAAGATCGACCATAGCAAGATTGAAGGCTTCGATAACCTGGACCCGGAACTGGTGAACCAGGAATTTGACGAGAACAACGCCTACAGCATTCCCTATCTCTGGGGTACTACCGGCCTGGCTTACGATTCGGAAGATCTGGATGGTGACAAGGTCACCGCCTGGGCGGATCTCTGGAACGATGACTACCAGGGCAGGGTCATGCTGACCAACGACATGCGCGAAGTGTTCCATATTGGCCTGCGGGTTCTGGGTTACTCCGGCAACAGCACCAACCCGGATGAAATCGAACAGGCCTATGAAAAACTGTCGGAACTGATGCCGGCGGTGCGTACCTTCAATTCCGACGCGCCGCGCATGCCGTACCTGGAAGGCGAGACCGACATCGGCATGATCTGGAACGGTGAAGCGGTAATGGGCAAGGATGACATGCCGTCACTGGAATATGTCTATCCGGAAGAGGGTACCATTGTCTGGCTCGACAGTTTTGTGATTCCCAAAAATGCCGGGAACGCTGATGCCGCCCACCAGTTCATCAGTTTTGTCATGCGGCCGGAAATATCCGCACTGATCAGTGAAGACATTGGCTATGCCACGCCGAACCTCGCCGCCCGGGAGCTGCTGCCGGATGAGGTGGCGGGCGACCGTTCCAGTTATCCCACCGCCGAAGACATGATCAACGCTGAGTTCCAGGAGGACGTAGGGGATGATGCCATGCAGGTGTATACCCGCTATTGGGAACGACTGAAATCCGGCCGCTGAGGCGGCCCAGTGGCAGGCGGCCGGGGGGCAGTTTCCGGCCCGCCTGTGTAAACAGACCGTAAAAGATTGTCATTCTGCAGTGTGAAACACTGACGTGTCTTATACTCAGGGCAGGCCAACCCATCAGGTTATGTCCAGGATGCGTTTTGTTCCACTTTCTCTCGCCAGACTGGTTGTTCTGACTGTCTGCTTAATTATGTGTGGTGTCGCAACAGCCTCGCCCCGGATGCTTTCCGAGGGCTGGCAATATCGTTGGGGCGATTCACCCACTGCCAGTGACGGCACACCGGTGTGGGCGCTGGGCGAGCCCGAAGATGGCGACTGGCATGAGATCGGGTTTCCGTCCAATCCTCCCGATCGCGATGGTCGCCAGCACGTGTGGTTCCGGGTCAGTTTGCCGGAGGGGGAATGGCAGGAACCCGTGCTGTACATTTTCAGTGTCGACCTGATCGTCCAGGTGTATTTCGAGGGCGAAAAGATCTATCAGTACGGCGCCTTCGATGACCGGGGGCGCGGGCGATTCGCCGGCTGGCCCTGGCATGCGATTTCCCTGCCCGAGAGCTTTGAGGGCAAGCTATTGTACTTCCGGGTGTTCTCCAACTACACCGATATCGGTCTCTGGGGTGAAGTGTCGATCATGGATCGACCGGATCTGGTGTTGTATATCCTCGGGAACTCCCTGGAAGCACTGGTGATTGCGGGATTTTCGGCGTTAATCGGGTTGCTGGCACTGATTTTCGCGGTGCTTCAGACCGAGAGAAAGAGCTTTGGCAGTCTGGCGCTGTTTGCGTTTGCATCGGGAGGCATGTTGCTGGCGGAGAGTCAGGCCAGCCAGTTGCTATGGAATGCTCCGTTGGTCTGGGACTACCTGGCCGCTGGCTCCTATTACCTGCTGCCGGTGGCGATGACGCTGCTGCTTGGGCAGTGGCTGGCCGATCACCGGCCCGGGATCATCAATCTGGTCTGGAAAATTCACCTGGCCTACGTGGTGGCTGCTATCGGGCTGTCCCTGGCTGGCGTGATCGATTTGTCGTCGACGTTCCCGCCGTTTGATGCCCTGTTCCTGGTGTCCCTGGTGACGATGACCGCAGTGGTGATCCAGCGGTTCAAATACCTGCTGCTGGAACAGCGGATTATCCTGCTGACCTACGCCATGTTTTGCGTGTTTCTGATCGTGGATATGGCGGTGGCGCACGGTGTGTTGCCCTGGGGGCGGGTTCCGGTCAGTTGGGGCGCCCTGATGTTCGCGCTGGCGGTGGTGGTGATCTCGCTGTGGCATTACGCCCGCACCCAGCAAACTCTGTATCGGCTGAATCTGTCACTGGAGCAACAGGTCGCCGAACGCACAAACAAAGCCGAGGCGCTGGCCCGCCGGGAACAGGGAAGAGTGCGGCTGCTCACCTTTGAAAATGAAAAGAGCCGGATGCTTAATGACATTATCGCCGGGCTTCAGGATTGCCCGGGGCTGGCGCGGGCGTTCAGTTATCTTGCCCGGGTTCTTCCGGATCTTTGCAGCCCGCTACGAGGCGCGCTCTATCAGCGTATTGATGATGGCAGGGCATACGAACGCGTCAACCATTGGGGCTATGCCGGACAACTCCCGAAGTTTGCACTGATTCTGGATACCTCCGGGGGATTGCCCACGCCCACCCAGGTGTCTCCCCGATACCTGGCCACACCCCCGGAACACATCCACGAACAGCAAAGGGCGCTGAAGGACACCGCGTGTTTCTGGGTAACGGTTCAGTCGGCCAGCGAGGGAGCCCTGGTTATGGGATTGCTGATGGTTGAGATCCCGGAGAACTTTGCGCCCCGGGGCAATGAATACGGCGCGGCGCGGCTGTTTCATGCCCTGGATCAGGGGTTGCAGCGGATCGGCATTACCCTGTCTGGCATCTGGTTGCATGAGGAGCTCAAGAAATATTCCTACGAAGACGCGCTGACTGGCCTGAAAAACCGACGTTACTTCAACCAGTTGCTGGCACACGAGACTGCCGGGGCGATCAGGAGTCATACGCCGCTGGCCTTGCTGGTGGTCGATATTGACCATTTCAAACGGTTCAACGACACCCATGGTCATGAAGCGGGTGACAGTGCCCTGAAAATTGTGGCGCAAGTACTGTTGCAGCAGTTTCGGGGCAGTGATGTGGTGTGCCGGTATGGTGGCGAGGAGTTTGTGGTCATCATGCCCGGTGCGAGTTTGTCCAATGCCCGGGAAAAAGCAGAAAATCTATGTCGGGCCATGCGGGAGATCCCCATTATCCATGAGGCTCAGGACCTGGGAGGGATTACCTTATCGGTAGGTGTCGCAGGCTGGCCGGAATGCACCAATGACGCCGACGCCTTGCTGGGGCTGGCGGACCGTGCCCTCTACAGAGCGAAGGAGGGCGGCAGGGATCGGATAGAAGGGTGTCCCGCCGGCCCACCGTCCTGACGACGGTAGGCAGGCTGAGGGCGATCAGTGCCAGATATTGCTGTCGATCTTCTCGTGCAGCTCCGGATAATCCGTGGACTTGAAGTGCGGGACTTCCCCCTTCTTGCGCTGAGCCAGATAGTCTTTGGTCAGTTTTACGACCGTGCCGGAGAGCAGCACGATGGCAATCAGGTTGATGGTGGCCATCAGTCCCATGGACGCGTCCGCCGCATTGAAGACCGTGATAACCGCCTCGTACCCGCCCCAGATCACCATGGCCA
The DNA here is from genome assembly GCF_045449855.1 of Marinobacter alkalisoli. Classification (NCBI taxonomy): domain Bacteria; kingdom Pseudomonadati; phylum Pseudomonadota; class Gammaproteobacteria; order Pseudomonadales; family Marinobacteraceae; genus Marinobacter; species Marinobacter alkalisoli. Next base: position 245,130 of record NZ_JBJJLC010000012.1, on the reverse strand, counting down.
GGGCGGCCAGGCGCAGCAGGGTCAGCCCGAGGGTATTGCCTCCTTTGAGGTAGATCAGCGCGTTTTCAGCGTAGGTGTAGTTCGCCACAATGGATGTAAAGGCGAAGAACAGTATGGCAACGGCAATGAAATAGCCGCCAAACTCACCAAGGTGAGCTTCCATCGCCTGTTGGGTCAGCTGGGTACCGGTCACTCCCGAGCCGGGTTCCAGCACGCCGGCCAGCAGGATCATGACGGCTGTGGCGGTACAGATGATGATGGTATCCACAAATACCCCGAAGGCCTGTACCAGGCCCTGGGACGACGGGTGGTGGGGCGCCGGTGTGGCGGTTGCCGCAATGTTTGGCGCGGAGCCCATGCCCGCCTCGTTGGAGAACAGGCCGCGTTTGATGCCGTTGAGCATGGCTGCGGTGATGGAGCCAGCAGCGCCCCCGGCAGCCTCCTCAATTCCGAATGCGCTTTTCACGATCATCGCCAGCACGCCGGGCACTTCCGTGATGTTCATTGCCATGATGACGAGCGCCAGCAGTACGTAGGCGCCGGCCATGAACGGTACGACGAATTCGGCGAACCGGACGATCTTGCGCAGGCCCCCGAAGATCACCACCCCGGCGAGTGCCGCGACGACCACCCCGACACCGAGTTTGGGGGCGCCAAATGCGCCCTGCATAGCATCGGCAATGGAGTTGGCCTGCACCGCGTTGAAGATCAACCCAAAGGAAAGAATGAGGCAAACCGCGAAAATGGCGGCTGCCCAGGGCGCCTTCAGTCCCTTGGCAATATACACCGCGGGACCACCCCGGTATTGCCCCTTGCCGTCACGCACTTTGTACAGCTGTGCCAGGGTGCTTTCGGCATATCCGGTGGCCATGCCCACCAGGGCGACCATCCACATCCAGAAAATTGCGCCGGCGCCGCCAAGATACAGCGCCACAGCGACACCGGCGAGGTTGCCGGTGCCAACCCGGGACGCCAGGCTGGTACACAATGCCTGGAAGGGCGAGATGCCATGGACATCGCTCTCCCGGGAGCCGCGAATGGCGCGAACCATCTCACCGAAGTTAACGAACTGGAGGAACCCCAGGCGGATAGTGAAGAATACACCCACGGCCAGGAGACCGTAGACGAGGACATAGCCCCACAGGATGGAGTTCAGAAAATCGACAATTGCGGTCATGATGACGCCTTGTGACTTTGGAATTTGTATTTACGGGTTGGCGCGGAAGTCTAGCACGGCAAAATCAGGGGAGAGTTGCGGATATCCGAAGTTGACGTGGATACCCGCAGATGCGTGTTTAGCGCAGTGGGTAGGCTGTCCAGTTGTCCAGCCAGCTGGACTGCAGGCGTGGGTTCAGGGCGCCGGCGTAGTTTGCCGACTCATCAAAGAACTCGGATTTGGGCGGTGTCATGGCTGTCATCTGGCGTATCTGCACGCGGGTCTGGAAGTCCGGATCCACCGGGTCCCTGGCGGTGATATGCAGAGCGCTGTCGAGGCGTTGAAGGTTATCCTGATCCGGAGCCATCAGCCAGTCCCCTTCGCTGAACCCGAAGTCGTCATCATCCTGGCCTGATTCATCCGTGCTTTTGCCGAGCTTTCCTGTGTTGGCAATCAGGTTGTTCGAGAAGGTCAGGGAACCCCTGGCGATCAGTGAGGAGACCTCGTCTCGCAGGTCGACCGCTTCAATGCCATAGCTGTCGATGATCATATTGTGAAAGTGACCGCCAGTGCCTTCACGAAGGACCAAGCCCCGGTGCTTCCTGGCGGTCTGTCCGGTGCCAACCAGGGTGACGTTATAGAATGATGGCTCCGACCGCGGCTGGGCCTGGTGGTCATTGCCATTGTTATCGCCCTCAAAGGCGTTATCACCCACATCGGGGTGTTGCTGGACGACAAGGAACTGAACGCGGCCGGTCCAGCCCCAATCCCAGTCAATGCTGTCGTCCGCAGCGCCGGTCACCACGATGTTCTTGAGATCCACGGAACCGCCGAACATTTCGATGCCATCATCCAGGGCGCGATGCACCTGCACATTGCGGACGATGGTGTCCCGCCCACACCCCCCGAGGGTGAGGCCATTGAGTTCGTTGTTCTTGTAGACTTCGAAGCCGGCGAACTCAATGCGGGTGTACTCGATGACGCCACAGCTGTGACGATTATCGGTGCCGCCAAAACTGCCTCTGGAATCGTTGCCGGAGACGCCCTCAATAGTCGCGCCCGGCTGGTTAACCGGTGCCTTGCCGAGCACCACCACTCCGCCCCAGTCGCCACGGGCACGCTGGCCTTCCGGCTGGTTGCTGGTGAATACCACTGGGCTGTCGGGGCGACCCCGGGAAAACAGCTTACTGTCCGTGGTGACAATCAGCGCTGATCCGTTGTCGCCTTTTACCGTGACACCGCTTTCAAGAGTGAGGTTGGCGCTCTCGACAAAAATGGCTTTTTCCAGGATGTACGTCTTGCCGGATTCCCAGACCGTGTCCGCGATTATGTCTTCGTGGACACGGATGGTCTGGGGCTCGAACGCGGTGAAACCGACAGCGGCCAGGGCTGCTGCAACCGTGGCAGGGGTCATCCATATCAGATTGCGACGTAACCATGATTGTTGCTGTTTGGCGGCAGGTTGGCCCGCTCTATCGGTATCCGTGGTGGGTGTTGCCATCAAAGGCTTGCCAGAGTCACGGGCGCGGATATCTTTGGCGAGGTGTTTCAGACGCTCGGTGCCGGATGCCTCAACGCGGCGTAATACGTCGCTGCGATAACCCGGTTCCCGCAGCAGGTTATTAAGGTGGACGAAGGTGACCTCAGGGCATTCGCCCTTATCAATCAGGCGCTTGAGTTGCCAGAGTTTTTCAACAAGAAGGGAGGATTGATCCGACATTGATACAGCTCCATAAAAAATGTCGGATCTTTTTTAACGCAAACAGATGACGTTTGGATGACGGGTGCTTGGAGAATCAGAAAGTTACACGACCAGAACCGGGCACTTCGCATTCGATGCCACCCGGTGGGAGACGCTGCCCAGCAGCAAACCGTCCTTGTCGCTGTGTGTGCCCCGGGAGCCGACCACGATCAGGTCTGCCTCTTTCTGCTGGGCAAACTTGACGATAACACTGGAGGGGCGCCCGGCCTTGACGAACCCCCGTATTTTTTTCGCACCCCGTTCCTTTGCCTGATCCTTGGCGTGGTTGACCACATCCTTGGCGTACTCCGATAACACCTTGTCAGGGATATCCATACCTTCGGGACGCCCGATCGATAGCGATGTCTCAAACAGGCTGTGGTGCTTGTAAACGCAGAGCAGATAGATCTCGGCTTCCGTGAGTTTCTGTAGCGCAATGGCCTTGTCCATTGCCTTGAACGACGACGTGGAACCGTCAACGGCCACCAGGATCTTTTTGAACATGCTCTTCTCCCTGAAATTGATCTCTACAGCTCTCAGCGGAACGCCATGTCACGCAGGAACAGTGCTATTTGCGGGAAGGCGATGATCAGCCCCGCTGACGCTATCAGCATAAAGACAAACGGTGGCGTACCGCGGATCACTTCCCAGTAGGGGCGCTTGAATATGGCTATGGCGGTGAATATGTCACAACCAAAGGGTGGCGTTGCAGAGCCTATGGCCACCTGAAGTGTAATCAGAACCCCGACAAGCACCGGGTCGAGGCCGGTGGCTTCAATTGCGGGTGCAAAGATCGGCGTCAGCACCAGGATGACGACAATCGGGTCGACAAACATGCAGGCAATGAAGAAGGCGATACAGATTGCGACCAGCACGCCGACCGGACCGGCTTCATTGACGCCGACAGCCTCCAGTATGGTTTGCGGAATCTGTGCAAAGGATATAATCCACGAAAAGCCGTTTCCGACAGCCACCAGTATGAAAACCACAGCGGTAATCAGGCCGGTGGATTTGGCGATCCGATAAATGTCCGGCAATTTCAGCGAGCGGAAAACAGCGAATTCCAGCAAGAAGGCGTAGAGCACGCAGACGGCCGCAGCTTCAGTCGGGCTGAAAATGCCGCCATAGATACCGCCTACGATGATAACCGGGAAGAACAGCGGCCATAGCGCTTCACGGACGGCGACCCCCCGCTCTCTCCAGCCGGCCTTTTCCTCGGTGGGAACCTTGTTAATGTAGGCATAGATCAGGCAGTAGATTGAAAACATGAACAGAATCATGACGCCGGGGCCGATGCCGGCAATAAACAGCTCGGCAATGGAGGTTCCGGATATAACCCCGTAAATAATGAAGCCGATACTGGGGGGAATCAGAAAGGCAATGTCACTGGAATTGATAATCAGCGCCAGTGAAAACGAGTCGGAATAACCGGCTTTGAGCAGTTTAGGCCGCAGGGGAGAGCCAACCGCTACAACCGTCGCCTGGGTAGAACCGGAAACCGCACCGAAGAGAGTACACGAAGTGGCTGTACTGATTGCCAGCCCGCCTTTTATATGTCCAATGAACGCCATCACCATATGGATCAGGCGATCGGCGGACTGGCCGCGAGTCATGATATCTGCCGCCAGAATGAACATGGGCACGGCAATGAGCGAGGCGGGGCGGATGCCTCCCATCATTTGCTGGACGAAAGTGCCCATCTGGCCGAAGCCATCAAACATCATTACAAAACCAACCACCGCGCCGGTGATCAGCGGAACCATCATCGGGAAGCCCAGCAGTAGCAGCCCGATCATGATCACCATCATTATAGTCGCCATGAGTTTCTATCCTTTGTTAAAGCAGCTGCAGGGTTCAGACTTCCGATTCAGTGTCCGAGTAGCCGTCGATCACACCGGTGGAGAGGTAAATATCCTTACTGGTGAAGTTCTTGATGGCCGTGAGGAAATACTGAATGCCAGTGATCGCAAAGCCTATAGGGGCCCATACGTAAATCCACCAGATCTCAAAACCCAGCGCTGGGAGAATTCGCCCACGGCCGTAGAGGGTTACGACGTACTCGTAGGAATAGTAACAAAGGAAGAACATCACCAAGGATGTAAACAGGGCAATGAAAATCATCAGCACTTTGCGTCCCTTTGGAGGAATCGCATCGTAAACCGCAGACATACGGATATGGCGGCCATGGCGGGCCGCGTAGCCGATGCCTGCGAAGGTGATCAGGATAATCAGGATTCGGTTGATTTCACCGGAAAAAAACAGCCCCTGGCCAAAAACAAAACGCGCGATTACATTCGTACAGGTGTTCAATGCCATGAGAATCACGCCGACTGCCAGCATCACAGCCTCTACCTTGGCAATGATTTCATCAATGGTTCCCAAAAAACCGGGTAGGCCGGACTCATAGGTACCGGTATCGTCTTCTACCTCTGAGGGTTTCTCTGACATGGGGTTTGCTCCAGAGCATCTCGCTCCCGGCCGGTAGGGGGACTCCCCGGCGGGGCGAGGTTAATACAGATTCCCGCCGGACGGGCCGGCGGGAATGCTTCCTTATATTACGGTTCAGTCGTTCTGAACTTCTTTCAGATCTTCCTTGAACTGGTTCAGCAGTTCTTCACCACGCTCGCCAGTCATCTCGATGAACTTTTTCTCCACCTGGGGCGCACGGGCCTTGAAGGCTTCGATCTGTTCATCGGTCAGGCGGGTTACTGTGACTTCGTCGCTGGCCTCTTGAATTTTTGCCAGCGACTCATCGGCCAGACCGTCGATATGAACGAGGATCTCCTCGAAGGCAAAATCCGCGGCGTCCTGAACCAGCTTCTTGTCTTCGTCGGACAGACCTTCATAGAAGTTCTGGTTGGCCATCATGGCGGTGGTGAACCAGCCATGGGCGGTAAAGACCAGGTTCGGGGACACTTCATACAGTCCGCCGGACTCAATCCAGAAAATCGGGTTTTCCTGACCCTGAATCATGTTGGTCTGCAGGGCACCGTAGACTTCACCCCAGGGCAGCGGTGTCGGGGTTGCGCCAAAGGCGTCATAGGTTTCAGACAACAGCGGGTTGGTCATCACCCGAATCTTCTTGTTGTTGAAGCCTTCCGGGCTGGTGACCGGTTCGTCGACGGTGACGACCATTTCACCTTCCGGGTACATCTGCAGAAGCTCAAGACCTTTTTCGGAGTACAGCTCCGGGAAGTCTTCGTTGATTGCTTCACTCTCACGGAAAAACTTGATCACAGTATCCATGTCGGTGGGCATCAGGTACGGAATGAAGAAGATCTGCGCTTCCGGGATCAGGGAGCCGGTGAAGCCCGGGGACTGGTTTACAAAGTTGAGGATGCCAGCCTGGGTTTGTTCCATAATGTCGTCGGACTCGCCCAATTCGCCGAAGCGAAACACCTGCAGGGTGTGGTCGGAATTCTCTTCAATGTATTCCTTGAATTTATAGGCGAATACGTCCTGGACGTCGCCTTCGTATTCTTCATGGGCATAGCGCCAGTTGGCAGCATTCACCGAGTTTGCGGCGGTCATGGCCGCGAATGCGATCGCTGAAATTCCGGCCAGTTTCTTGAATTTACTTAAGCTGCTCATCGTGTTGTCTCCATTTAGTTTTTTTGCTCCAGACTATTGCTGCATTATTAAAGACTGGCAAAACAAAGTGGTTTTCGCAAGAAAATGGCCAATTTAGATTGCTGCGAGGTATCGTCTTGAAGTGAAATGAAAAATGATTGGAATGATTCTTGTACAAGGGAGGAAACAGAATGGACAAGTCGTGGATGGTAGGGCGGTCTCTGATTGTTGCCAGCTGCCTGTTGGTTTTGGCCGGGTGCATGTCACAACCGATGATGGGAAGCGATGGCGTGCCGTTGACTAATACATACTGGAAGCTTCAGGAAGTTGCCGGTGAGCCGACGCCCGATGCCGGCGCAGCCAGTGAAGCGCACCTGATCCTGCGGGATGACGGTGTCGTGAATGGTTTCAGTGGCTGCAATGCGTTCCGTGGCGAGTACGAAGTCATCAACAACCGGAACCTGGTGTTCAGTCGCATGGCCAGTACCCGCCGTGCATGCCTGGATATCGATATCCCGGAGCAGGCCTTTTTCAGAGCGTTGGAAAACACCGCCGGCGTCCAGATGGATGACCACCGTCTGCGGTTACTGGATACCGACGGCCAGGAGCTGGCGGAGTTCGAAGCTATAGGCCAGCCCTGACGAGGAACTGGCGGAACTCTGACACCACCCGTTCCAGGCTGTTCTCCAGGCGGTGGCCATCCGCCAGCATCAGCATGGGCAACCTCTGTTGCTCCGCGAGTGCGATGACCGGCATGGCCGGTACCACGTCATCGTCCCAGCCGTGGATGATCTGCACGTGTTCAGCCTGGATGGCCGGGCTGGATTGTGTGTAGCGGGGCAGGGCCAGTGCCGGCGCCAGCAGAAAGCAACCGAGTGCCGGTTGTTCTGCACTGGTTTGCGCACACACCCAGCCGCCCATGCTGGAGCCGGCCAGGATGGTGCGCCCGGGATCGGCTCCCGCCTTCTCCATGGCGTGCCTCATCTGTTCCAGGCGGGTGGCGGGATCCTTGCTGCTGCGATGATCAACCGCCACGGCGGTGACGCCCGGAAAGGATTCCGCCGCCTCTTTCATGGCCTGAATCTTGGTGCTTTCCGGGCCACTCTCGAGACCGTGGGAGAGAAAAACGTGGGTAGTCGTTGCGGTCATTTTCCGGACCCCATCCTTTGATCGTGTTTGGGTGTTGTCAGGCCTGGCTGAGAATGTCCAGGGCATGGCGGCGCTTTTCCGGGTCGTAGATATCGACGGTGAACATCAGTTCGTCCACGTCCACGGAGTCCAGTAGTCGGTCCAACTGATCCCTGACGGATTCCGGGCCTCCGAGTATCTGCAAGCCCAGGAAATCCCGCACGCTGGCTTCTTCGCCGGCATTCCACAGCCCGTCCATGGTCTCCACCGGCGGTTTCATCCACAGCGGCTGCCCGCGGAACAGGGCCAGAATACGTTGGTAGCTGGTGGTGGACAGCCATTGGGCTTCGTCGTCGGTGTCCGCTGCAATGGCCGGTACTGCAAGCATGGCGTAGGGCGCTTGCAACTGTTCCGAGGGCTGGAAATGGTCGCGATAGACTTTGAGCGCTTCACGGTACAGCCGGGGGGCGAAATGCCCTGCGAAGGCGTAGGGCAACCCCCGCATGGCCGCGAGTTGCGCGCTGTAGAGACTGGAGCCCAGCAGCCATATCGGCACGTTGGTGCCGGCGCCGGGAATCGCCTTGACCGGTTGGCCTGGCTGCAGTGGCCCGAGCAGGCTCTGCAGCCTGGCCACGTCTTCGGGAAACTGTTCGGCTCCCAGGCCGTCACGTCTCAGGGCCCGGCTGGTGATCGGATCGGTGCCGGGGGCGCGGCCGAGCCCCAGGTCGATGCGGTCCGGATACAGGCTGGCGAGCGTGCCGAACTGCTCGGCAATCACCAGCGGTGGATGATTGGGCAGCATCACGCCCCCGGAGCCCACGCGCAGGGATTCGGTTTTACCGGCAATGTGACCAATCAGCACCGATGTCGCGGAACTGCTGATGCCTTCCATATTGTGATGTTCAGCCAGCCAGAACCGTTTGAAACCGAGATTTTCCGCATGTTGGGCGTAGGCCACGCTGTTGGCCAGGGTGGTTCCGACGGAATCGCCTTCGCGAACGGAAGCCAGTTCCAGCAGCGAAAAGGGCGGGCGTTGTGGCATATCGTGCTCCGGATGAATCGAACCTTTGGGCTAAAGATCGATCACGATGGGTGGATTCAGGGGTTTGAAGCTGCCGGTACAGGTACTCGCGTTGATATACCGGCGCTGGCCGATGTCCAGTTGGCCGTAGCCTTCATGGATGTGTCCAAAGATATGGAGCCTGGGATTGAGGGTTTCAACCGCGCTGGCGAGATCATCGCAGCCGACATTCAGCGACCCGGTCCCGGTTGGCACTGCATCGAGGATGCCCGCTGGCGGTCCGTGGGTAATGAGGATGTCGGTGTCATGGGGGATCTGGGCCCAACGCTCCGCCAGGGCTGCGCCGCGTTCGAGGTTGAAGGCCCAGTTAAAGAACAACGGTGTCCATGGGCTGCCCCAGAATTTCAGGCCTTCCAGTACGAGGCCGCTGTCCTGCAGGTAATGGGCGTGTTTTATAAGGGTCTGAGCATCCTGTGGCTCGTCCTGAAAACACCAGTCGTGGTTGCCGGCAATCAGAATCTTGTGCGGGTGGGGTTGTTCAGCGAACCAGTTGTCGAGGTCTTCCAGCTCATCCAGCGACCCCACGCCGAGACCATCACCGGAGTGGATCAGGATATCGCCATCGGGCACCTGGATCTGGCGGTGCATGCTGTGGGTATCGGAAATGCAGACAAGTCTCATGGTTCGCTATCCGGCTGACGGTTTGACGTTGTGGCGGGCAATCGCCCGGAATCTAAGATAGCATTGCCCCCCGATATGTCGTCCATGATTTTTGCAGTGAGTCCATGCGCCTGATCCTCAGCCGAAAAGGGTTTGATTCTTCCGCCGGTGGGTGCCCAAGCCCGGTGTTGCCGGACGGCTCTCTGTGCGTGCTTCCCATTCCCGATAATCAGTCCCGTATTCGCTATGATGACGTTACCCATGGCGCGCGGCGGCTGGGCAAGATTGCCCGGGATCTGACCCGGGGCAGAATCCGCGGCAACCACGGCGCCCACCTGGATCCGGACCTGATCGCTGATGCCATTCCGCGGGCGGATGGCTGGCGCCCGGTGCTGGGGCAGACAGGCTCAGCCCAGGGCCATTTGCGCAATCAGGGGGTGAGCCCCGGGGATCTGTTTTTGTTCTTCGGCGTGTTCCGCACAGCGGAGATCTGGCATCGGCGCTGGCGCTTTGTGCCTGGCTCCCGCCCGTTTCATGCCATCTGGGGCTGGTTGCACATCGGTGATGTGCACCGGATAGATGACCTGATGTCAGACGCCTTGCCCTGGGCGGGCTATCATCCGCACTTTCATGGCGACCCCGATCCCGGTAATACGCTGTATGTGTCGTCCGACCGCTTTTCCCTTGCGGACGACAAGAAGCCGTTTCCTGGCAGTGGCGTGTTTACCCATCTCGCTGATTCCCTGGTTCTGAGTGATCCGGACGGACGCCTGCCAACCCGGTGGCGGTTGCCCTCCGACTTCTTTCCCGGAGACGGCAGGCCGGCGCTGAGCTATCACACCCGATTGGACCGCTGGCGGCTTGCACCGCCGTACTGCTATCTGGACTGCGCGGCCCGTGGCCAGGAGTTTGTGCTGGATATGGGCGTCTATCCTGACGTGTCGGAGTGGGTTGCGGGACTGCTCAGTCAGGAGGTTTAGCTGCGGCTCAGCTTGTCCCTGCGCAGCGACCGCTCCAGCCTTCGATGACTCTCGAACTGTTCTGACAGCACACCCTGAACATACTGGATATGCTGCCCGGCGATCTCACGCGCGTCCTCGGCACGTCCTGCCATGATGGCGTCGAACAACTGTTGATGTTGCTCCATGAGTCCATTGCGGGTTTCCGCGGTCTTTGCGTACATGCCGCCGATGTTGGTGACGACGCTGTTTTTCAGCATGTTGAACAAGCCGCGAATGGTGTGCAGCAGGATCACATTGTGGCTGGCTTCGGCAATGGCCAGGTGGAAGCGGGCGTCGGCGGCGCCTTCGGCGCTGACATCCTGTTTGCCGTCGTCGCTGTAGCAGGCCTGCAGGGCTTCATAGGCTTCCCTGAGTTGTGCCTTGTCCACTTCCGTGGCTCTCTGGGCTGCGTAATAGGCACAGTCGCCTTCCAGGGTGCGGCGGAATTCCAGCAGGTCCCGGTGGGCGTCCGGGCGGTTTTCCAGCAATCCGATCAGCGGGTCGCTGAAGCTGGAGCCCAGCGACTCGGCCACATAGTGACCACCTCCCTGACGGCTGACCAGCAAGCCCTTGGCCGCGAGCCGCTGCACCGCTTCCCGCAGGGAGGGGCGGGATACCCCGAACTGCTCAGCCAGCACCCGCTCGGCCGGCAGCCGCTCCCCGGGGTGCAGGGTGCCTTCCAGAATCATGGTTTCCAGTTGCTCGACAATGGTGTCTGCAAGGCGCTTTGGTGAAATATGACCGATACCCATTCTATTCCCGCATCTTGATGATTGGTCTGACCAATATTCGAAACGCTGTCATTTGACGATTTTGGACGGCGTTCTACCATGCCTGTCAGACTAATGTACTAACATCTATCTTTGACAGTCCGTAAACAACTCACATACCTTATCAGACTATACCTGTAAATTGGTATTACCAATTTACGCTAGCCTCATCCCGTCCGGAGGACGTTAAGCAATGAGCGAGCTGTTCTATGACGCCGCCCCGAATGCCACCCGGGTGGCTCCTGCCCGGGAAACGGAGCGTCGCTATCCTGACAAGCCTGCGGAGGTATCGCTGTTCGGTACCTGCGTGGTGGACCTGTTCTTCCCGGAAGCGGGTCTGGACGCCATTCGCCTGCTGGAACAGCAGGGCATTCGCGTGCATTTTCCACAACAACAAAGCTGCTGCGGCCAGCCGGCGTGGACATCGGGTTATCGTGACGAGGCCCGGGCCGTGGCCCTGGCGCAGTTGGACCTCCTGGATGACGGTCGCCCGGTGGTGGTGCCCTCGGGGTCCTGTGCCGGCATGTTTCGTCATCACTACCGGGAACTGTTCGCTGAGGAGCCGGAAAACCTGAAGCGGGTTGAGGACCTGGCCGAGCGCACCTTCGAGCTGACGGAGTTCCTGCTCAAGGTCTGCAGGGTTCAGCTCGTTGATCGTGGTGGTCAACACAGGGTTGCCCTGCACACCTCCTGCACCGCCCGCCGGGAAATGAATACCCACCTGCACGCACGGGAACTGCTGGCCCAGCTCGCCAACGTGGAGCGAGTTGACCATGACCATGAGAGTGAGTGCTGCGGGTTTGGCGGCACCTTCTCCATACGCATGCCGGACATCTCCGGTGCCATGGTGTTGGACAAAACCAATGCCCTCAGGGAATCCGGCGCGGCCGAGGCCATCAGCGCCGACTGTGGCTGCCTGATGAACATCAACGGCGCCCTGGAAAAGCAGCAACAGCTTTTCCGTGGTCGCCATCTGGCCAGCTTCCTTTGGGAAAGGTGTGGGGGTGAGCAATGAATCAGCGCATTCCGGCGACCGAACTGGCCAGCGACTTCAAGAGCCGCGCCCATGAGGCGCTGGCAGACTCGCAGTTGCGTTCCAACTTCCGCACCGCCATGGACTCGCTGATGCGCAAGCGGGCGGATGCGTTCAGCGACGAAGACGAGCGGGAGGGGCTGCGGGAGCTGGGCAACCGCATTCGGGCAGGCTCACTCTCCAACCTGCCGAACCTGCTGGAACAACTGGAAACCCAACTCACCGCCAATGGTATAAAGGTGCACTGGGCGGAGACGGTTGAGGAAGCCAACGAGATTGTGCATGGCATCATAGAAGCTCATGACGGTCGCCAGGTAGTGAAGGGCAAATCCATGGTCAGCGAAGAAATGGAGATGAACGACTATCTCGCCGACCGTGATATCGAATGCCTGGAATCGGACATGGGCGAATACATTGTCCAGCTCGACGATGAAAAGCCTTCCCATATCATCATGCCGGCAATCCACAAGAACGCCCGCCAGGTGTCGGCGCTGTTCAACGAAAAGCTCGGCGAACACGTCTCCGAAGATGTGGATGAGCTGATCCAGACCGGCCGGCGCATCCTGCGGCGTAAATTCCTGGAGGCGGACGTGGGGGTGTCCGGTGTGAACTTTGCCATCGCCGAAACCGGCACGTTGCTGCTGGTGGAGAACGAAGGCAACGGCCGCATGAGCACCACATCACCCCCGGTGCACATTGCCGTGACCGGCATCGAGAAAGTGGTGTCGAATCTGCGGGATGTGGTGCCGCTGGTGTCCCTGCTGACCCGTTCAGCCCTGGGCCAGCCCATCACCACCTACATCAACATGATCTCCGGCCCGCGCAAGCCTGATGAACTGGACGGCCCGGAAGAAGTGCATCTGGTGTTGCTGGATAACGGCCGCACCGGCGCGTTTGCCGATGCCCAGATGCGCCAGACCCTGAACTGCATTCGCTGCGGCGCCTGCATGAACCATTGCCCGGTCTATACCCGGGTGGGTGGCCATACCTACGGGGAAGTCTATCCGGGACCGATCGGCAAGATTGTTACCCCGCATATGGTGGGTCTGGACAAGGTGCCGGATCATCCCAGTGCGTCATCCCTGTGCGGTGCCTGCGGGGAAGTCTGTCCGGTGAAGATTCCCATTCCGGAACTGTTGCAGCGGCTGCGGCAGGAAAACGTTCAGTCACCGGATCATGAGCCGGTATCGGTGAAAGGGGCCGGCAGCAAATACTCCCGCAAGGAGCGGATGATGTGGCGGGCCTGGGTCATGCTGAACACCCGTCCCTCCTTATATAAGCTTTTTCTGTGGGGGGCGACCCGTTTCAGGGCGCTTGCGCCAAAAAAAGCGGGCCCGTGGACCGAGAATCACAGCGCCCCGGTGCCCGCTGCACGCTCCCTCCATGACCTCGCCCGGGACCACCTGAAAAATTCATCCATCGGGGGGGAGAAATCATGAGCGCTCGTACCAATATCCTCAATAAGCTCAGAACCAGTCTGGCTGGCACAACGCCGCGCCCGGACGAGTTCGACGAATCCCTGGTGACCGACCCGTGGCGCTATCCCTCGGAGCAACGCATTGCCAGGTTACGGGAACTGATGGAGGCGGTGCACACCGAAGTGCATCTGACCCGTGAGGATGACTGGCCAGCGCTGGTCGCGGAGTTGCTGGCTAGGCGGGAGATCGCCAACCTACTGTATGCCCCGGCCACACCTCATGGCGAGCAGTTAGCGAACGCCTGGAAGGATGGAGCGGATCGGCCGGAATTGCGGGTCTATGACCGTCCCATCGAAGAGTGGAAAGCGGAGCTCTTCAATGATGTGCAGGCCAGTGTGACGGGTACCATTGGCGGCATTGCCGCAACGGGGTCACTGGTGCTTTGGCCGGACCGGAACGAACCGAGGCTGATGAGCCTGGTGCCGCCGGTGCATATTGCCCTGCTCAAGGCCAGTGGGGTTCACGATAACTGGTACGACATGATGACCGCCCAGAACTGGGCTGCGGGGTTGCCCACCAATGCATTGCTGGTATCAGGCCCTTCCAAGACGGCGGATATCGAGCAGGTGCTGGCCTACGGCGCCCACGGGCCGAAGGAGCTGATAGTCCTTATTCTGGAAGACGCCTGACAGGGATATTGCCACCGTGTGCATTATCAGTAACCCTGAAAGCGTGGTTTCCGCTTGGCCAGGAACGCCGATACCCCTTCGCTGAAGTCGGCCGTTGTGGTCATCTCCAGAAAGGCCTGTCGCTCGGCTTCCAGGTGGTCGGCCAATGGTGTGCCGCTTGCCTGGTCGACCAGCCGGCGAAAAGCGCCAAAAGCCCGGCCGGGCCCTTCAGCGGCCTTTGCAATGGTGGTCGCCAGCACTTCATCGAACTGATCTTCCGGTGCAACACGGGTGACCAGGCCCCAGTGCTGAGCTTCCGTGGCATTCAGGGTGCGGCCGAGGATCATCATTTCCGAGGCCCTTCCGGCGCCGATCTTGTGGGGCAGGAACCAACTGCCGCCGCAATCCGGTACAGCGCCAATGCCGTTGTAGGCAATCAGGAAGCGGGTGTTTTCCTCGGCCACAACCAGATCCGCCATCAGCGCAAGACTGAAACCGGCCCCCGCTGCCACGCCTTTAACCGAAGCAATGATCGGTGCGTCGATATCCCGTAATAAAAGGATGGCCGGATTCAGCGACTCCAGGATGGTGTTGACCATTTGCCAGGCCTGCTGCTGGCCTCCGGTCATGCCGGAAATGTCGCCCCCCGCGACAAACGCGCGACCGGCGCCCCGGAGCACCACACAACGTAGGCCCTGCTGGGAAGCCAGCCCCCTGACCGCCTCCAGGAAGGATTCAGCCATGGGAATGTCGATGGCATTGAGTGAGTCGGGCCGATTGAAGGTCAGTGTTGCGACGCCGTTACTGCGGTCAAATTCGGATATCACGGTCGGTGTTGTCATTGTTGTTTTGCTCCTGCCCGGGCGTTTGCAGCCCGACTGCATCTTTTCGTCCATCACGTCCGTTTCATAATAGGACACTGTGGCTTGGCCATTGTTGCGGGGTTGGACTATTTTTAGTTTGGTTCAGGCAACAGTCTGAGAATAACAACAACCATAATCCTGGTTAAGCGTGACAAGATGTGAGTATCCTCGAGATCAATAACCTGTCTTTGTCCTTCGGTGGTGTTAAGGCATTGCAGGATGTCGGCTTCCGCGTGCCGGAAAACACCATCACCACCATCATCGGTCCGAATGGCGCCGGCAAGACCTCCCTGTTCAATTGCATTTCCGGTTTCTACAAACCCCAGCAGGGCACGATCCGCTATCAGGGGGAGGTGCTTGCAAGCCGTATCAAGCCACCGCAGCGGGCTTCGCTGGGCCTGGCCCGAACCTTCCAGAATATTGCCCTGTTCCGGGGTATGACGGTACTCGACAACATCAAACTTGGCGCCCATGTCCATATGAAAAGCGGCCTGCTGGGCTCGCTGGCGTACTTCGGTGCGGCGCGTCGTGAGGAGATGGCGATTCGTCGGGAAGTGGAACACCGCATCATCGATTTTCTGGAGATTGATCACATTCGCCGCCAGCCGGTGGCCAGCCTTTCCTATGGCCTGCAGAAACGGGTGGAACTGGCCCGAGCCCTGGCCATGCGCCCCAAGGTGCTGATGCTGGATGAGCCCGTGGCCGGGATGAACCGGGAAGAAAAGGAAGACATGGCCCGCTTTATCCTGGATATCCGCGAGGAGTGGGGCGTGACCGTGCTGATGGTGGAGCACGACATGGGCATGGTGATGGATATCTCGGACCACATCGCGGTACTCAACTTTGGCCAGGTGATCACCGAGGGCCTGCCGGAAGACGTGCAGAAAAACCCCGAGGTGATCAGGGCATACCTTGGCAATAGTGACATCGACAGCCTGCGCGAAAAACTGAACGCTGGCGGGGAGGCGGCGTAATGGACTGGCTGTTCTTTGGTGAAATCAGTCTGGCCGGGCTGGCCATGGGCGGGCTTTATTCCTTGATCGCCCTGGGTTTCGTGATGATCTACAAGGCCACCCGGGTGATCAACTTTGCCATCGGCGAAATCATGATGTTTGCCGCTTACCTGTTCCTGGCCTTTGCCGGCGGCATGGAACTGTCGCCATGGATTGCGCTGCCGCTGGCGGTTCTCGGGGGCAGTATCCTGGGCGGTGTAATCGAAAAGGTGATGATCCGGCCCATGCTCGGGGAGTCGCCGATTGCGGTGGTCATGGTGACCATTGGGATCGCCAGCATCCTGGTGGGTGTGGTGGAGCTTTTCTGGAGTGCCGATCCCCAGTTGTTGCCCCGTTTCCTGCCCCGGGAACCGGTCTTCATCGGTCCTCTTTACCTTGCACCGAAAATCGCCTACGGCTTCCTGATTGGCGCCGCGCTGCTGATTCTGTATCTGCTGTATTTCCGCTTCTCCCGCGGGGGCGTCGCACTGCGGGCGACCGCGTCCGATCAGGCGGCGGCCTATTCCATGGGGATCAACGTTCGTCGGGTGTTTAACCTGGCCTGGGTATTCGGCTCCCTGGCTGCGTCCCTGGCTGGCGTACTGGTGGCAGCGACCGGTGGCCTGAGCCCTCAGTTCGGGATCATCGGCCTCAGTGTGCTGGTGGTGGTGATTGTCGGTGGCCTGGACAGCATTCTGGGCGCACTGGTTGCCGGGGTGTTTATCGGCTGGCTGGAGACCGTGGCCGGGGCCTACCTCGGTGGTGAATACCGGATGCCGGCCACGTTTCTGGTGCTGGCGGTCATCCTGGTGATTCGTCCTTACGGACTCTTCGGCACCCACGAAATAGAGCGAGTGTAAGATGCGCATTGGTGACGCAAAACAGACTTACGAGGCCGATGAGGCGATCTGGACCAGTGCCACCCAGAAATTCTGGTTTGCCCTGTTTCTGCTGACCTTGCTGATGTTTCCGTTCATCGTGAACTCCTACCTGCTGTACCTGGGGTGCCTGGTGGGCATCGCGGTGATCAGTACCACCGGCCTCAATATTCTCACCGGTTTTACCGGGTTGATATCCCTGGGGCAGGCCGGTTTTATGGGTGTCGGCGGCTACACGGTTGCCTGGTTGTCGCTGAATACCGGGTTGCCGTTCCCGGTGACTCTGTTGATGGCGGGGCTGATGGCGGCTGCGGTCGGCATCCTGGTGGGGTTGCCATCGCTGCGGGTCAAAGGTCTGTACCTGGCGATTGCAACCCTGGCGGCCGGTGTGTTCCTGCACTTTATCTTTGCCGAGTGGGAATCGGTTACCGGTGGCATGGGCGGACTGAGCCTGGAACCGGCCCATCTGTTCGGGTTTACCTTCCAGAGCGATTTCCGGATGTACTTTGTCATCGTGCCACTTGCGGTGTTGATGTTGTTCGCGGCCAGCAATGTCTTCCGCACCCGTATTGGCCGTGCCTTCATCGCCATTCGGGATCGTGACATTTCCGCCGAGATTCTGGGTATCAACCTGCTGCACTATAAATTGATGTCCTTCGCGCTGAGCTCTTTTTATGCCGGTGTGGCTGGTGGGTTGTTTGCCTATTTTTACCGGGTGGTGACGCCGGAAAGCTTTCCGCTGTCCATGTCCATTTTCTATCTGGCGGCGGTGATTGTGGGCGGTATGGGCAACCTGCTGGGCGGTATTCTGGGCGCGGCGTTCATGACGCTGATCCCGGAGGCGCTCAAGCTGCTGACGTCAGCGCTGACACCGTTTTACCCCAATGCGCCGGTGTTCATGTCGCCGATGCTGGAAATCATTTTCGGGGCATTGATCGTGGGCTTTCTGATTTTTGAACCTCATGGCCTGGCCGAGATCTGGCACCGCATCCGGCGGTTCTTCCGGCTGTGGCCATTCAGTACCTGATCGCGCTGCCACGCGACCCGTTGCAACACCAACAACAAGACGCAGCAAGGAGAAGACACATGTTCAGAAAACTATTCAGCAAAGGCCTTGGAAAGGGCCGCCAGCTCGCAGGGCTGAGTGGTGTGGTCGCGGCACTGACGATGACCGCGCCCACCATGGCGCAGGATAAGGAGCCCATCGTGTTCGGCGGCTCGATCCCGCTGTCGGGGGTATTTGCCTTTGCCGGGGTGCATATTCACGCCGGCCTCACCGACTACACCAGCTGGATCAACAGCGAAGGGGGCATCAACGGACACCCGGTGGAGTATGTGATGGAAGATACCGCCTACGAGGTGGATCGATCGGTGGCCGCGTTCAAAAAGATTTCCGGCAGTGATTCACCGGCGGTGTATTACGGTGACAGTACCGGGTTCATGAAAGCCATTGCCGCGGAACTGAACAGCCAGGGCAACACGCTGATGAGCGGCGCCTCGTTCGCGACCGCGCTGACCGACAACGAGCAGTACCCGTTCCAGTTCATTCCGGGCCCCAGCTACAGCCAGATGTTCGGCATCATCCTCGAGTACATTGCTTCCGAGACCGGGGAGGGCGACAAGCCGACGTTGGCCTTTGTCTACAGCGATACCGAGTTCGGCAAGGATCCCATCGAGAATGGCAAGGCCCGCGCCGCCGAGCTGGGGATTGAAGTGGTCGAGGAGATCGTCACCAAGCCGGGCAGCGTGGACGTATCGGCGGAAGTGCTGAAGCTGCGCCGGGTTCGCCCCGATTACGTGGTGTTCCACGGCTATGTGCTGTCACCGATCAATGAGTTCATGGTGCAGATGCGCCAGATGGGCCTGGATACCAAGTTCATGGGCACTTTCTGGTCCTCCGACAAACTGATCATCGACAAGATGGGCGAGGACGCCGACGGCTACATGGGCGTGATGCCCTACAACTACTACGACAGCGAAGAAAGCGGCCCGATGCTGGATGCGCTTCGTGCCCAGGCTGAGAAGAGTGATCCGGAAGCGGGCTACCGCCCCACCGGCTACATGCAGGGCTGGTTCAATGCCATGGTCTGGACCGAAGTCATCAAGCGCACGCTGGACGCTGGCAAGGAGCTGACCGCAGAGAACATGGCGGCGTCGCTGGCCTCCATCGAAGATTGGGACACCGGCGGTATTATCGGTATTCCGGTGACGGTGCGGGACATGTCCTTCCCGGTCGGCCGTATCTGGCGGGTGAACGCTGAAGAGGGGCGTTACGAGCCGGTATCGGACTGGATTCACCTCGACTGAGGGGCTGTATGGAAGCCTTACTGGAAATCGATAATATCGAGGTGGTCTACAACAAATCGGTGCAGGTCCTTCGGGGCCTGTCACTGCGGGTGCCGAAGGGCGCCATTGTCGCGCTGTTGGGCTCCAATGGCGCTGGCAAGTCCACCACCCTGAAAAGCGTCTCCGGCCTGCTGGACCTGGAAGACGGCGAGGTAACCGCCGGTGAGGTGCGTTTCCGCGGCGCCGATGTGAAAGGAACCGCGCCGGAGAAGCTGGTCCGTGATGGCCTGTTTCATGTCATGGAGGGGCGCCGCGTTTTCGAAGACCTGACGGTTGAGGAAAACCTGATCGCCGCGACTTACGCCCTCAGCGGCCGCAAGCCGTCCCTGAGCGACAGTTATGAACTGGTCTACAACTACTTCCCGCGCCTGCGGGAACGCCGCAAGCAACTGGCGGGGTATCTGTCCGGCGGGGAGCAGCAAATGCTGGCACTGGGCCGCGCCCTTATCGCCCAGCCGGACCTGATCATGCTGGATGAGCCTTCCCTGGGGCTGGCGCCGTTGCTGGTAGAGGAAATCTTCACCATCGTGGCCCGTATCAATCGTGAGCAGGGCACGGCCATCCTGCTGGTGGAGCAGAATGCCGCGGTTTCCCTGGCGATTGCCTCCTATGGCTACATCATGGAAAACGGCAAGATCGTGATTGACGGCCCGGCCGACAAACTGACCGCCAATGAAGATGTGCAGGAATTTTACCTCGGGGTTGGCGGCGCCGGAGGCGAGGCCCGCAGTTACCGCGACATCAAGCATTACAAACGTCGTAAACGGTGGCTTTCATGACAACACCCGCAATTCCCGACCTGACCCTGACCCAGATGCTGAGGGCTCATGCCCGTGAGCGGCCGGATGGCCTGGCATTGCGCCAGAAGGACTTTGGTATCTGGCAGGCCTTTTCCTGGCAGGACTACTATCAGCGGGCCCGCCATTTCGGGCTGGGACTTCGCGCCCTTGGGCTTTCCGAGGGTGGCCATGTGGCCATCATCGCGGAGAATCGGGTGGAGTGGGTGATCGCCCAGATGGGCATCGGCATGGTCGGGGGTATTTGTGTGGGGGTGTATCCCACCAGCCCCTGGAACGAGGTGGCCTATGTGCTGGAGCACAGCGACGCCGAAATGGTGGTGTGTGAAGACCAGGAACAGACGGACAAGGTGCTGGAAGCCTGGCCGAAGTTGCCGCAGCTCAAGCACAACATCGTGATCGACATGAAAGGGCTGCGGTACTACTCCGAGCCGCCGTCCGCGTTCGAGGACATTGAGGCCAGGGGGCGGGAGTTCGAGCAACAGCATCCGCAGTTGATCGATGATCTTCTGGATCGTCAGCGCATGGAAGACACCGCGCTGATGGTGTACACCTCTGGTTCAACTGGTCGCCCCAAGGGCGCGATGGTCAGTTGGCATAATCTCCACGCTGCCGCGCCGGGACTGATTGAGCTGCTGGGGGTAGGCGAACATGATTCCAGTTTGTCCTACCTGCCACTGTGCCATATTGCCGAGCAGGCATTCACCAATATTGCCCCGATCTATGTGGGTAGCACGGTCAGTTTTGGCGAAAGCCTGCGGACCGTGCAGGAAGACCTGCGGGAAATCGCTCCGACGTTTTTCCTCGGGGTGCCAAGGATCTGGGAGAAACTTCATTCCTCCATTTACATCAAGATCCAGGAAACCGGTCGCTTGCGCCAGGGCCTGTTCAAGCGGGCAATGACGATCTGTGAGCCACTCGCCACCAAACCGCGGGCAAGCTGGAACCTGATGGAGCGGCTGGTGTTTGGTGTCTGCTACTGGACCGTGTTCCGCGCGTTGCAGAACTTCATCGGGCTTCGTCGCTGCACCATCGCGCTTACCGGTGCTGCACCCATTGCCACCGGTATTCTGACGTTCTTTCGTACCATCGGCATTCCCCTGGTGGAAGTCTATGGCCAGACCGAGAGCACCGGCGTCGCAACGGCCCAGCGCGTGGACAACGTTCACCTGGGTACCGTTGGCGAGGCGATTGCCGGGGTTGAGGTCAAACTGGGCGAGCAAAATGAGATCATCATGCGTGGTGGCAGCATGTTCAAAGGTTACTACAAGAACGATGACGCCACCCGCAGCACCCTGAAGGATGGCTGGCTGCACACCGGCGATGTGGGCGAATGGCGAGATGGTCAGTTGAAGATTGTCGATCGCCTGAAAGATATCATGATCACCGCCGGCGGCAAGAACCTTTCCCCCACGGAAATTGAAAACACCCTCAAGGCCAGCCCCTACATCAAGGAGTGCATCGTCATCGGCGAGGCCCGCAAGTTTGTGTCTGCCCTGATCCAGATTGACTTCGAGACCGTCGCCAAATGGGCCGAGCAGGAGCGAATTGCCTACACCACCTTCCACAGCCTGACCGAGCATGAACGGGTCAATGAGCTGATTCAGGCAGAGGTGAACAAGGGCAACGAACAGTTGCCCCAGGTGGCGCAGATCAAGCGCTTCCACTTGCTGACCAAGGAACTGGACCACGACGATGACGAAGTAACCGCGACCATGAAAGTACGGCGTAGCAACATCTATGAGAAATACAGTGGTGTGATTGAGTCGCTGTATGCCTGAAGCTACTGGCGAGGATCTGGTTGCATTGAAGAACTGTCGTCTTTGTTTACAATTCGTATCGCGACACCTATTTTAAGCTAGGTAGTTTCCCCCGTTTTGCGAAGGACGGTCGCCGGGTCTGGCTGGAGGCAACCTACTTCCCCGTTACCGACGATGAGGGGCAAATTTCCAAGGTTGTCAAAATCGCCTGGGACGCGACAGCGGCGCAGGACAAGGTCGCGGATGATACCGCGATGCTGGATGCGATCAACCGATACATGGCGGTGATCAAGTTCACACCGGATGGCGAGATACTGGAAGCCAATGACAACTTTCTCACCACTACCGGTTACGCCCGGGAAGAAATTCTCCATCAGCATCACAAGATGTTCTGCTTCGATGATTTCTATCGCAACAACCCTGACTTCTGGAGCCGCCTGGCCCGGGGCGAAAGTTTTTCAGGACAGTTTGAACGCCGGGACAAAAGTGGCCGCAGTATCTGGCTTGAGGCCACATACAGCCCGGTGTTGGATGCCGACGGAAAGGTCTATAAGGTGATCAAGTTCGCCGCCGATATCACCTCCCGGATAACCAACGCCCGGGAGGCTGCCGAAGTTGCCGCCTCCACTTCTGAAGAAACGTCACAAATCGCCGCCGAGGCCAACCGCGCGCTTGCGGTTGCGGTGGAAACCTCAGAGTCGACCCAGGCGGAGGTATCCAGCGCAGCGGCAGTGAGCCGGGACCTGGAAACCCAGGCCGAACAGATTGGCAACATTGTCAGCACCATCCGTACTGTCGCGGAACAAACCAACCTGTTGGCGCTGAACGCGGCCATTGAGGCCGCCCGTGCCGGCGAAATGGGCCGGGGCTTTGCAGTGGTGGCGGACGAGGTTCGTCAACTGGCGGCCAAAACCGCTCACTCGCTGGAAGAGATTTCCGCCGTGGTCGGCAAAAACAGCCACTTGATCGGGTCTTTACGTTCCAGCATGGACGGGGTGTCCGAGCTGTCCCGCCGCAGTTCCAGTGAGATCTCCGGCGTTGCCAGTGGTATCCAGCAGGTGGAAAAAGGCATGACGGATCTTGCGGCTGTGGTGGCGCGGTTGACGAATGAGGGGTGAGGGCACGCGTATTACAGAGTCATTACTTTTTTTGACCTCATGCCCTACATGTTTGGATAGTTCGCGGCCCCCCTTTCCGGGGTCACCCCGCAGCTCATCCAGAACCTCGGAACCCCGCTGGGCCAGGGCAAGTAATATCGTCGCAATACTTGTAGAATGGGCACGCCGCCTCATTGGTGGAGCGTGAATTCGAGGAAACCTCCCTGAGTGGCGATCCAGTAGTAGCACGAGGGGTTAACTACCGCTTTCACCGAAAACTTTATCCGGCATGTGGATCGTTGCCACTTTTAAGGGCTCTGAAGTTCCCTCAAGCGCTTATATAAATATGAGCGCGATACCCCAAGCTCTTCCGATACACGCTTTTTATTGTCGTTATGTCGTGCCATGGCATCGCTGATTTTCTCCAACTCCACCCTTTCCAAGGTGTCTTTGAGGGCTTCACTGTTCTTTGTTTGAGTAGCCTGCCTGTTAGGTGAATATTCGTTAGAGAAAATTTCTGATGGCCGAAAATCATCAATCACCAGTTCTTCGCCTTCGGAGAAGATAAGGGCTCTTTCTACCTCATGCTGTAGTTGGCGGACGTTACCGGGCCAGGGGCGGCTCTGCATGTAACGATAGACAGAGGGATTGACCCTCATGACCGGTGTTCTTTGACGGTTTGAGAACGAACGGATGAAATGCTGAACCAGCATCGGTATGTCTTCCAGTCTTTCTCGCAAGGGAGGTACTCTGAGAGTTACTCCGCTGATGCGATAGTAAAGGTCGAGCCGAAACTGCTCGGTATCTATCATGCTGGTCAGGTCACGATTGGTAGCCGCGATCAACCGAAAGTCCGATTGTTTTGGTTCATCCCCCCCCACGCGTTCAAAAGAGCCATCCTGTAAGACCCGCAAAAGTTTGACCTGCATGTCGAGTGGCATTTCGCCAATTTCATCCAGAAACAGACTGCTATCATGAGCTGCTTCAAATTTGCCCTTTCGCCCTTTTTTCTTCGCCCCGGTAAAAGCCCCAGGCTCATACCCAAAGAGTTCACTTTCCACCAGGCTCTCTGGTAAGGCACCCGCATTTACCATGATCATCTGCTTGTCGCGCCGCAGACTGAGGCGGTGAAGGGCCTGGGCGACCAATTCCTTGCCCGTACCGCTTTCACCGATGATCAGCAGGGGTATATCCAGGGATGCAACTTTCGTCATGTCTGACTTCAGCTGACGAATTGCTTTGCTGTCGCCAATGATGTCTTCAATGCCATAAGTGCGATTGCGGAGGAAGGACGCTTCGCGTTTATAAAATTCAACTTCATTGCGAAGTGACGCGATCTCGCTGCTCATTGCTAGTAGCTGTTCGGGGCCTTTGAACATGATTCGACCAATAGCGCCGACAACCTTTCCGCCACTGTGGATCGGGAGCCTGCTTACAATCCGGTTATTCGAGAGCATTTTTTGCATCTGGCCAATTTCCGGCTTTCCGGTACGGGCCACAATGTGTAAGCGAGTGTTCTCAATAACTTCAGTGACATGGCGTCCAGTAGCTTCTCCCCGGGCAAGTCCAAAGAATTTTTCATGGACGGGGCTTAAATAAACAATGCGCCCTTCATTGTCAGTAACGGTCATGCCGTCAAATGCGTTGGTAAGCAAGTGGTTCAGAATGTCGGGCGCGATATCCACCGCCGCCAGGAAATCAATCAGCGTGCTCGCAGAAGAGGATTCCTGAATGAAAGCTGCGGTGAGTCCTTCTGCTATTGGGGCTACGGTGGCTATACATTGTGTGGAGCCCGCCTGGATTCCGGAAATCTGCCTTTTATCTTTATTTACTTCCTGGCGAATTTTTTCGACCACTTCAGCTGAATTTCCTAAACCCGCAGAGAAAACAGCGTCTCCCTCTTTATTAAGAACAATCAGACCGTAGTTTTGTTCGCGGCTAGGCATCAGTTTGATTTCCTCTTTTAGTTATCTATTAAGTAGCCTGCTAATTATTATTGTTAACAGTTGAAAGAGGCTTTGAGTGTTTTCAATAAATACACATGTGTGCGCGAGTAGGCAACATGCGCCGGCATGATCATTCATCAAATGTCCATAACATTCTGATTTAAAGTGAAAAGAAATGTTGGCATCGGTCTTGCCTTTTTGTAAGTGCTAAAAGCAAAGAGGATCTATTCTATGTTGCCGTTAGAGAGTTTGCCGATGCAGGCGTGTGGCAAAGGCGTCACTTGGCTTGAGGGGGTCAAGGTTCTCGACCTTACCACATCCATTGCTGGACCCGTGGCTACGATGCTCCTTGCCGACCTTGGTGCTGATGTCCTAAAAGTAGAACGTCCGGGAGGTGGTGATGATACCCGACATTGGGGGCCGCCAGACCTGGACGGTGAATCACTCTGGTTTCTCAGTGCCAATCGAAACAAGCGCAGTGCTGTGCTTAATTTTATTGAACCGGCGGGGAGGCGTGTTCTTGAGCAGCTTATCGAGCGGGCTGACGTTGTCGTTATTAACAGTATTTTGCGTACGCAGCAAAAGCTCGGGATCGATTATGAGAGCATGGTCAAGATCAACCCCAAGTTGGTGTTTGTATCAATTACCGGTTTCGGTTTGACGGGGGAGCGTGCTAACTGGACTTGCTACGACCTCATAGCCGAGGGGTATAGTGGGGTCATGGATTTGACCGGAGAACGCGATTCGGCGCCTCAGAAAATCGGTGCACCGGCTGCCGACATGCTGGCAGCAGTTGATGCGGCTTATGCCACGGTAGGAGCGCTTTTCGATGTTATGAGGACCGGTAGATCCCATAAGCTGGATATTTCTCTCGTTGGCAGTATGACCCGTTTCTTGTCGCCCCGAATTATGTCTTATCTCGGTTCCGGTGAGGTGCCGCGGCGAAGTGGTGGAACCGACAGTGTGATTGCCGTCTACCAAGCGTTTGATACAGCTGATTATCCGATAACGCTCGGGCTGGGTAACGACGGTATCTGGAAGCGCTTTTGGAAGGTACTCGGGCTCCCGGAAAAAGCAGAAGATTCGTCGCGGGGAAGTAATGCTGACCGTCGGGCACAACGCGCCGCGATCGTTGATGAAATTCAGGAGGTCCTGATCGGTCAACCCAGATCGCATTGGCTGGATTTGTTCCGTGGTGCAGGTATTCCTGCGGGCCCGATCAACAGCGTTGATCAGCTGGTGGAAGATGAGTACTTCCAAGCCAATGGCATACTTTATAGGGCGGCAAACGGCTCATCCAGCATTCCTCAGGTAGGTTCTGCAATGTTGCTGGATGGCAGCGCGGAAACTCTGCGTTCTTTGCCTCCACGCCTGGGGCAGCATACAGGAGAAGTATTGCAAAGCCTGGGGTATGGCCAGAGCGAGATTCGCCAGCTTTGTGAAGACGGTATTGTTGAACTTTTTCAGCCTGTTACGCAATAAAATATTCAATAAATTTCCAGGAGATAATGCTCTCATGACTTACAACACTATTCTTTACCGCGAAGAAGGCCCAATTGCGAAGATTACCCTGAACCGTCCTGATGATGGAAACATGTTCAACGCTGAAATGTGCCAGGAGCTGCGTACGTGCCTGGATGAGATTGGACGTGAAACCCGTACCCGAGTGGTAGTTTTGACTGGAGCTGGTGACAAGTTCTTCTGTATCGGTGGGCGTAAAGACGGCATGGAAGACAGCCTGATGTATGCGGGTGTACTGCCAACGCTTGAGATGTACGAGGCCATAGAGCGAATTCAGAAGCCCGTGATCGCATCCGTCAATGGTTACGCCGTTGGTGGCGGCAACGTTCTGCAGGTGGTGTGTGACCTTACCATTTCCAAGGAAAGCGCCATGTTCCGTCAGGTTGGTCCCATGGTGGGGAGTTTTGATGCTGGTTACGGTACGTGGTTCCTGGAAGACCTGGTCGGTAAGAAAAAGGCGAAAGAGATCTGGTTCGCGAATCCGAAAATGTCGGCACAGGAAGCGCTTGAGCTGGGAATGATTAACAAAGTGGTGCCGGATGATCAGCTGGAAGAGGAAACGACCAAGTGGGCCCTGACCATTGCCGAGCGCGGCAGCTTTGCGCTCGCTTCCCTTAAATCCGCGTTCAATGCCCGCCATGGCGGAGTAGGCGGACTGGCGCGCATGGCGCATGACCTGTTACTGCGTACCTATCTGCAAAGTGAGGAATCCAAAGAGCTTGCAGATTCCTTCGCAAACCGTCGTTCTCCCGACAGTAGCAGGTTTGGTCACTGAACGCAGGGAAGGGGATGAATCATGAAACCGTTACTTACCTTACATAACCCGGCGATTGCGAATAAGTTCTATCGCGACGGTTACTGGACGACAGACACGATGTATTCGCTGCTGAGGAAACATGCCAGCCAGCGTCCTGATGCGTGGGCTGTTCGTGACAGTGAGCGCCGCCTGAGCTTTGACCAGCTCGTATCAGCGGTCGATGCTTTGGCAACACGATTACACAGCCAGGGGGTGGTGCCAGGTGACCGGGTGTGTGTCTGGCTCCCGAACTGTGTGGAGTCAATCATTGTGTTCCTGGCATGCGCCCGCAACGGGTACGTGTGCAACCCGTCCCTGCATCAGAACTACACGGTGGCTGAGGTTGTTCGTAATCTCGAGAGGCTGCGGGCACGAGTTCTGTTTGTGAAACCCGGATATGGGGCGGACGCGAAAACCTGTGACATCTTTTCCGCTGCCAGGCAGGTCGCAGAATTGTGTCACATCGTCACCGTAGGCGAACCGAGGCATGAAGACGATTTTGGTCTGAGGTTTGAGCCGTCATCCGATGACGATACGGGAGAGTTGCCTGATTGTGACCCGAACCCGGATAAAGTGGTTTATCTCGCGTTTACGTCGGGCACTACGGGTGATCCCAAGGGCGTCATGCACAGTGATAATACGCTCCTGGCCAATGGTCGCGGTATGGTGGCCGATTGGCAGTTAAGTCCGGCTGATGTGATGTTTACGCTCAGCCCGTTGAGCCATCACATTGGCACAGTGGCCCTTGAGCAGTTCCTTGTGTCGGGTTGTGAGCTGGTCGTCAATGATCTTCCTTCCAGGCAATCGCCGATTGACTGGATTTCCGAGACAGGGGCGACTTACGTCATGGGTGTGCCAACCCACGCCATGGATATTCTGACGGAATTGAGAAAGCGCGGAGCAAAGTCGTTGGGTAAAACGCAGACGTTTTACATGGCGGGAGCGCCGATCCCCAAAAGCGTAGCTGAAGCATTTCTCGAATTGGGCGTTAAGCCGCAGAATGTTTATGGCATGACCGAAAACGGTTCGCACCAGTATACGCGTCCGGAGGACGATGTTGGCACCATTGTATCGAGCTGCGGTGAGGCATGTCCGGGGTATGAAACGGCCATCTGGGACGCGGCAAATCCCAATATTCGCCTGGGTCCCGGCGAAATTGGCGAAATTGGTACCCGTGGGGCCCTCCTCATGCTCGGGTACTACGATAATCAGCGAGCGACAGAGGATTCCTTCAATACCAGTGGCTGGTTCCTCAGTGGCGATCTGGGATGGCTGGATGAGCACGGTTGTCTGCATGTTGTCGGGCGTAAGAAAGATTTGATCATCCGGGGCGGGCACAATATTCATCCCTCCCATATTGAGTCGATTGCGGTTCGCTACCCGGCAGTACAGTCGGTTGCGGTTATTCCCGTGCCGGATGAGCGCCTGGGGGAAAAGGTCTGCCTGGTTGTTATCCCCGCCTCCGAACGGGAGCTTGATCCGCAAGACCTGCTGGCCTTTCTTCACGCTCAGGGCCTGTCCAAGTACGACATGCCTGAATACTACGTCACCTTGCCCAGTTTCCCGATGACTGCCAGTGGAAAAATTCTCAAACGCACACTGGCTGACTGGGTCCGTGAGGGTGAGTTGGAGCTGGTTCCCATCCGTTGGGCGGAGCCAGGGACGCAAAAGGAGGCCTCCAATGACCGTTGAGCTATCATATTTTGAAGAATTTGCGGTTATTCGACTGAATCGGCCGGATGCTCTGAATGCTTTGAGCTTCGCGATCATCCGTGAGCTTGACGTGGTCATTGAGGAAGTTGCCACCAGTAATGCCAGAGCTGCTCTGATCATTGGCGAGGGCGAAAAATCTTTTTGTGCTGGCGCGGATATCAAAGAGTTGATGGGGCGTTCAATCAGCGAACAAAAGCGGGGAGCCGAGCTGGGACAACGTGTGTTCCACAAGCTGTCGCTACTGCCCATGCCAACGGTTGCCATCATCAATGGTTTTGCGTTTGGCGGCGGATTGGAACTGGCGCTTGCCTGTACCTTCCGGCTTGCAACAGATAACGCCCGGATGGCCCTGCCGGAGATCAAACTGGGCCTGATCCCGGGGTATGGCGGAACCCAGCGATTGCCGCGAGTGGTCGGTGAATCCAGGGCTTTGGAACTGATTATGACCGGCCGTGTTGTTAAACCTGAGGAGGCTGAGCGAATCGGGCTGGTGAACCGGGTGATCAAGGAGGATCCCCTTGAGGCTGGTGCAAGTTTCGCCCGTGAATTTTCAGGGTTCGGAATGCTGGCTCTGGGTTATGCCCGCGAAGCCGTCCAGCGCGCATTGGACCTGCCGGTTTCAGAGGGCCTGAAAGTGGAGGCCGATCTTTCTACTCTCGCCTATCAGACGGAAGATGCTGCCGAAGGTATGGAAGCCTTCGTTGCGAAGCGTAATCCCGAGTTTAAGGACTATTGATATGGAGAATGAAAAAGTAATTATCGTCACTGGCGGAAGTCGGGGTATCGGCTCCTCCATCGTCCGTAATCTGGCTACCCGAGGGTATCAAGTAGCCTGCATCAGCAGAAAAGGGCAGGGGGTGGAAGATGCTGAGGTTGACTCCACTAGCAAGGATCGGATCAAGGCCTATGCCTGTGATGTTACAGACCATCAGGCATTGGTCAGAACGGTCGAACAGATTGCTTCGGATCATAATAGCATTGGCGGTCTGGTGAACAATGCAGGTATTCATCTCGATGGTCCGAGTACCAGTTTCGAAGCAGAGAAATTCAATACCGTGTTGGGTACGAATGTGATCGGGCCATTCGTGTTGGCTCAAATCGTCCATCCGCACCTGTGTGAGGAGGGTGGTCTGATCGTGAGTATCGGCTCTTTCTATGATCGGGCGGGTGTGCCGAAAAATGCTGCGTACTGTGCGTCCAAGGCGGCGATCGCAGCGGTGTCCCGGTGCCTGGCGGTGGAGTGGGCGCGGGACAATATCCGGGTGGTGAATATCGCTCCGGGCTTTGTCGAAACCGATCTGAATCGCGACTATCTGGAGCAGGAAAAGTTCCAGCAGTATTTGCGTTCAAGGATTCCGATGAAAAGACCCGCTCAGCCAGAGGAAGTCGGGCAGTTGGTGGGGGCGTTATTTGCCGAAAACATGCCGTTCCTTACGGGGGAAACCATCTATCTCGATGGTGGCCAGGGAATCCTGTTGTAACCGACCTGAAACCGGAGCAGACATGAGCATATTTGATCGTATCTGGAGTCTGGATCGGCTGTCGCCAGAAGAGCGCATGCTGGTTAACTCTGTAGCGGAGCTTTGTGAAGACAAGATCAAGCCTCGCGCTGAACACTACGACGTCACGGGGGAGTTTCCCTGGGACAACGTACACGCAATTAATGAGCTGGGCCTGAATGGTGTGTTTATTCCCGAGGAATATGGCGGAGCTGGCCTTTCCTTTGTCACCTATTTGCACTGCGTCAGGCTGATCAGTAGTGCCTGCGCTTCAACCGGGATCATCTGGGCGACCAATTGCCATGCTATGAAGCCGGTGATTGATTTCGCTACAGAAGAACAAAAGCAGCGCCTGTTGCCGCGTATTGCCGAAGGAGGGCTGGCATCGTTGTGCATCACTGAGCCCTCAGCAGGCTCCGATGCTTTGGGTATGCGAACTCAGTTCAAGCCAGATGGTGAGGACATCATCATTAACGGCGGCAAGACCTTTATTACTAATGGCGATGCGGCGGACCTCTATCTTGTTTTCGGTAAATGGAGTGAGATCGATGATCCAAGGAAGTCCATCTCGGTACTTGTTTTGGAGAAAGGTACCCCCGGTCTCGAGGTCGTCAGCAAAGAGGACAAAATGGGGCACCGTGCCTCCAGTACCTGCACCCTGTCTTTTGATGATTGCCGGGTACCGATGGCTAACCTGTTGTGCGAGCCGGGTGATGGCCTGAACGTCCTTCTGGCGTCATTGAATAAATCCCGCCCCAGTGTTGCCGCGCATGCACTGGGTATTGCCAGCGCCGCTTTTCAGGATGCCGTCGGATATATCAACGAGAGAAAGCAGTCGGGACGCCGAATCCTGGAATTCCAGGGGATTCAATTCATGCTGGCGGATCTCGCGTCTGAACTGGCGCTCTGTGACAACTGGCTGATGCACGTTGCGGATCTCGTGGAAAGCGGTTCTACGGATTTTGCGACAGAGGCATCCATTGCCAAGCAACGTGCTTCTGATCTCGCAATGAAGATGACAACGGAGGCGGTTCAGTTATTCGGTGGTTATGGGTATTGCAGGGATTACCGGGTGGAACGGTTAATGCGCGACGCCAAGATCACCCAGATATGGGAAGGAACCAACCAGGTTCATCGTCAGGTGATCGGTCGTAGTTTTTTGCAGCGTTAGGAGATAATTAATGGATGACATCAAGACAGTGGCCGTTGCCGGTGCAGGCACCATGGGCTCTGGCATCGCAATCGTCGCAGCCCGGGCAGGTTTCGAAACGTATCTGTTTGATACCAGTGAGGACACAATCGCTCGTGCTCGTAAACAGACCGAAGGCTTCTTTGCCAAGTCGGTTGCCAAAGGCAAGTTGACCGAAGAGCAGGTAGCGGAAATTTTAGGTCGAATGCATGGCACGAGCAAGGTGGAGGATCTTGCGTCTTCTGACCTTGTCATTGAGGCTGTGTTTGAGGACCTGAACGTTAAACATGATCTTTTGGGGCGGTTGAATGATGTCTGCCCTGAGCACACGATATTCGCCACCAATACTTCCACCCTGTCGATTAGCGAGATCGCTGGTGGATCCGGGCGTTCTGATCGGGTTGTAGGTATGCATTTCTGTTTGCCGGCCCAGCTCATGAAGTTAGTGGAGATGTCACCCGGTCTGAACACCTCGGAAGAAACCTTCAAGAAAGCCTGGGCCTTTTGTGAGTCACTGAAGCAGAAGCCTGTACGAACTCAGGATACTCCGGGCTTCATCCTGAACTACTTCCTGGTGCCCTTTAATAACGATGTGATTCGCCTTGTCGAGAGTGGTGTCGCGGAGCCTGCGGACGTTGATCGGGCTATCAAAAAGGGATTGGGTTATCCCATGGGGCCCTGTGAACTGCTTGATCTTATCGGGCTTGATACGCAGGTACGCCTTTGTGAGGCCTTCTATGAGGTCACGAAAGATCCTCGTGCAGCTTGCCCGCCACTGCTAAAGCGTATGGTCGCAGCAAATCGTCTTGGGCGTAAAACCGGCCAGGGTTTTTATAATTATGAGCAGGACGCAATGTTCGGAGGCTGAGCAGATCATGGAATATCAAGTCATTAAAGCAGAAGGTGAAAGTCGCTCGTTTCCGGATGGTAGTGAGTTTCTGAGCAACGCATCAGAATCGTCGGATATCGTGGTGTTGATTGGTTCCAATGCGGGAGACGCGCTGGGGGAGTTTCGTGACCTGGAAGGCAAACGGGCGGTCTTGGTTGAGTTGGGTACGGAGTGCCTGGCATCCCACACCGGTGAGTCACGAGGCCTGGAAGGCTCAAACATTCTGGGTTTTGCCCGATTCAGGCTTGGTAACGATGCTCCGTCTGACCTGGTAGAGCTGGTTTGTCAGCCGAACTCCTCTGAAGAGGCTATAGACAGCGCGATACAGCTATTTAAAGAGGCCGGGCTTGAGGTGTCAGTGTGTCGTGATTTTGCGGGGCGGATTATCGATCGCCTGGTCCGACCTTACTACAACGAAGCGTTGCGCCGTCTTGATGAAGGCCTGGCCACTGCTGATGATCTGGATCTTACCCTGAAGCTTGGTCTGGGCTACCCGGAAGGGCCAATCGAGTTGTTGGAGCGATCCGGGCTGGCCGATCACCATGATGTCACCAAGCCTTTGTTTGAGGTGTATGGGGAACGTGCATACGCGCCTGCACGGCGTGCCGTCGTTGCAAAACAGCGCACACAGAGGTGAGGTCGGCATGCAACCACTGAAGGGAATAAAGGTTCTGGATTTTAGTACGTTGCTGCCGGGACCTCTTGCAACCTTGCTGCTGGCCGAGGCCGGTGCCGAGATTATAAAAGTGGAGCGGCCTGGCAGGGGGGACGAAATGCGCTCGTATACCCCCCGTTTTGGTGCGGACAGTGTCAACTTCGCGCTGCTGAACCGGGGAAAACGCAGTATCACGGTTGATCTGAAGAGCCCCCAGGCCCTTGAACAACTGGAGCCCCTGATCAAGGAGGCTGATATTGTGGTCGAGCAGTTTCGTCCGGGGGTGATGGACAGGCTCGGTCTGGGCTATGAGCAACTGTCGAGCCTTAATCCAGGCATCATTTACTGTTCAATTACCGGATACGGCCAGAGCGGCCCCAAGGCCAGGACAGCCGCCCATGATTTAAACTACATCGCCGAAACCGGCCTGCTTGGTTTGAGTGCGGGTGCTGACGGTGCTCCCATACTCCCCCCGGCGTTGATCGCCGACATTGCGGGGGGTGCCTACCCGGCCGTAATGAATATCTTGCTGGCACTCAGAACCCGCGATCAGGGTGGAAAGGGCTGCCATCTTGATATTTCCATGGCTGACGGCATGTTCACCTTTATGTATTGGGCGTTGGGTGAGGCCCAGGCGGCCAATCACTGGCCTCGGCCTGGACATGAATTGGTAACCGGTGGGTCCCCCCGCTACCAGATATATCGCACTTCCGATAATCGCTTTGTAGCGGCGGCTCCTCTTGAGCAAAAGTTTTGGGAGAATTTCTGTCAACTGATCGACTTACCTGCAGAATATCAGGACGATGAAAATAACGAAACCGAAGTAAAACAAGCCATTGCGGCGAGAATAGCCGAAGCACCTGCGTCATACTGGTCCGAGTGTTTTGCCGGTCAGGATGTCTGTTGCAGTGTTGTCGCGACACTGGCGGAAGCTATTGACGACCCCCAATTTCAGCACCGAAAGCTATTCCAGTACTCAATCAATTCTGACCCTGGTCAGTCGATAAATGCGTTGCCCGTTCCCGTTGCCCCCGCTTTTCGGGATGTTCCCCGAGAAACGGGTTATCCCGGTCTGGGAGAGAATAATGAGCGATTGGTGTCAGGGCAGGAGAAGTAGCGATGATGCAAGCCGTATGGATTGAGGAGTTTGGCCCTGTTGAGTCGGCCGATGTAAAGAATGTGCCGATTCCTGAGCCTGGGCCCGGAGAGGTTCTGGTTCGAGTTGGTGCTGCCGGAGTGAACTTCCCGGATGCACTTGTTATCGAGGGTAATTATCAGGTTCGCCCACCGTTGCCATTCAGTCCTGGAAAAGAACTGAGTGGTGAGGTTGAGCGTATCGGAGCAGGCGTGACCAGCGTTCAACCCGGTGATCGTGTGGCGGCTTTGGTTGAATATGGAGCCTTTGCAGGATACGCGATCGTGTCTGCAGGTCATTGTTTCCAGATCCCCGGTGACATGCCTTATACCGACGCTGCGGCCCTGGGTCTCAGTTATCAGACAGCCTATTTTGCACTAATGGAAAGGGCTGGTTTTAAAGAGGGTGAACGGGTTCTGGTAAACGGTGCTGCGGGCGGAGTCGGCCTGGCGACTGTCCAGCTTGTGAAGGCTCTGGGTGGTGTGGTTTACGCTGGTGTGATTAATGAGGAACAGGCCCGGGTGGCAAAGGATTATGGCGCAGACCATATCATCGATTTAATGGACGCTCCGGTCCGTGATCGATTGCGCGATCAGGTTCGTCAGGCATCTGATGGCCAGGGCGTTGATATTGTCATTGACCCTGTTGGCGGAGACATTTTCGAAGCCAGTCTGCGTGCACTGGATTGGTGTGGCCGGTTGGTGGTCATTGGTTTTGCCGCCGGAGAGATACCGACAGTTAGGGCTAACTATTTGTTGGTGAAAAATATCTCTGTGTCGGGGCTGCAGTGGAGCGATTACCGGGATCGTCAGCCAGAGAAAATGGCTGCGGCCCAGCGACATATGTACGAGTTGTATCGGTCGGGGAAAATAAAACCCCATGCAGAGGTGATTGAGCCCCTGACTGAATTCAAGCGACTCCTGAATCTGGTCAAGCAGGGCCAGATCCGTGGCAAAGCAGTGCTGACAATGGCTCAGGGATAATCGCCACGATATGCGGTTATCGCATACTCGTGGCCAATCAAACATTGGAGTTATTGAATGAGTAATCCTTTTTCATCTCTGTGTATCGGGGTTGTGGGTGCCGGAACCATGGGGGCCGGCATCGCCCAGGTTGCAGCGAGCGCGGGCCACAAAGTGTTTCTTTACGATGTGACGGAGGGCGCTGCGGAACAGGGTGTTTCCCGAATCCAGCGTGGTCTTGAAGGGCTGGTGAAAAGGGGGAAAATCGCTGAAACGCAGCTGAACGATATCATTGGGGACATTACTCCTGCTTCCAACATCGAGCAATTGGGGTCATCAGGCCTCGTAATCGAAGCCATCGTTGAAAACTTGAGCGCCAAACAGAAGCTTTTTACTGACCTTGAGGTGATATGTGGCGAGGAGGTCATCCTTGCCACGAACACCTCATCCATCTCGATCACCGCTATTGGTTCGGCATTAAAACGGCCAGAGCGTCTGGTGGGGATGCATTTTTTTAATCCGGCCCCGATTCTGAAACTGGTTGAGGTTGTCAGTGGCCTGGCATCCTCCCCGGAGATTCTGGATCGCGTTACCGAGCTGTCCCGGATATGGGGGAAGCATCCGGTGCGTGCACGTTCAACCCCCGGATTTATTGTTAATCGGGTCGCTAGGCCCTTCTATGCGGAGGCCCTGAGGGTTCTGGAAGAAGGGGCCGCCAGTGTGGCAATGATCGATGCGGTATTGAAGGAGTGTGGCGGGTTCCGAATGGGTGCCTTCGAGTTGATGGATCTGATTGGGCTGGACGTCAATTATGCCGTAACCAGTTCGGTTTTCTCTGCGTACTATCAGGATCCTCGCTTCCTGCCATCCCTTCTCCAGAAAGAGTATGTCGATGGCGGTCTGCTTGGCCGTAAAACCGGGCGTGGATTTTATGATTATGACGGTTGTGAGGTTGAGAGCACCGTGATGGCTGACACTGCCGATCAAACAATGGAGGACATTGTTGTTGAGGGCTCGGTGGGCCAGGCAGAGCCGTTGATTGACCTGATTGCTGACAGCGGCGTCAGGGTTCGAAGGCAAGAGGGCGAGGGCATCATCCGCGTAGGCAACGCCGTTCTGGCTCTGACGGATGGTCGTCTGGCTACGCAGCGAGCATTGGAATGTGGGCACGACAATCTTGTTATCCTCGACCTGGCGCTTGATTATTCAACGGCTACCCGCCTGGCTATCGCCCCCTCGGACCAGTGTGCGGAGGATGCTGTCAGGACTGTTGAGGCGTTACTTCAAGGCACTGGCAGAGCGGTCTCCAGGATAGACGACATCCCCGGCATGATCGTCATGAGAACGGTTTGTATGCTAGCCAATGAAGCTGCAGACGCTGTTCATCTTGGTGTGTGTGATGTGTCTGACTGTGATACGGCAATGTGCAGTGGCGTGAATTATCCCAAGGGGCCCCTCGCATGGGCAGATGTGCTTGGTCTGGCCAATGTTGTGAAGGTCTTAGACAACCTGGCAACAGTTTACGGACTGAATCGATATCGTGTTTCTCCGCTGTTGCAGAGGAAAGGCATGCTTGGAGCAACGTTCCACAATGGGCATGTTGCGGACTAGGTTCCGGAGGCCAATAGACTCTTGATTGGTCTCCTTTGTTGATGTTGGGAAGGTAAAAGCTATTTCTTTGGTGGCTCAAGGTGCCTAGGAGAACGTATGGAAGGGGCTCTCGGTATTTGGTTCGACGCAGGGGTCAACAGTGGAAAGGAACTGGATGACTGGTTTACTAACGTTGAACAGCCTGCGGCTTTTCAAGGCAAGGATTTTCTCCAGGTAAGGCGTTACGAATCCTTGTCGGAGGGCCCGCGGTATTTTTGCCTCTATGAGTATGCGTCGGCAACTACAGTGTCTTCTAGAAATACACATTCTCCCTTTTCATGCGAAAATTCGGGCTCTGCTGACTCGGTTCCCGGGTTCATATCTCGGATAAGCCATCTCGGTGGTGGGCTAGTGCTCAGTATGAACCGCAATGTTGGCGGCACCGCAATGACCTTCCGGCTTGTAATGAATAGCGAGTTTCAAGTCACGTCCCTCCTGGACATGCTAAGTCATCAGATTTTCCCGTTGCCGGGCATCACTTCGGTAAAACTCTGGTTGTGTGGCGCGAACCAGCCCTCTTTCACAAAGCCCTCAGACATCAGTTTCCCACGGGAAGCCGCAGTATTGATTGAAGGCGTCAGGCCAGGTGTGGTGGCGTCAGCATGGAACGAGTGTTCAGCGCATCAGGCCCTCAAGTTTGAATGGCCACTTCTGAATAGTACCGCCTATCGGCTTCTACAAGTGGTGTTGGATCCCCGTTGAACGGCGTCTTTCCTGGCGGCCCTGGCGGCGCTTTGTAACCTTCCGTTTTATAGAATTTGATCCTTCTCATTCATGGGCTTTGGTCCAGTCATTCCTGGAGCTCAGTGTACACTGCCAGACCAAGTGTTCTCGCCGACTACAAAATCCTTGCCTTGACCTCCCACTCTGCATGCCGGGAAATAGCCTAACTAATTGTATTTTAGTGTTTTTGATTGTTCTGGTCTTCCCTTTGCATTTATACGTGTTGGGCGGTTTTCTAGCGAAGCTGCATGTGAGAACAAGAAGGTCAATATAGGCCAAAGAGAGGACAGTATGGTGGCAATCATTTCTCAAAAGGTGAGTAAAACTCTTATCTCAGCGACGGCACTGGCGTTGTCTATATCCACAGCAAATGCTCAGGGACTCAGTGACGATGTTGTGAAGATCGGCGCGATGGTTGATATGTCTGGCGTGTACTCTGCCAATGGTGGCCCTGGAGCCGTACTGGCTGCAGAGATGGCGATCGAAGACTATGGCAACGAGGTTTTGGGTAAGCCGATCGAGCTGCTTTCCGCAGACTACCAAAACAAGGTAAGTGTCGCTCAGGCAACGGCTAGTCGATGGTTTGACGATGAAGGTGTGGACATGATCGTGGAGTCGATGGACTCCGCTTCAGCTCTCGCACTATTCGGACTCGGTGATGACCGTGGCCGGGTGACGATCGGGGCTGGGAGTGCGTCGACCCGACTCACCGGTGATGGGTGTTCTGAATACGGCATACATTATGTTTATGACACCTTTGCACTGGCAACCGGTACCGGTAACGCGATCGTGAAAGAGGGCAATACGGATTGGTATTTTGTTACTGCAGATTACGCCTTTGGCCATTCCCTGGAGCAGCACACAGAGGAAGTTGTGTTGGCCAATCGTGGTGAGGTGCTCGGCAAGGTGCGGCATCCGTTAAGTACAACCGACTTCGCATCATACTTGCTGCAGGCCCAAGGGTCGGGAGCCCAAGTGGTGGGCTTGGCGAACGCCGGCAATGATTTCAGCACTGCCGTTAAGCAGGCTAACGAGTTTGGTATTACTCAGGGCGGTCAGATTCTTGCTGGCATGTTGGTATTCCTGACAGACATTCAGGCACTGACAGTCGATGTGGCCCAGGGCATGCAGTTTACGACCGGTTATTACTGGGATTATGACGACCAGACCCGTGAGTTTGCACAACGCTTTTATGAACGCCATGGCGGCATGCCTACCATGATACACGCGGGTATCTATTCCGCCGTCACCCAATACCTGAAAGCGATTGAGACCACCGGTACAGACGATGCGGATGCCGTTGTTAAACACATGAAGTCTCAGCCCATTAATGACGCCTTTTCCCGTAACGGCTACATCCGTGAGGATGGTCGAATGGTCCATGACATGTACCTGGCCAAGGTCAAAACTCCGGCGGAGTCAAAGTCCGAATGGGACATGGCGGAGATTGTTCGTGTCATCCCGGGTGACCAGGCATATCGCCCGCTTGAACTGAGCGAGTGCCAATACGTATCCGGCAACAACTAAACAGATAGCCTCAAGGGGAGGCAGACCCTCCCCATCATACTCCAGCAAAAAGAGGTTGTTCGTTGTGGACAAGAAATACGTGATTGAAACTCAGGGCCTTACCAAGAATTTCATGGGCTTTACGGCCGTTGACGATGTCAACCTGAAGGTTCGTGAGGGGATCATTCATGCGGTGATAGGCCCGAACGGCGCAGGCAAGAGTACGCTCTTTAACCTGATTACCAAGTTCCATCAACCGACGGCAGGCAAGATAACGTTTAAGGGCGCGGATATTACCGGAATTCGCCCCGCCAATCTTGCCCGCAAGGGTATCGTCCGGTCATTTCAGATTTCGGCGACTTTTCCGGAAATGACTGTGCTTGAGAACGTCAAAATGGCACGTCTTCGCAAATATGGCACTCCTTCCCAGTTCTGGAAATCGCTTGGTTCCCTGGATGCCCTCGATGAGGCATGCCTTGGCTTGATCGAGGATGTAGGCCTGGCGGACTATGCATACCATACCGCCGGTAAGCTTCCGTATGGGCGGAAACGGGCCCTTGAACTCGCTACAACGTTGGCTCTTGAACCGGAAGTCTTGCTTCTTGATGAACCTATGGCAGGTCTTGGGCAAGAGGATATCAAGAAGATTAGCAAACTTATTGGTCAGGTTGCGAAAGGCAGGACGGTCTTGATGGTGGAACACAATATGAGTGTCATTGCGCAACTGTCCGATGTGATCACTGTAATGCAGCGCGGACAGGTCCTGGTTGAAGGGGATTATGAATATGTTTCCCAACATCCAAAGGTCCTGGAGGCTTATGTAGGTACCGGCGAAAACAAGAGAGCCTGACTATGAACGATTCACTGCTCTGTGTGGAAAACCTCACAGCAAAATATGGGGAATCCCAGGTTGTCCACGATGCGTCATTTCATGTCAATCAGGGGGAGGTTGTCACCTTGCTTGGTCGTAATGGTGCGGGCAAAACAACGACTCTGCGCGCCATTATGGGTGTGCTTCAAACGCGGGAAGGCAGTATCCGGTTCGATGGGAACGAAATCATCTCCCTGTCTTCCGATCAAATAGCCCGGTGTGGTATCGGCTATGTCCCTGAAGAGCGAGGTATATTCAGCTCGCTGACGGTCAAGGAAAACCTGATGCTCCCCCCCGTCGTCAGCGATAACCCGATGTCTCTGGATGAAATCTATTCGCTGTTCCCCAATCTCCGGGAGCGCTTGGGCAGCCAGGGCACCCATTTGTCTGGTGGTGAGCAGCAAATGCTGGCCATGGCCCGGATTTTACGCACCGGCGCGCATTTTCTTTTATTGGATGAGCCGACCGAGGGCCTGGCGCCCATCATCATAGATGCCATTGCCGATGTCATTAAGATGCTCAAGGCCCGGGGCACCACGATTCTTCTCGTCGAACAGAATTCGCGCTTCGCGAGTCAGCTCGCGGATCGCCATTACGTTTTCCAGGATGGGACCATCGTTAACGAATTCACTAATCAAGAAGTGCTTGATAATCCGACACAAGTGGAACGATACCTGAGTGTCGAAGTGGTTCAGGAGGAGGAAGGCAGCCATGTTTGATATTTTCGGTATGCCGATTCAGGTGATCATGGGGCAGGTGACTATCGGCCTGATCAACGGATCGTTTTACGCCATGCTCAGCCTTGGCTTGGCCATTATTTTCGGGCTTCTGAATATCATCAACTTTTCCCATGGCGCGCTGTATATGCTGGGCGCATTTATTGGCTGGATGTTGTTGAATTACCTGGGGATCAACTACTGGCTCGCATTGATACTGGTGCCCGTTATTGTCGGGATACTCGGAATTATCATGGAGCGATTTCTGATCCGCAAGCTCTATCATGTTGATCATATATACGGTTTGCTGCTGACATTCGGCATAGCGCTCATGATCCAGGCGCTGTTTCTCAACATCTTTGGTGTTTCCGGGCAGCGTTATGAAGTGCCCGAACTCCTCAAGGGAACACTGAACCTTTCCTTCATGTACCTTCCCATATATCGGGGTTGGGTCATTGTTGCCTCGGTCATCGTGTGTGTGTCGACATGGTATCTCATTGAGCGAACCAAACTTGGTTCATACCTGCGCGCTGCCACGGAAAACCCCCAACTGGTCCAGGCCTTTGGTGTCCGGGTGCCGACTCTGATTACCCTGACTTATGGAGTCGGTGTCGCTCTCGCAGCGTTTGCCGGAGTAATGGCTGCTCCGGTTTATCAGGTGTCTCCGCTCATGGGTGTTGACCTTGTCATCATTGTATTCGCGGTCGTCGTTATTGGCGGAATGGGTTCCATTGGTGGTGCCATTATTGCCGGGTTTGGCCTGGGGATTGTCGAGGGGCTGACTCGTGTTGTTTATCCGGAAGCGTCTAGCGTGGTGATTTTCGTTGTCATGGTCATCGTACTGCTTGTTAAGCCGTCCGGGCTCTTCGGAAAGGCTGTTTAAGGAGGTTTATCCAATGCGTATCGCATTCTTGGTGGGATTGGCAATTGTTGCACTGATTGCCCCCTTTTTGTTTTACCCGGTTTTCCTGATGAAGCTCTTGTGCCTGGCACTGTTTGCCAGTGCCTTTAATCTACTGCTTGGCTACGCCGGATTGCTGTCTTTTGGGCATGCAGCCTTTTATGGCACTGCGGGTTATGTCACCGCGCATGTTCTTACCAGTTGGAACGTGGGCTTTGAGCTAGGCCTCCTTGCTGGTGTTGTTGCTGCGACCCTGCTGGGACTGGTTTTTGGCTTTGTTGCGGTTAGAAGGCTCGGGATTTACTTCGCCATGATTACCTTGGCTATGGCACAGATGATTTACTTCATCTATCTGCAGGCACCATTTACCGGTGGGGAAGACGGGATTCAGAACGTACCCAGAGGGGAGTTGATGGGGCTGATCGATCTCAAGGACAACGTCAACTTCTATTATGTCGTGCTTGGCATATGTGTGCTCAGTTTCCTGGCAATATACCGCATTGTTTACTCTCCGTTTGGGCAGGTTTTGCGGTCTATTGGCCAGAATCCGGATCGGGCGGTGTCGTTGGGTTACAGCATTGCAAATTACAAGCTTGGGGTATTCGTGCTCTCTGCAGCATTTTCAGGTCTGGCGGGAGGCCTCTCGGTCATTGTGTTCGGGCTTGCTTCCCTGGGTGGCGCAAGCTGGCACCTGTCAGGTGAAGTCGTATTAATGACCCTGGTTGGAGGCGTCGGAACCATACTGGGGCCAATTGTCGGCGCGGCAATCATTGTGACGTTGCAAAGCACTCTTGCGGAAGCCGGGCAATGGGTCATGTTTATCCAGGGCGCGATTTTTGTGCTGATAGTTATGGCCTTCCGTAAAGGAATTGTCGGTGAATCGCAGGATCCGCACAGCAATGTGAGAAAAGCGTTGAGGGCAATGAAGAAAAGAGCTCCGGATAAAAAGACTGTTTCCAAAGAGCAGGCGACGACATCCGGGGCAAAGGCTGTTGGGGCCGATACCTGACGGACGGTTTGGTGAGGCTTCTCAAGTCTATACGGGCTGCCTCACCGTTTTTATCAATTATCAAGAAGCAGGAGGCGAAGATATGTCCAGTGAACTGTTTGAGAAAGGCCTTAACATCCGCCGTGAGGTTCTTGGCGATGAATACGTGGATAATTCACTGAAAAATGCGGATGAGTTTTCGATGCCGCTTCAGGAGTTGACCACCGAATATTGCTGGGGCGCCGTTTGGGGGCGTGAAACACTTAGCAAGCAACAGCGGAGCATGATCAACCTTGCAATGATTAGCGCCTTGAATCGCCCGCATGAGCTGGCATTGCATCTCCGGGGTGCAATGAATAATGGATTGTCCCGTGAGGAAATTCGGGAAATTCTCCTTCAGGTGGCTGTCTATTGCGGCATCCCTGCCGGTATCGACAGTTTCCGCATTGCTCGCCAGGTCTTCGCTGAATATGACGCGGAGGGTAGCTGATATGGACCTGAAACGATCAATGGTGGGATTTATTGGTCTCGGGAAAATGGGGTGGCCGATAGCGAGGAACCTGTCGAGCAACGGAGTCCATCTAACGGTCAATGATGCCGACATTGATGTCGCTAAAAAATTTGCGGATACGTACAGTGTCAGATACGCATCATATGAGAGCCTGGGTGAGGAACTGGATGTCGTTATTTTGATGCTGCCCAATGGTGACATTGTGAATTCCGTGCTGTTTGGCGGTGAGGAGGGCGGAGCCAGTGGGCTGGCACACAGGCTTGAAAAAGGCAGTTTGGTGATTGATATGAGCTCCTCCGAACCAAATGGCACCTGGGAAAGAGGGCAAGCCTTGGCGGAGCTGGGTATTGCTTTCATGGACGCACCGGTTTCCGGGGGCGTCAAGAAAGCTGACTCGGCTGAATTGGCGATCATGGTTGGTGGCGATGAGCTGATCTATGAGGACATCAGCCCTTTGCTGGCGATGATTGGGAAAAAGCTGTTTCATGTTGGCCCGCTGGGGGCAGGTCATGCCATCAAGGCCTTGAATAATTATGTGTCGGCAGCCGGATTGGTAGCCGCGTCGGATGCGGTGCAGATTGCTCGGCACTTTGGCATCGAACCGGCCAAGGTCGTTGATGTACTTAATGCATCGAGCGGGCGAAACAACAGCACAGAAGTAAAGTTCCAGCAGTTTATTTTGTCTCAGGCATTTAACTCCGGTTTTAGTCTGGATTTGATGGCAAAGGATCTGGGTATAGCACTCTCGATGGCTGAAGGGATGCACAGGAGCTCACCGGTGCTTGAAACATGCGCAGAGCTTTGGAATCAGGCAAAACATTCCATGCCGGAAGGTTGTGATCATACCGAGATCTTTCGCTTTCTGAGTGAAGACGGATAGGTAGATCACGGACAACGAGGGCGCTCTTTGGACGTCTTTCTAAATAAAAAGTGGGGGAGGGGCATGCCTGAAAATGTGCATGAAGTATTTGCTATTCGTTACGCCACAGTGAATAGAAAATCATCGGAAAACTTTCTGGATGGT
This sequence comes from Marinobacter alkalisoli, assembly GCF_045449855.1. Taxonomy (NCBI): domain Bacteria; kingdom Pseudomonadati; phylum Pseudomonadota; class Gammaproteobacteria; order Pseudomonadales; family Marinobacteraceae; genus Marinobacter; species Marinobacter alkalisoli. Next base: position 201,036 of record NZ_JBJJLC010000012.1, on the reverse strand, counting down.
GATCCACATGAAAGTGCTGGCAGCATGGATTATTTTGTCTGGCTTATACGCTCAGGAGACAATCTGGTTCTGGTTGATACGGGATTTAATAAGGAAGCAGCCGTTCAAAGAGGGAGAACTTTCTTGCGTTGCCCGGTAAATTCTCTCTCCCTGCTGAATATTTCCCCGACTGATATTAAAGACGTCGTATTGACCCATCTGCATTATGACCACGCCGGTAATTGTGATTTGTTGCCTGATGCCCGGTTCTTTGTCCAGGCGGATGAAATGCAGTATGCGACGGGGCCATATATGCGCCATTCGGTGCTGAGGAAGGCTTACCATGTCGACGATGTCCTCGACATGGTAAGCGCAGTTTATGATGGTCGTGTTGTTATGCTGAATGGGTCAAAAGAAATAAGGCCGGGTATTATTGTGCATCGTGTTGGTGGGCACACCGCCGGACTACAGATCGTACAGGTCTGGACGGATAAAGGCTGGCTCGTGCTTGCTTCTGACGCGACCCATTTTTACGCCAACTTCCAGGAGTCTCGACCGTTTCCGATCGTCCATCATGTGGGTGAAATGTTGGATGCCTATGATGTTATTACGGAACTGGCAAGCGCTCCCGAGCTAGTTGTTCCCGGGCATGATCCCATGGTTATGGATAAATTCTCCGCCCCTTCGATAGAGACAGAAGGCGTGGTTGTTAGGCTGGCATAGTAATTGTTGCCAGATATAGGTTTACCACGCAGCTAATCCATAAAATTCAGCCCTCTCCCCGGGCCCCGCGACAAGCAGCCGGGGCCTTCAGTGCGTCGATTTTCAGCGGCAGCTCCAGCGCCCACTTGATATCCTCCCGTTCAAAACCGATGTCAGAAAGTATCTGATCGTTTTCCTCTGGCGACGGTACAAACAGGCGTCGGAAATAGCGCCGGCGCCAATAGATTCTGACCCAGAACTCAAGCGTTGCCATAAGGTCGAGCGGTGGTGTTGTCGGTGTATAAAAGTCCAGGCTGAGCGGCCCTGAGGGCGCTGGCTGATTACCAGATTGCACTGGTCCGCGCTGATACCAGCCCGGTTAATGGTGCATTGGCCGGGCACGTGAAAGAGGCGTTTGGAGACCAGATCAATTAGTGGCTCGGAGACTGTTTGGAAACCGTAACCTGAAACAGAGAACGAAGAGCAGCTTTGAAGCTTGCTGCCAGGGCAGTGGCCTTGTCCGCGATGTATTGGTTGCGCTGTGCTTTGCCAAGTTTCACATAGTGATCAATTTCGGTAATGCTCGGCACAGTTGAATGTTGTTTAGCCATGGTGTGATCCTCCTGGTGGCGTCGATAAGTTTCTATATTGGCTATGCTACTGAGGTCATGGCAGTTGGAAAAGCGATCCTTTCTAAGCATAATGATGAGAAAAATTCATCATAAGTGGTAACCCCTATGCGTCGTCTTCCTCCTCTCAATGCGTTAAGAATGTTTGAGGTCTCGGCCAGAAAAAGCAGTTTTTCGGCTGCGGCAGAAGAGTTATCCGTGACCGCTTCTGCCGTCAGCCACCAGATTAAAACGCTTGAAGAATATTTAGGGATAACACTGTTTAGCCGGAGCAAGCGGAAGGTTGAGCTGACGCCGTCTGGGGAGCAGTATCTGATGTCCGTCAAGCACGCGCTGGACGAGATTGAGATGGCGACTCACCGATTGGCAACGAATCAGGAAACCAATGTCGTTCAGATTAGCGTGGCACCCAATTTCCTGACCCGGTGGTTAATGCCACGTATGTCTCGTTTTCGGGAGCTGTATCCGGATGTAGAGCTTCAGATAAACGCTTCTATGGGATTGCTCGATTTCAATCGGTCGAGCACCGATATGGCGGTCTACTATGGGAACGGCGAATGGGATGACATCGAGGTTCACTTTCTGCAGAAAGTTATGCTGGTGCCTGTGTGTAGTCCGAAACTTTTAGATGGAAAGTCGCCTTTGGAGGTTCCGGAAGACCTGCGTCATCACACGTTGATTTATGTCAGCAAACGCAAGTGGGAGTGGGAGAACTGGTTGCAATTGGCAGGCGCAGAGTTTATTACCCCCAGGGACAGCCTTCAGTTATCCAGTGGTCAGCTAGCCACCGCGGCCGCGCAGGAAAATCTGGGTGTGGCTTTGGCAGACCCCACGCTGACGTCCAGGGAAATCAGTTCGGGGGATCTGGTGGTGCCGTTCAATATTCCGCTTGATACGCACAGGGCTTTTTATCTGGTCTACCAAAAGCACCGCCCGCTAACCTCGGGCATGAAGGCCTTCAAGGAGTGGTTGATGAGCGAAATGCAGGCCACCAACGCTTATGAGCTGGAGAATGGTCCGTGACACGACCCATCGTACAAAAAATCAGCGAACACAAAGCAGCCGAATCGACCAACTAAAGTTGATCCGGCAATATAATGATGATTGTGTATTTATATGTGTGCAATGAGAAATATACTGAATTATGTTGATAATATTGTCAGTATAGTGCTAAATGGATAATAATATCGAATATTAACGCATTTAACTGACAGGTGGTGGGCATCATGAAAACCAAGCGGGGGCTGCTGGAAGCCGTGAATGAAGAAATCCTGCACCTGCAAAACTTGGCAGAGCAAATCGAGGCATCTGATGAGCCGGATTTGCGCCCTCTTCCGGAGTTGGCCAATCTCCTGGAGGCGAGGAGGAAGGCGCTTAGCCTCAACCCCACCGAAGTCAGCGATCTGTGTGGTATCTCGCCCAACACCTATCGCTCAATCGCAAGTGGCAACGGCAACCCAACGATTCGGACACTGGAAGGAATCGGGTCGGTACTGAACTTCAAACTCTGGATTGAGCTGAAATGAAAGCGCAGGTGAAGATGAATGGTCGAGTGGCCGGCATCCTTGAGCGCGAAGGCAACACGGTTCGGTTCCAGTACGACAAAACGTACCTGAAACTCCGACAGCCGCCACTTAGCCTGAGCTTGCCCCTGAGGGAGGAGCCTTTTGAGCACAAAGGTCTGCCACCTTATTTTAGTGGATTGGTCAGCGAAGGCTGGCTCAAGCGGGTGCAGGCTACTGAACAGCGCATCGACCCGAGTGACGACTTCTCTTTGCTGGTACACAACGGAGACGATCTACCTGGAGCTGTGACCATTGAACTGTTTGATCTGTCTTAAAGCGCTCCCCGCGAGGTCAGCGTCCCAGTACCACGCACATTGCCTCGAACGGATGTTCGGCACCCGCAAAGTCAATCTGGATCTGGCTGAAAGTCGCAAGGATCTGGTCACTGCCATGCCTAGGCAAACTCATGGTTTTTCGATCAGCGGTGTCCAGATGAAAGCTCAGATGGCTATCCAGGATGGAAGCCTTAAGCTGGTGGACAGCGGGGGGCAGTTCATCATGAAGCCCTCCCCGGAAGAGTATCCACATGTCGCCGAGAACGAACATGCGACGCTCGCGTTGATGAGCAGAGTCGGGTTTCCGGTGCCGCCCTGTGGGCTGATCGAGCTAAAAGATGGTCACCTGGTCTTTGTAATCCGCCGCTACGACCGGGATTTCGAGGATGGCGCCAAGCTACACCAGGAAGATGCCATGCAGGCGTTGGGTATCTCCAATTCCCATTCATCATACAAGTACACAGCAGCCAGCTATCAAACCGTTATCGAGTTGGTCATGGAAAACGCGGGTGCGGCAGTGGCTATGGAGCTGTTGGAAAGGCTTGTGTTCAGTTACCTGGTGGGAAATGACGACCATCATCTGAAGAATATCAGCTTCCTACATGACGCCGTGTTGAAGCTGGCTCCCTGCTACGATGTATTGGCTTCAAGCTTATACAGTTCCAAGGCTGTAAACCCCATGGCCCTGAAGATGCTTAAAGAGGGTGAACCTGAGTATTACCGTACCATGGGCAATGGGTATTATTCCGGAGCTGATTTCATCGAATTGGGGGAGAAATCCGGGCTCATTGAAAAAACGGTGAAGAAACGGCTCTCCGGCCTGGCAGGCAAAGTGAAGAAAACGGCCCCAGCAATCATTGAGGCCTCGTTTATGCCCGAGGACATGAAAATCCAGTATCAGACTCTGATCTCGGACCGACTTCGGTTTGTCGCACAGCTGGAGCCCGAACAGGCATGACAAAAGGCAGTCTCAGCTCGCAGGGAGATTCTGCATAAAAAAAGCCCCCGGGGAGGGGGCATAATAGGGGTACAACAACGACTGAAAACCCCTGAGCACAACTCACAACGCTTGTTTCAATTCTTCCTCAAGCTGAGGAACCGCTTCGAGCAGGTCTGCCACCAGGTCGCAATCGACAACCAGATAACCGAATCCATTGTTAGGTGTGAGGGTGCGCTGGCAGGAGAGTGCCCGGACAGCAGCGCTATCCGGGTTTTACCTCAGATCAGATCTGATCAGAAGTTATACTGCGCAGCAAACAGAACGCGGCTTGCATCGCCATCGTCACCGTTCACTTTCTCTACTTCGTAGTAGCCGTACTGAACGCCGAGATTGACGCTTTGCACCGGGCTCCACTGATAGTTAACGAACGCATTGGTGTTGGTTTCGTGTTTGTCACCCACGGCCAGGCCATCATCGACAGCGTCGTCCCAGTCCATGGTGGTGAAACCATAAACAACGTTGAACGCACCCGGGCCGGCCTTGATGCTGGTGCCCAGGTTGGCGCTGTAGCCGGTAATGGTTTCTACGTCGCCGTTGGCGTCTACATAGGCATCTTCACCATAGTAGTTGGTGCCTGAGCGCCACAGATAGCCGTTGGCGCCGTCGGTGTAGTTGACGTTGCCCTGAATGCTGACCGTATCGGTTACGTTGAACTTGGCAGAGCCGAAGACAGCATAGCCCAATGCCGCATCGTCTTCGGTGCCGGTGTCATAACCAACCTGCTGTACCAGTGCAGATGTGGTGTAGGCCAAAGGTCCGGACTTGCCGGTATAGCGTGCGGTAAAGGTCGGAACGCTTTGTTTGGTCCCTACAGCCGCAGTACCGTCAGTAATGCTTGCCTTGGAGTCTTCAGCTGACAGTGACAGACCACCAGTGGTGTAACGTACCTGGGTAGAGCGGCTGTAAAGGCCTGCGTTACCCGCTACGCCGTCAAATTCCAGCACGGAAGTGGCACCGGTGAATGATGTGTGGTTCGACCAGGTCTGACCCGCCAGCCAGTTCTTGTATTGGCCGAAAGCATGCCGCAGGCGAACGGTACTGGTGCTGGTCCGGAAATCACCTTCGACGGTGATTTTTAAGTCATTCGGGAGCGTGGTACGAACACCGAGACGTGACTGCACGGCATCGGCGCCGAAATGGCCGGAGACTTCATCATCCTCTGCCGCTCCTGTGTTCACTTTACTGAAATCACCTGAGCGGGTGCCGGTAGCAACGCTGATATCTTCATCAATATCGTAGGAGGCATTGAGCCGTGCATAGCCGTAAATATCGACGGTTGCATCGCCAGCGTTAAATCCGATGGCGGTGGCCTGTCCGGCGACGCCCAGCGCTACAGTGGCTGTAGTCAGTTTGATGGCTGTGAATAGTTTATTATTGGGCATAGGGGCTTCATCTCCAAAGATTATTGTTGGAATATCGACAATCTACACAGGCGTACCCTGACTGACGCCTTCTTGAAATTATCCTTGTACGTCAGGTAGCGCATGAAAAGTAACAGCAGATATTTCCTTCAACAATTATCTATATTCGATATTAGCTATGCCTTTATTGTATTTCGGCCTCCTGGTTCTGATATTGGCAGACTCTAGCTATCCAGTTTTTCTATGCATTCTCATGCAGTATCGGGCTTTTATGGGTGTCGCCAATCTCCTTTGGATCGAATAACAACTTTCCGTTCCAGATTCCGGCCTGAACCTGAATGGCTACTTGCTGCATGATGATCTCCGCCAGCTTGAGGGTGGCCACGGAAGAGGGAAGGTCCATCGGGGTGACAATCGCCAGGGTCCTGCTGATCTCCGGGGAAGTGATGGGGATGGCGACAACTTCGGATCTTGACGTCATGTCGTGGACGGCAGCTGAAGAAAGGATGGTGTAACCCAGTCCCCGCCTTACCATATCCGTCAGCATCGGCCAGGCGCTGACTTCCAGTGCCAGGTTCAGGGATTTATTACGTTCCGCCGCCTCTTTTTCCATGCGTACGCGCAAACCATGTTTTTCTTCCGGCAGCACGAGGGGCAGATCCATAACTTCATCCAGGGTGATCTCGGAGAGTTTGGAGACCTTGGTATCCGGGGGCGAGATCAGATAAAAGCGCTCTTCGATCAATGGCTGGTAGCGCAGATTCTTATGGCTGCCATGGTGGCTGTAGGTAATGGCAAGATTCAGTCGGTGTTGCATCACCATTTGTTGCAGTGTGCCACTCATTGCGGATTTCACTGCAAGGGTTACCTGAGGGAAGCGTTTGCGATATTCCTCGATGGTGGCGCCGGAGAAGGTGTGGGCTACGGTAGGCAGCAGCCCCAGTGTCACCTGGCCGGTAACCTCGCCGGCAACCGCAGTCACGTCGGCCTGTGTTCGCTCCAGGCTCTGGAGCAGGGTGCGGGCCCGCTCGTAAAGCAGCTCGCCAGCAGCCGTTAACACCACCCCCCGGCCGTGTCGGACAAATACCTCGACGTTCAGGGCTTCCTCCAGCATTCGGATTTGCCGGCTCAGTGCGGGTTGTGCCACAAACAGCTTTTCGGATGCGCGGCTGAAACTTCCCGTGTCGGCGACCGTAAGAAAGGTGTTCAGCTGGCGAAGGTCGATGTTCAGATTGAAAGGCATGCTATCCCTCTTCTATAACTTTTAAATATCTGTTTTACGTACTCTATACCACATTTATGGATAAGTCCTGGTGGCTGTTCTTTAACCAATAATATACCAAAAAAAGATAGGACATATAAAAAGTATATAATTGTTGTAGTTTTTTCTTGCTGATACGGTAACTCACATCAAGGGTTTTCTGTTGCGTCAAGAGGATAAAAATATGCAGAACCGGTCAATCTACAACAGTGACCATGAGCTGTTTCGTGAGAATGTTCGCCGCTTTTTCCGCGCTGAGCTGGAGCCCAACATCGAGCAATGGGAAGAAGAAAGCGTGGTGCCGCGCAGTCTTTGGGAAAAGGCTGCGGAGAACGGCTTTCTGTGCTGTGGCGTGCCGGAGGAATATGGCGGTCCGGGCGCGGACTTCCTCTACAACATGGTGCTTTCCGAAGAAACCGGTTATGCCATTGGCGGTGCCAGTGTCGGCTTCTCCGTTCAGGCCGATATTGTTGCCTACTATCTGATGAGCGCCGGTACCGAAGAGCAGAAAAAGTACTGGCTGCCGAAGATGGTCACAGCGGAAAAAATTGCTGCCATTGGTATGACCGAGCCCGGAGTTGGCAGCGACCTGAAGAATCTTCGCACCACGGCCGTCAGGGATGGCGATGAATACGTCATCAATGGTCAGAAGACCTTTATCACCAACGGCCAGAACTGTGACTTTGTCCTGGTGGCCTGTACCACGGACCCCAGTGCCGGTGGCCGTGGCATCAGCCTGATTATCGTCGAAACGGACCGCGCCGGTTTCTCCCGCGGTCGCAACCTCGACAAGATCGGTCAGAAGGCGGCTGATACTTCCGAAATGTTCTTCCAGGATGTGCGTGTTCCCATCAGTAATCTGGTGGGCGAGGAAGGCGAGGGTTTCCGGATCATGATGCGGGAATTGCCCCGTGAGCGAATCACCATTGCCTGTCGCGCACAAGCTGAAGCCCAGCGTGCTTTCGAGATCACCAGGGACTACGTCAAGGAGCGCAAGGCGTTCGGGCAGGCGATTTTTGAGTTCCAGAACACCCAGTTCACGCTCGCTGACATGAAAACCAATCTGGAAGTGGGTTGGGCCTACCTCGATCAGTGCATCAAGAAGTGTGACGAAGGTGTGTTGACCCCGGAAGAGGGGGCCATGGCGAAGCTCTGGACGACCGAGAACGAAGGGGTGGTTGTCGATAAGTGCCTGCAGTTGTTCGGTGGCTACGGCTACATGCGCGAATACCCGATTTCCCGCATGTATGTGGATGCCCGCGTGCGTCGGATCTATGGCGGCACCTCCGAGATCATGAAGCTGGTGATCGGGCGCTCGCTTTAACGGCGAACAGAGCTCTTAATCACCATCAACGATTGTTGAGATTGCACAACTAAAGGAAGGAATTCACATGTTTGGTATAACCGCCTACGGTGCCTACATTCCCAGAACCCGCTTGTCCAAGGCGGCTATTGCCGATGCCAACGACTGGTTTGACCCCAGCCTTCGCGGCCTTGCCAAGGGCGAGCGCAGCGTCTGTAACTGGGATGAGGACACCATCACCATGGCTGTCGAGGCTGGTCAGGACTGTCTGTCGGTCCTCGATGCCGGGTCCGTCAATACGCTGTACCTGGCGTCTACCACACTGCCGTTCCTGGATCGCCAGAACTCGGTGGTTGTGAGCCAGGCTCTGAATCTGGGTGATCAGCTTCGTACCATGGATGTTGCCGCCTCCCAGAGAGCAGGAACCTCGGCGTTGATCTCCATGCTGGAGTCCGGTGCAGGCGGTAGCGGCAATGCGCTGTTAGTGGCTTCCGAACATCGGCGCAGTAAGTGTGGTTCACGCGCCGAAATGCTCTGGGGGGATGGTGCGGCTGCACTCGGTGTTGGCACGGAGGGGGTTATCGCCGAATACCTGGGCAACGAAACCTACGTGACTGACTTCGTCGACCATTACCGCGGTGAGGACTCGACCCTCGATTATGAATGGGAAGAGCGCTGGATTCGTGATGAAGGTTACATGAAGAGCGTACCCCAGGCGGTGTCCCGCCTGCTCGAAAAGGCGGGTGTGAAAGCCGACGACATTGCTCACTTTGTGTTGGCATCGGATCAGGCCAGAACACCGGCGGCTGTTGCCAAAAAGATGGGGATCCCTGCCGAGGCGCTGGTGGACAACCACATTGGTAGCGTGGGTGTATCCGGTGTGGCTCACCCCATCCTGTTGCTGGCCGCCGCGCTGGAAAAAGCGACCGCAGGTGATCTGATCCTGGTGACCGGGTTTGGTCAGGGCACCGACGCGGTTCTGTTCCGTGCCACCGACAAGATCAAAGACAAACAGCCGAAAACCGGCTTTGCTGGCGCCCTGGCGCGTCGCCGTGAGGATGCCAACTACAACCGCTTCCTGAGCTTCAACAACCTGGTTGAGCGTGAGGTCGGCAAACGTGGTGAGATGGACAAGCAGAGCTACCTCGCTGCCATGTACCGCCGCAAGGATTTGCTGACCGGCTTCGTGGGTGGCCAATGTCGTAGCTGCGGCACCATTCAGATCCCCAAGGAAAACTATTGCGTTAACCCCGAATGCGGCGAACTGGACAGTCAGGACGATTATCCAATGTCTGCCGTACAGGGCCGCGTCAAGACCTGGACCGCTGACCGTCTGACCTTTGACTGGAACCCACCTGCGTATTTCGGCCTGGTTGAGTTCGAGGGTGGTGGTCGTCTGATGATGGACTTCACCGAGGTGGAGCCGGGCTCTATCGATACCGGCGTACCGGTGTCGATGCATTTCCGTATCCGTCAGTTCGATAACCAGCGGGGTTTCCGGAAGTACTTCTGGAAGGCCACTCCGGTCCAGCAATAACTTACGCAGCTAAGACAGGTGAATGACAATGGCTAGTGGAATCAAAGATAAAGTAGCGATCCTCGGAATGGGCTGCAGCAAGTTCGGTGAGCGCTGGGACGCAAGCCCTGCGGATCTGATGGTTGAGGCATTTGAGGAAGGTCTGGCAGATGCGGGCATCGATAAAAACCAGATCCAGATGGCCTGGTTTGGCGCCGGTATTGATGCATTCAACGTTGGCTCCAGCGCCATGCCGCTGTCGATAGCCCTGCGGTTGCCGAATATCCCCGCGACTAAAGTGGAGAATATGTGCGCTACCGGTACCGAAGCCTTTCGAGGCGCGGTGTATGCGGTCGCTTCCGGGGCTTGTGACATTGCGCTGGCGCTGGGTGTCGAGAAGCTCAAGGACGTGGGTTACGGCGGCTTGCCACAGCGTACTCGCGGGGTTGAAAACGACATGTACTGGCCGAACCTGTCCGCACCCGGGGCATTCGCCCAACTGGCCAGCGGTTACCGCGCCAAGCACGGTGTCGACAAGGCTGACCTGAAGCGCGCCATGGCGCATGTTTCCGTGAAAAGTCATGCCAATGGTGCCAAGAACCCCAAGGCCCACCTGCAGCGCGAAATTACCGAAGAGCAGGCCATTAATGCGCCGTACATTGCCGAGCCCATCGGTCTGTTCGATTGCTGTGGTGTCAGTGACGGTGCTGCCTGCGCCATTGTGACCACGCCGGAGATCGCCAAACGCCTGGGCAAGGCAGACCTGGTGTCGGTCAAGGCCCTGCAATTGGCGGTGTCCAATGGCGAGGAAGCCGGCTTCAAGACCTGGGACGGCTCGCACATCAAGACCACGCGCATTGCTGCCCAGCGCGCCTACGACGAGGCGGGTATCAGGAAGCCCCGGGAAGAAATCAGCATGACCGAAGTGCATGACTGCTTCTCCATCACCGAACTGGTCACCATGGAAGACCTGCAATTGTCCGATGAGGGGCAGGCGGTTCGGGATGTCCTTAACGGTGACTTCGATGCCGACGGCCGAATTCCCTGCCAGATTGACGGTGGGCTGAAATGTTTCGGTCACCCCATCGGCGCATCGGGCATGCGAATGATCTATGAGAACTACCTGCAGTTCCAGGGGCGGGCCGGAGACCGTCAGCTCAAGGACCCCCGACTTGCCCTGAACCATAACCTGGGTGGTTTCCCGCACCAGAACATTTGCAGCATTTCCATTATAGGTCGCTACGAATAAGCGGGTGCCAGTGTGTGGCCGGGCGTCCGGCCACACCGGTGAGCGCCTTTGATCAGTCCCTCAATAACCAGATTCGGAAAGGTGTCGTAATGAGTGTCAGTGAACAGGTTGCAGCTCTGGAGCAGGCGGACCGATGTGTCAGTCAGGTCCAGGCGTATGTTCAGCAGGGCCTGAAGAACCTCAAGTCGTTTTCCACGGTTGACGGCAAGCTGGATTCCGATCTGTTGGATAAACACCAGTTGAGCTGCTACGAACTGGCTTTCTGTACCGCGGAACTCGCTGCTTCCGATGCTGTGTGCCGTTATGCAGCGGACGCGGCAACTGAAGACGAGTTTGCCGTCAGCACGGCGCTGGCGTTTTCCGCGGAAGCGGTCAGTTCGGCGATCCAGCGATTGATCGCCCGTGCCGGTGATATGGGGCTGGAAATCGCGGAACTGTCGGCACTCTACACTGACAACGACATCCGTGAACTGCGTTCTGTTTATGGCAGTGGTGAGTTCCTGGCATCGATTGGCGCCACGGTCAGCGAGCGTGGCAGCACCCGCTTGCCGACCCTGCTCAACGAAGACAAGGAAATGGTGCGTGACATGTTCGCCCGCTTTGGTGCGGACGTTGTTGCGCCCCTGGCCGAGAAAATCCACCGGGAAGACCTGGATATCCCGGATGAAATCCTTCAGCAGGCGGCCGAGCTGGGATGCTTTGGAATCAGCATTCCGGAGCGCTTTGGTGGCCTGCAGCCGGACGACCGGGATGACAGCCTTGGCATGATTGTGGTGACGGAAGAGCTGTCCAAGGCCTCCCTGGGTGGCGCCGGTTCTCTGATCACCCGCCCGGAAATTGCCGCCAAGGCCCTGCTGCAGGGGGGTACCCAGGCCCAGCAGGAGACCTGGCTGCCCCGTATTGCCTCCGGTGAGACACTTTGCGCCATTGCCATTACCGAGCCCAACTACGGCTCCGATGTGGCCTCACTTGGTCTGAAAGCGACGCCGGTCGATGGCGGCTGGGTTCTCAATGGCAGCAAGACCTGGTGCACCTTCGCCGGCAAAGCCAGTCTGTTGGTCACCATGGCTCGCACCGAGCCCGACCCGGCATTGGGGCACAAGGGGCTGAGTCTGTTCCTGGTGGAAAAGCCCGCAACGCCGGGGCACCGGTTTGACCATCGCCAGCCCGGGGGCGGCACTATCTCCGGCAAGGCCATAGCCACACTCGGCTATCGCGGTATGCATTCCTATGATGTGTTTTTCGAAGACTATTTCGTGCCGTCCGATCACCTGATTGGCGAGGAAGCGGGCCGGGGCAAGGGCTTCTACTTCACCATGGCGGGTTTCGCCGGTGGTCGTATTCAGACCGCAGCCCGGGCCACAGGGGTCATGCAGGCCGCGTTCGAGAAGGCCCTCGGTTATTCCCGGGAGCGCAAGGTCTTTGGCAGTGCGGTGGGTGATTACCAGCTGACCCGGGTGAAGCTGGGTCGAATGATGGCCACGCTGACGGCCTCACGCCAGTTCAGTTACTCGGTGGCGCGCATGATGGATGAAGGGGCGGGCCAGATGGAGGCCAGTCTGGTGAAGCTGTTCACCTGCCGGGCTGCGGAGTGGGTGACCCGGGAAGCCATGCAGATTCATGGCGGCATGGGGTACGCGGAAGAATCGGACGTCAGCCGTTATTTCGTGGATGCCCGCGTGCTGTCGATTTTCGAAGGTGCGGAGGAAACCCTGGCCTTGAAAGTCATCGCCAGAAACCTGGTGGGTAACGCCTGAACGCCGGCAAATTGTATTGAGCAACATTGATGAATCAAACAAGAGACCTGTAGGAGGGTGTCATGAGCAACAGTAAACTTCTTGAAGGGAAAGTCATCGTCGTTACCGGTGCGGGCCGTGGTATCGGGCGTGCAACGTCGCTGATGCTGGCACAAAGCGGGGCAAAAGTTGTGGTTAACGACATCGGCGGCAGCGCTGATGGTTCCGGCAACGATGCCACGCCAGCCCAGGAAGTGGTCGACGAAATCAAGGCGGCCGGTGGCGATGCTGTCGCCAACTTTGACAGTGTGACCGAATGGGAAGGTGGTCAGAAGATCATCCAGTCCGCCATTGATACGTTTGGTCGCATCGACGGTGTGATCAATAACGCCGGTAACCTCCGCGACGTAATCTTCCACAAGATGACCGAGGAAGATTTCGATGCGGTCCTGGCCGTGCACCTGAAGGGCACCTTCAACGTCAGTCGTGCAGCAGCGCCGATCTTCCGTGAGCAGGGTAGTGGTACCTTCGTCAATATGACCTCCACCTCCGGGCTGATCGGTAACTTCGGCCAGGCTAACTATGCAGCGGCCAAGATGGGCGTTGTTGGCCTGTCCAAGTCCATGGCGCTGGACATGCAGCGTTTTGGTGTGACCTCCAACTGCATCGCACCCTTTGCCTGGAGCCGTCTGATCGGCAGTATCCCGACCGACAGCGAAGAGCAAAAGGCCCGCGTTGCCAAGATTCAGCAAATGACTCCGGACAAGATCGCTACCCTGGCTGTGTCCCTGTGCAGCGACCAGGCGAAGAACGTTACGGGCCAGATCTTTGGTGTTCGCAACAACGAGATCTTCCTGTTCAGTCAGCCGCGCCCGTTCCGTTCCGCCCACACCTCCGAGGGGTGGACTCCGGAAACTGTTCTGGATCGTGTGCTGCCGGCCTTTGAAGCCGATTTCTATCCATTGAGCCGTTCCGCTGATGTGTTCAGCTGGGATCCGTTCTGATCCGGCTGAACCCGACTACGGCTCTGTTCCAGCCTCCGGGTTGGAACTGAGTCGGAATCTAGCTACAGGAAAGGAGAGCAACGGTGGCCATCGAATACGACAAGTTGATGAACCGCAAGTTTGAATGCCTCAAGCATCAGTACACCGAGAAGGACACGATTCTCTATGCACTGGGTGTGGGTCTGGGTATTGATCCCCTGGATGAGGATTGCCTGAAATTTGTATATGAAGATGGCCTCAAGGCACTTCCCAGCCAGGCCAATGTGTTGGCGTATCCGGGGTTCTGGGCGAAGGAACCGGATACCGGTATTGACTGGGTCAAGATCCTGCACGCCGGTCAGGAAATGATCATGCACAAGCCGCTGCCAGCCTCCGGGCAGGTTGAGGCAACCACCAAAATCACCGACATTATCGACAAGGGTGAAGGTAAGGGCGCGTTGATTATTTCCGAGCGCACGGTGCGTGACAGTGCCACCGGAGAGGACCTTTGCACTCTGGTCAGCACGACCCTGGCCCGTGGCGATGGCGGTTTTGGCGGCCCGGCGGTTGCATCTCCCAAGCCGGACCCGATTCCCGAGCGAGAGCCAGACCAGGTGTGTGAGCTGCCCACGCTCGCCCAGGCCGCACTGATCTATCGCTTGTCTGGCGACTTTAACCCCTTGCACGCTTCACCGGAAGTGGCCAGGGCTGCTGGTTTTAAGGCGCCCATACTGCATGGCCTGTGTACCTTCGGTGTAGCAACACACGCCATTCTCAAGACGTTGTGCGATTACGATCCGGCCAGGTTCCATCGCATCCGCCTGCGGTTTTCATCACCGGTCTATCCCGGTGAAACCATTCGCACGGAAATCTGGCGCAACGGTGATGAGGTGGCCTTCCGCTGCCGTGTCGTCGAGCGCGATGTGGTGGTGATCAACAATGGCTATGCCGAGGTCAGCTGATGCAGAGCATACTTTCAGGATTCCGCGTTGTTGAAGGCAGCGCGTTTGTGGCGGCCCCATCAGGTGGGATGACGCTGGCACAACTGGGGGCCGATGTCATCCGCTTTGACCCTATTGGTGGCGGCATTGACTACAACCGCTGGCCGGTGACCGCTGACCAGAAAAGTCTTTACTGGCATAGCCTGAATAAAGGCAAGCGTTCCATTGCCGTGGACTTCCGGCGTCCGGAAGGCCAGGAGCTGCTGACCCGGCTGATTACATCCCCCGGGGAGGATGCCGGCATGTTCCTGACCAACTTCCCGGCCAAGGGGTGGTTGTCCTATGACCAGTTGAAGGCTTATCGGGATGATCTGATTTACATGAACCTGACCGGTGACCGCAATGGCAGAAGTGCGCTTGATTATACCGTCAACTGCAAAGTGGGCTTCCCCTCAATTACCGGCGTGGGCAAGAGCAAATCGATCCCACCGCTGAATAACCCCATGCCGGCCTGGGACGTGATTACCGGCCAGCAAATCGCCCTGGGTCTGTTGGCCGCGGAGCGCCATCGTCTGAAAACCGGTGAGGGCCAGTTGGTGAAGATTGCGCTGGCGGATGTTGCCCTGGCAACGCTGGGCAACCTCGGTTATATCGCCGAGGCGATGATCAATGGAACCGAGCGTGACGCTATCGGCAACGATATCTACGGTACCTATGGTCACGATTTTGCCTGTCAGGATGGCGAACGGGTGATGGTGGTCGGTGTGAGCCCGAACCAGTGGCGGGCGCTCGTCGAGGTTACCGGCACCGCAACTGAAATCAACGAACTGCAAACCCGGATGGGGCTCGATTTCCGCAAGGAAGGGGACCGTTATCAGGGGCGGGAGCAGATTACCAAGCTGTTCCAGCCCTGGTTTGCACAGCGTCCATTCAGTCAGGTGGCAAATGAACTGGACAATGCCGGTGCGTGTTGGGGCAAGTACCAGAGCATCAAGGAAGCCGTGGAATCGGATATTGACTGTTCGACGGACAACCCTTTGTTCCAGATGGTGGAGCAGCCAGGCATCGGGGAGTACCTGATGCCGGATCACCCGCTGAATTTCACCTCACTGGAGCGGGAGCCGGTACGCCGGGCTCCGAAACTGGGTGAACATACTGAAGAAATTCTTGCCGACACCCTGGGCCTGTCCGCGCCGGAGATCGCGAAGCTGTTTGACCAGAAGGTTGTGGCCGGGTCTGACTAAACATAACAAGATCATCGACCGGCATGGTTGCCGGGGGGTGGCGTGGGAGGCGTTGTATGGGACCGCTACATGGCGTCCGTATTATTGAATTGGCCGGTATCGGCCCTGGTCCGTTCTGCGGCATGGTGTTGGCGGATCTGGGCGCTGAAGTCATCAGCGTGGAACGTATGGGTGCCAAAGCGGAAAGGCCTGCACTGGACTGCAGTCGCAGGGGGAAACGATCCATTTCCCTCAATCTCAAGAGCAAGGCCGGTGTCGAGGCCCTGTTGAAACTGGTGGAAAATGCCGATGCCCTGTTTGAAGGATTCCGGCCCGGGGTGGTCGAGAAACTGGGTATCGGTCCCGAGCAGTGCCTGGAGCGTAACCCGAAGCTGATATTCGGTCGGATGACCGGGTGGGGGCAGTATGGTCCGATGTCTCAGGCTGCCGGGCATGATATCAACTACATCTCCCTCACCGGGGCGCTTCATGCCATAGGCCGTCCGGGAGAGAAGCCGGTGCCGCCACTTAACCTGGTCGGTGACTTTGGTGGCGGCGGTATGTTCCTGGCACTGGGCATCGTGTCGGGAATACTTGAAGCCAGGACATCGGGCAAGGGCCAGGTTATCGACGCCGCCATGACCGACGGCTCAGCCGTGCTGATGTCGATGTTCAATACAGCCTATGAGATGGGGCGCCACTCCCTTGAACGAGGCACTAACCGTCTTGATGGTGGCGCCCACTTTTACGACACCTATGAAACCCGCGACGGCAAATACATCTCCATCGGATCCATCGAGCCCCAGTTCTACAATCAGCTGCTTGAAGTGGCAGAACTGCCACGTGAGGAGTTTGCACAGCAGATGGACCGATCACGCTGGCCCGAACTCAAGCAGGCCATTGCGGAAGTGTTCCTGCAGAAAACCCGGGATGAGTGGTGTGAGCTGATGGAGCGGACCGATATCTGCTTCGCACCGGTCCTTGACCTGAAGGAAGCCCAGAATCACCCCCACAACCTGGCGCGGCAGACCTACGTGGAGGTAGGCGGTATTAAACAGCCGGCGCCAGCGCCCAGGTTCAGTCGCACGGAAACCTCTGTCCGGCATGAGGCGCGGCCTTACGGTGCCGATACCGATACAGTTCTGACCGAGGTGGGGTACAGCTCTGAACAGCTTGACGAAATGCGGGCGCAGTCGGCGTGCGGTTGATTACCTGTGGGATTGCACAGGTCCATTCAGGAGGACAATAACAGAATGACCCATTTGCTCTATGAGGTAGAAAACAACGTTGCCTATCTGACAATGAACCGTCCGGAAGCCCGGAATGCGCTCTCGATCGAGATGCGGCAGCAACTGCTCGAAACATTCCAGGCCATGGAGGCGGATACCAATGTGCGCTGCGTGGTCCTCCGGGGGGCTGGTGACCATTTCCTGGCCGGTGGCGATGTGAAATCGTTCATGGCGTTTACTGAACTCACCCCGGAAGAGCGGCGACTCACCTTCGTGAATCGTATCCATGGCCTCAATGCCATCATGTACACCATGCGGCGCTTGCGCAAACCCATTATTGCCAGTGTTCGCGGGGCAGCAGCCGGCGCTGGCGTCAGTCTGGCATTGTGCTGTGATCTGGTGGTAGCGGCTGAGGATGCGTTTTTTACCCTGGCCTATTCCCACATCGCCAGTAGTCCCGATGGGGGCGCCTCCTACTATTTGCCGCGCCTGGTCGGCACCAAGAAGGCTATGGAAATTGCGCTGCTCGGGGATCGGTTTACCTCCGGGCAGGCTCTGGATATGGGCCTGATCAACCGGGTCGTTGCTACCGAAGAACTGCAATCCGAAACCCGGGCTCTGGCAGAGCGCCTGGCCAGGGGACCTACCCGGGCCTACGGCAACATCAAAAAGCTGGTCCTGGAGTCGTCGGACAATTCCCTGGAAGAACAGCTGCAGTCGGAGGTTGAAACCTTCGGCGACAGTGCAATGGCCGAGGACTGGGTCGAAGGTGTCAGGGCATTCAACGAAAAGAGACCCCCGAAGTTTACCGGGCGCTGAGCTCAGTATGGGGAGCGAGTAAGTTCACAGGAGACACGCAGTGACAAATACAACAATCGATAAGGCGTCGTTCAAAGGCATTGTCTGTGGCAGCAGGCACCTGACTCATGAGCAGTTTCAGCACAACATCCGTCAGGCAGCCAACGGTTTCAAGCGTATGGGCGTGCAGCCGGGCGATTGTGTGGGCATTTTCATGCGCAATGATATTCCCTTCCTGACTGCCAACCATGCGGCCAATTATGTCGGGGCCTATGGTGTTCCTATTAACTGGCACCTGGCCGGGGAAGAGCTGGAATATATCCTCAAGGATTGCGGTGCCAAGGTGATCGTAATCCATGCCGACCTGTGGCGCCGGATCCATGATGCCATACCTGGTGGGGTCCAGTGCCTGGTGGTAGAAACTCCCGAAGATATCCGGGCAGCGTTTGATCTGGATCCGGAGGTGTGCGCTGTGCCGGAAGGCGAGACTGACTGGCAGAACTGGCTGGACGCTGAGGAACCCATCGCAGAACCGGCCGAAACCGGACCTTCATCCATGCTGTATACCTCCGGCACAACCGGGCATCCCAAGGGCGTGCGCCGTGTTACGCTGGATCAGGAGGGCGCGGCACAGATGCGTGATTTTCGCTCCAGGGTCTACGGCTGTGCGCCCGGGGCTCGCTGCATGGTGCCCGGTCCGCTCTACCACAGCGCCCCGAACGGCTACAGCATGCAGGCTTCAAAGATCAGCGACCTGTTGGTGATCGTTCCCCGCTTTGATGCCGAGGGAGTGCTGCGGCTGATTGAAGAATACAAACTGACGGCGGGCATTATGGTCCCCATCATGTTCATTCGCATGCTGAAACTGCCTGAAGCGGTGCGCAACCAGTATGACCTGTCCTCCCTGGAATTCATTATTCACGCGGCGGCGCCCTGTCCGGCGGACGTGAAGCGCAAGATGATCGAGTGGTTTGGCCCCGTCATCAACGAGTTCTATGGTTCCACCGAATCCAGTGCGGTTGTTGCCTGTAACTCTGAACAGGCGCTCGCGAAACCGGGCAGTGTGGGCAAGACGGTCCCGGAGGCGGAAATCCGGATTCTGGATGAAGAAGGCAACTGCCTGCCCCCAAATGCCGTGGGGGAAATCTACTCCCGGTTCCCGTTGCTGGATTTCACCTATCACGGCAAACCCGAAGCCCGGTCAGAAATCGACCGGGATGGCTTCATTACCTCGGGCGACATGGGCTATCTGGATGAGGATGGTTTCCTGTTCATCGCCGACCGGGTCAAGGATATGGTGATCTCCGGTGGTGTGAACATCTATCCGGCGGAAATCGAATCGGTGCTGCACAACTACCCCGGGATCAAGGATTGCGCGGTCTTCGGGATTCCCGATGAAGAGTTTGGCGAATCGTTGATGGCGGTGGTTGAAGCGGAAGGCGCTAACGGTATCTGTGTGGAGGAAGTCAAGGTCTACCTCCGCGAGCATCTGGCGGGCTTCAAGGTGCCCAAAACCATCGAGGTCGGCTCAGACCTGCCACGGGAGGACTCCGGCAAGATATTCAAGCGTCGCCTGCGTGATAAATACTGGCAGGAAGTGGGCCGAAAGATCTGACTGTCCAGCATTCGATCCCCCAAGGCAGGCCCCATAAAAAACCTGCCTTGGGGCGAGGGATCAATTGCCGCGAAAGTTGGCCTTGCGCTTTTCCTGGTGTGCACTGATGCCTTCAGCGAAGTCATCCGTATTGAAAGCGGTCTGTTGGCACCGGGCCTCGAGAGTGAGGGTGTTGTCCAGATCCTGGGTTTCCGCCTGCGCTATCTGGTGTTTGATCAGAGCCAGTGCTGTAGTCGGGCCGGAGGCCAGCTTCAGGGCCAGGGTGGTTGCTGTGTCCAATAGCTCATCATTATCCACCACCTGGTAAGCCAACCCCCACTCCAGCGCCTGTTCAGCATTGAAATTACCTCCGGTGAGGGCCAGGGAGGCTGTTCGCCGGGCACCAATGGTGCGGGTCAGAAACCAGGAACTTCCACCGTCCATGACGGCGCCGATCCGGGCGAACGAAAGATGGAAGCGTGCGTCCCGGTTAACCAGCATCAGGTCTGCCGCCAGGGCAAGACTGACACCCGCGCCCGCTGCTGGCCCGTTCACTGCCGCAATGACCGGTACCGGAAGGTTTGTGATCAAACGAATGATCCGATTAATCCCTGCTTCTACCTCCTCACCAATGTGCTCGCGACGTTTGAGGATCTGTTCCGGCTGTACATCGGCTCCGGTGCAAAAGCCCCGACCGTTACCACGAATCAGAACGGCCCGGCAGGACGGATTGTCCGTCTGTTCCTGAAGTAACCCGATGAGCCCTTCACGCATGTCAGGACTGAGTGCGTTCAGCTTGTCAGGACGGTTCAGGGTAATGGTCAGAACATGGTTTGTTATTTCACTCAGTAAGTCCGGCATGGATATTCCTGTTTTCGACATTAATTACTGGAAGGCGCCAGCCATATCTCTGGGCTAGTGTCAGGATATCTGTGGATTGCACTAATGCCTCATATCGGATTGGCATGGGGGGTATCGACAAATTGTAAAGGCTACAAAAGATACGTGGTGTTAGTTTGATGGTTCGCGGTAGGCTGATGGTTAGTTTGCTATTCTCCATCACTATGACAATGAACGAATGTATACAAAGGATGAAATATCCTGTCCTCGAAAAAGCCTTTGACTGATCAGGTGCGCTGATGACTACGAACAACAACCAGAATCTGGAATTTGAAGCAGAAAGCATAAACGGCTTCCGTGAGGTGCTTGGTTTTACCGTGACGGAATGGGCTCCCAACAAGGCTGTGCTTCATGTGGAAATGACCGAGAAACACCTCAACCGTAACGGTTTTGTCCACGGTGGGGTTTTCATGTCTCTGCTGGATAGCGCGGCGGGACTGTGCGGTACCTACTGTACGGTTCCCGGTAACGTCCGGCGCTGCATCACGGTTTCCATGAACACGCACTTCATCAGCCCGGTGAAAGAGGGAAGGCTGAGGGTTGAGGCCAACCTGGTCAGTCGCGGCCGGAAGATGTTTTTTGTCGAGGCCAGGATCAGTTCAGATGAGGGACTGGTGGCAACTGGTCAGGGGGCTCTCCGCTATGTACTGGGCGGTGAACAGGAAGAGGGTGTACCCGCTACGTGACGATCACAAGGTATACTCCTGTGATATAGGTTCTATATAATATGGGTCGTTGTTGATATTGCTTTCCGGTGCTAGTTTTGGAGCTGTGGTAGTCAGCTCGATGTGCTGCACTCAACAAAAACAAGTACCCGATAGGGAAGCAATGCAATGAGATCTACAATCAAGTCACTTCTGGCGGCATCGGTCCTTACCTTCGCTGGTATTGCCCAAGTCTCCGCCGACGTCACACTCCGATACGCCGAGGGCGGGCCTAATCGTGGCACCCGTGCGGCAGCTGTCCAGTTCTTTGCCGATGAAGTCGAACGGCTGTCCTCTGGTGAACTCAAGGTTGATATCCACTGGGGCGGCGCTCTGTTGAAATGGAGCGGCGTGATGGACGGCGTGTCCGCCGGCAGCGCCGATCTGGGCACTGTGCTGTCTTCCTATGAGCCGCAGGAGCTCAAGGCGCTCGGTATCGGTGATATTCCTCTAGAATACTCCGACCCCTGGGTTGGCATGCGGGCGATGTACGACCTGATGACCACCGAATCGGAGCTCAAACAATCCCTCGCCGATAAATCCCTGGTCTATCTGAGTAACTTCAGCACCACCGGCGTTCAGTTTGAATGCACTGAGGGCAATCAGATCCGCACGGTTGATGACATTGAGGGCAAGCGTCTTCGGGCCACCGGTACGTACAGCAATGTGCTGGCGGACCTCGGGGGCAACATGGTGGGAATGACCTTTGGCGAGGTATATCAGGGGCTCGATACCGGGCTTCTGGATTGTCTTGGCAGCTATTTCTACACCATGCGCGCCTACAAGACCTATGAGGTGGTTGAGACGGTTACCCGTGTCGACTGGGGGCAGCTGCTTGGTTTTGCCATCGTAATGAACGAATACACCTGGTCTGACCTGAATGAGGAACAGCAGAACATCATGCTGCAGGCCGGCTCCAATATGATCAATCACTTCGCCCGTCTCATGATTGCCGAATCCGACGACGTCGCGGGAAAACTGAACGACGGTAGCTTTGGCAAAACGGTCCCGGTTACCCGTATGGCTGAAGACGAGCGTCAGAAGATTCTGGATGCAACGCTCAAGTATCGCGACAGCTGGATTGCCGAGGCAAACGAAATGGGGCTTCCTGGTGAGAGGATCTGGTCCAGATATATTGAATTGCTGGAACAGTACCAGGATGAACTCAAAACAGGCGGTTATCCCTGGGAGGGCTGACCGGATTCGGATATGGGGATGCATCTGGTCAAGCCTTCCGGTACCCAGCTGCAGAGGATAGCGCCGGGGTGCCCCTGTCACCCCGGCGCAGGCAAAGAGGATACATATAATGTTTACAAATAAGGTGCTGAAGTCTTTCGTTTTCGGATCTCTGCTTTCACTGGCGACCGCTGGCCAGGCAGCAGCCGAAATGTCATTACGGTACGCGGAGGCAACGCCTAACCGTGGTTCCCGTGCTGAGGCGTTGCAATATTTTGCCGATCAGCTGAAAGAGAAATCCGGTGGTGATATGTCACTGGACATTCACTGGGGTGGGGCACTGCTGAAATACAGTGCCATTCTTGGCGGGGTGTCCTCCGGTACGGCGGATATGGGTACCGTGCTTGCGGCCTATGCACCACAGAAAATGCGTGCGTTAAGCGTTGGTGACATCCCGGTACCTGAGTCGGATCCCTGGGTGGGCATGCGAGCCATGTACGAACTGATGACCACTAACCAGCAGCTACAGCAGGCATTCGCCGAAAATGACGTTGTTTATGTGACCAATTACACGACTACGCCGATGCAATTCGAATGCACTGAGGATGTGCGTCTGGAAACCCTGGAAGATTTCGAGGGCGAGAGGGTTCGGGCTTCGGCGATCTACGCAAAGATTCTTGATGATGTCGGCGCCAACCTGGTGAATTTTACCTACTCGGAGGTTTATCAGGCGCTGGATACAGGATTGGTGAGTTGCTCTGGCGGATACCTGTACGCGATGAAGGCATTCAAGACCCCTGAGGTCACCAGCAGTGTCGCCCTGATGAACTGGGGGCAGATTTCTGGCTTCGCGATGGTCATGAATAAATGGACGTGGGATGACCTGTCTGATGATCAGCAAAAAATGATTCGGCAGGTGGGGTCGGACATGATCGACTTCTACGCTCAGGCAGTGATCAGTGAGAGCCAGGAAGTGATTGAAAAGCTGCCTACCGGGGAACTGGGCAATAAGGTGGAAGTGATCGAGTGGTCCGATGAGGAGAGAGCCAAGCTCTTCGAACAGTCGGATAAGCATATCCAGGCCTGGATTGAGGATATGAACAAAGCCGGTCTGGATGGCAGAGCCATCTGGGAAGAATATCAGGGATTGCTGGAGAAATATCAAACCAGAGTCAACGAGGAAGGCTATCCCTGGCAAAAGGGCTGATGTAACAACATTGGCCGCGAGCAACCTGCCGTCAGCCTGCCTGGCGGCAGGTACCCGACAGCCTGACTTCAACTGATAACAACAATAACCCATAGATCAGACGGATTTGTCCCGGGTGCGGGCAGAATCCTATCGGAGGTGTACATGGTCGTCACTGAGCACACTGTACGAACGCCACTTCACGACCAGTCTTCTGTTTCCTGGAGGGCACTGGGCTACGCGAGAGGTTCACTGGCCTGGCTGGAAAACGCATTCCTGCTGTTCGGCGTGGTCTGCATTCTTGGTCTGTGCGCAATCATCACCACGAGTGTCCTGCTGCGCACGTTCTCCACTTCCGGTATTCCGGATGAGGTGGTGATCGTCGGTGAAATGATGATTGGAGCGCTGATCCTGCCATTGGCGTTTGTTGCCGCCAGTCGTGGATTCATCTCCGTGGAGATTTTTACCCAGAGGCTTGGTCCCAAATTCCAGCAGTTCCTGAATGTTCTGACCGCGGTGGTTGGCCTGGTGGCCGTCGCCCCGATCACCTATGCCGGATACCTGTCGATGGTGGATGCCTTCGAATCCGGGGCCTATTTCTTCGGCTTGATGGAGCTGCCTAAATGGCCGGGGCACACGATGTTTTTCCTGGGGTACTTCCTGTTTTTTATCCGGCTGATTGACCTGGCGATCTACGATTCCCTCGAGGCCCTGGGTGTTATCAAAAGCCGGCGTATCGTAACGACTGATGAGGTATCTGACTGATGGAAGCATCCGTAATTGGTGGCTGGGGGTTTGCCGCCGCGCTATGTCTCATGATCATGCGGGTGCCGATCGCCTACGTGCTGGTGGGTGTTGCCTCTGTGTGCTCGCTGCTTGCCTATGCCTGGCGCCCCGGTGGAGAGTTCATGCTGGAGCGCGGCATGCGCCCGGCGATGGCGTTGATTGAGTCCAACGCCTTTGATTTTATCCATTCCTACTCCCTGAGCATGATCCCGCTCTTTATTGCAGCAGGCCACATTGCCTATCACTCCCGAATCACCACCGATATTTATGAAGCGGTTCGGGTGTGGTTGGCAAAAATGCCAGGGGGGTTGGCGATTGCGTCACTGTTCGGCTGCGGGGGATTCTCCGCGATTACCGGGTCCAGTCTTGCCTGCGCGTCGTCCATGGGCCGTATCTGTGTGCCCGAAATGCTGCGTTTTGGTTACAACAAGCAGCTGGCGACCTCCACTGTTGCCATGGGCGGCACACTGGGTTCCCTGATTCCTCCGAGTGTCCTGTTTATTCTGTATGGCATGTTTACGGAGCAGTCGGTAAACAAGCTGTTCCTGGCCGGCGTTCTGCCGGGCATTCTGACTATTACAGGCTTTATTGTTGTGGTGGTTATCTGGGCCATGCTGAAGCCGGGTGATGCTCCGGCCCCGAAAGATCTGAACTTTACCGGTCGTGACCGGCTGAAAGCTGCGATCAAGGGTTGGCCGGCGCTGATGCTGATGACCATTATCATCGGTGGTATCTACGGCGGATTTTTCACCGCCACAGAAGCAGCCGCGGTATGCCTGGTGTTTGCTCTGACGTTTGGCGTACTGTCACGCCGCCTGACCTGGTCTGATTTCCTGAACTCAATGAAGGAAACGGCGTTCCAGTCCGCGTCACTGTTCTTCATCGCCATTGGCGCCAAGATCTTTGTCTCCTTTGTATCCCTTACCGGCGTGACCGGGGCCTTTGTGGGCTTTGTTGCGAGCCTCGGGCTGGAAAACTGGATGGTGCTCTTCTTCATCGTGCTGCTTTACGTGGTGTTGGGCATGTTCCTGGACTCCATTGGCACCATGCTGCTGACCCTGCCCTTTGTGATTCCCCTGGTGGAAGGCATGGGCATGGACCTGATCTGGTTTGGCGTGGTTGTGGTCAAGTTGTTGGAAATCGGCCTGGTGACGCCGCCCCTCGGAATGAACGTCTTCGTCATTAATAGCGTGGTGACGAGGGAGATCAAGGTACACACCATTTTCTTCGGTGTTATGAAGTTCCTGGTGGCGGATCTCATCGTGCTGGGCCTGCTGGTCTCGTTCCCTATTATCTCCCTGCTGATTCCCAATAGCATGGGGTAATGGGAATTGACGGGGTGCGTCTTCAACGAATGAATGGAAGTGGAATTATGAAGTCTGAGAGTGCCCACGCGGTGTCCGTGGTGAACCTGCTGGAGAAGGCTTCGGGTCGGTGGCCCGACAGTCCATCGGTAACTGACGAAGGGCAGACGTTTACCTGGGAACAAACTGAAAAACGTTGCCAGCGTCTGGCCTGGGCATTGGCAAGCTTGGGTGTCGGTGTGGGGCATCGGGTGGCCTATCTTGGTTTTAATTCCCACTGGTGTTTTGAGCTGTTCTTCGCCGCCCCCATGGCCGGGGCGATTACGGTACCGGTGAACTTTCGCCTGTCCCCGGGTGAAATGGTCGACTGTATTCAGGATGCGGAACCAACGGTGCTGTTGGCAGACCGTGACCACATTGAGCAGGCCAGGGCTATCAGCCGGGAATGTCCCTGGTTGAAAGCCGTTGTCTATGCGGGTGAGGGCGATGCACCGGATGGTTTTCTGTCCTACGAAGACCTGCTGACACGTGCGGAAAAGACGGATCTTCAGCCGAGTGGCAATGACGATACGTTGATTCTCTTCTACACCGGCGGAACTACCGGGCGCTCCAAGGGGGTAATGCTGACGCATATTAATCTGTTCACCAATGCGCTCGGTGGCCTTTCCCTCTACGAGACGGTTGAAAGGGAAACGCATCTGCTTGCGGGACCCATGTTCCATACTGCCGCTGGTTCACGGGTTTATACCGCGACCATGATGGGAACCCATACGATCATCCTCTCTAAATTCGATGTACTGGAGATGATGGGGTTGGTGGAGCAATACCGCATCAATACCATGCAGTTGGTGCCCACCACGCTGCAACTCATGGTTGATCACCCGCAATTTGCGGAGTTCGATCTGTCCAGCCTTCGGATGATCACCTATGGTGCGGCGCCGATGCCGGTGGCGCTACTGGAGCGGGCGCTCAAACAGTTGCCCGGGGTGTCGTTTGCGCAGTCCTACGGCATGACGGAAGCGTCTCCGGTGGTCACGGTGCTCAACGGTGACGACCATTCCCTGGAGGCTGCCCGTTTGCCACGGTTGGAGTCCGTCGGGCGGTCTGTTTTCCATAACCATGTCCGGATCGTAAACGCGCAACGTCAGCCCCTCGGTGTGGGTGAAGTCGGCGAAATAGCAGTAAAAGGCGCCAATATCATGAAAGGGTACTGGCAAGCGCCGGAATTGACGGCGGCGGTGTTGCAGGATGGCTGGTACTACACCGGGGACAGTGGCTACCTGGATGAAGACGGCTATCTATTCCTCGTGGGCCGCATCAAGGAAATGATCGTCAGCGGTGGAGAAAATGTCTATCCGATAGAAATCGAGAATGTCTTGTCCCGTCACCCTGATGTCAGGGAATGTGCCGTTATCGGCGTGCCCCATGAAAAGTGGGGTGAGTCTGTTCATGCCGTGGTAAGGCTGACCGATGATGCGGTGGTGAGTGAGGACGATATTATCAGTTACTGCCGGGAGCGCATTGCCCACTACAAGTGCCCCACGGGCGTGACTTTTATGGAGCAGCCGCTCCCGGTATCCGCGGTCAACAAGATCCTTAAATCGGAACTCAGGACAATGATTTCCGGTGACGCGGAGTGACCTTTCTTCTCAAGACATTTTTCCTGTGAACTGAGTGGTGATTATGGACAGTATCCGTTTCAATTTCCCCGCCCCCATCATCGATGAAAGTATTGATCGCCTTCGTAAGGATGTCCGCTCCTTCCTGCAGGAAGAGATTCGCAATGGCAGCTTTCGCCCCGGCACGGACTGCTGGTGTGCGGGTATCGATCCGGAATTCAGCCGTAAACTCGGAGAACGTGGCTGGATCGGTGTGACCTGGCCAAAGCAGTATGGCGGCCGTGAACTCAGTGCACTGCACCGTTACGTGATTACCGAGGAGCTGCTGGTTGCTGGCGCGCCGGTCCATGCGCACTGGATTGCCGATCGCCAGAGCGGTCCGCTGATCCTGGCAACGGGGACTGAGGAGATGAAGCAGAACATACTGCCTCGTATTGCCGCCGGCGAATGTTTCGTGGCACTGGGCCTCAGCGAGCCGGAATCCGGTTCGGATCTCGCCTCGGTGAGAACCCGTGCCCATCGTGTTGAAGGTGGCTGGGAAATTACGGGGACCAAACTCTGGTCTTCCGGTGCCCAGAGTTGCCAGTACATGACGGTATTGGCGCGCACCGGAGAGCGGAACGAAAAGAAGCGTCACGAGGGGCTGACGCAATTCCTGGTTCCGTTGGACTCCCCTGGCGTAACGGTTCGCGGCATCCGCGACATGAGTGGCGTGGAGCACTTCAATGAAAGTCATTTCGAGAATGTGTTCGTCGCCGACGATGCCGTACTCGGTTCGGTGGGAGAGGGCTGGAAGCAGATTACCAGCGAACTGGCGCTGGAGCGGTCGGGGCCGGAGCGTTTCCTGAGCACTTTTGTCGCCCTTGAAAAGGCGATTCAGCAGGGCGCTGCGTCGATGGAGGGGCATCAGGCCAGGGTTGTCGGCAGCATACTGGCCCGTATCCGGGCACTGCGTGCGATGTCACTGGGTGTCGCGGCCTTGCTCGGGCAGGGGCAATCCCCCGATGTGGAGGCGGCCCTGGTGAAAGATCTGGGGACGCGTCTGGAACAGGACATTATCGAGCGTTTACGTGAGTTCTGGCCAATCCAGCTAAAACAGAACTTCGGTGACGAACTGCAGTATCTCCTCTCCGATAGCCTGCTGCGCCAACCGTCATTCACCCTGCGCGGGGGAACCAATGAGGTACTCAAGGGCATTGTCGCCCGGGGTATGGGGTTGAGGTAAGCCACGCTGCAATAAAATCCGAATGACTGATGATTCATCAGAGGATGTGACATGGAGCAAACAGACCAACTGATTCTCGATACGGCCTACCGGCTGTTTTCCGATCACTGTGGGGCCGAAGTGGTCAACCAGGCGGAGCTCGGTGAGCCCCCGGGAAAATTGCATGATGCGGTGATGGCGGCAGGCCTCCCATTGGCCTGGGTACCGGAGAAAGCCGGTGGTGTGGGCGGCTCTCTCGCCCTGGGGTTTAATCTGATTCGTCAGGCGGCCAGCTTTGCCGTTCCGGTGCCGCTGGTGGACACCATGATTGCCAACCTTGTGCTTGCCGAGAGTGGGCTGGAGGTGGCGGACACCTGGGCTGCCCTGGTGTTTGACGGTGGTCAACTGCCGGATGTCGACAACGGAACGGTTAACGGTGTGGTCAATCATGCGCCGGGTGTGGTCAGCGGGTCGCTGCTGGTGGTTCCCGTTTCCGACCGGGGGCTGATCAGGGTTGCCACGTTTGCTTTCGATAATCTGGCCATTGAAGAGTGTGAGAGCCTTGCAGGCGAGTCCCGGGCCAGGGTGACGATGGAGGGTGCGAGCCCGGTACAGCTTTCCCCGGTTGTTGATGGCATGACTGAAGACGGACTCAGGCAATTCTGTGCGTTGGTGCGAGCCAGTCAGATCGCCGGCGCTTTTGAAAAGATAACCGAGTTGACGGTGGGGTATGTCAAGGAGCGGCAACAGTTTGGTCGCCCCCTGGGCAAGTTCCAGGCGATTCAGCACAAAGTGGCGGACATCGCCGGTGAAAGCGCTCTGGCCAACGCCGCCGTTGAACAGGCGATCCGGATGCTGTCGGAACACCCCGAACCGTTCAGTGGTGATAACGTGGCTTTTCTGCCAGTGGCGACCGCCAAGGTGGTGACCTCTGAAGGCGCTGCTACGGTGTCCCGATTGGCGCATCAGTCCCACGGTGCCATGGGCTTCAGCTTTGAATACCCGCTGCAGCAATACAGCCGTCGCATCTGGAGCTGGCGGGAGGAATACGGGTCGGAGTTCTATTGGTCCGAACGCATCGGCATGAGTGTGGCCAATGACATCCGTCATGGCGGTGCGGAAAGTGGCCAGGTCTGGGACATTGTGTCCCGTTAGAAACGACAGGGAGAACCGATGAAATCGTTTGATGATGTTGCGATTGAGTGGCACGACCACGTCGCCGTGGTGGAAATTCGCCGGCCACCTTTGAATTTTTTTGATGTCCGCCTGATAGAGCACATTGCGGAATGCTTCGAGTCCCTGGAGCAGGACAGCCAATGCCGGGCGATCGTGTTGGCTGCCCAGGGGAAAGCGTTCTGCGCAGGCGCCGATTTTTCGTCGAACGGCAGTGATCTGTTCAAGGCGGATTCGGATAACAGTGCGATCACTTTGTATAAGGCCGCAGCGCGGCTGTACGCTTGCAAAAAGCCGGTGGTGGGGGCCATCCATGGTGCCGCGATCGGCGGTGGTCTGGGGCTTTCACTGGTGCCGGATTTTCGTGTGGTTTGCCCGGAAACACGGTTTGCAGCCAACTTCGTCAAACTCGGTATTCACCCGGGTTTTGGTATCAGCCTGGTGTTGCCCCGGTTGATTGGCCAGCAACGGGCCAATCTGATGCTGCTGACCGGTCGCCGGATCAAAGGTGAAGAGGCGCTGGAGTACGGCCTGGCCGATCTGCTGGTACCGGCGGACCAGGTGCGGGAGGAGGCCATCGCACTGGCCACAGAAATCGCACAGTGTGCTCCCCTTGCGGTGGAGTCAACCCGGGCAACACTGCGGCAGGGGCTGGTGGAGCAACTCAAGAGCCGGCTGGAGCACGAGTTTGCCGAGCAGGTCTGGTTAGCCAGGACCAACGATCATAAAGAAGGGATGGCGGCGGTCACAGAGCGCCGCGAGGGCAACTTCACGCGGTCCTGAGTTATGGCAAAAGGGGGCTGTGGATGGCCCCCTTTTGCTTTAGGTGTCGGATTACGGCTTCGCCTAATCCGACCTACGGGCTCTGGTCCGCCACCTTACGTAGGTCGGATTAGCCGCAGGCGTAATCCGACAAACCAATTAATCCGACCCACGGGTGCTGGTCCGCCACCCTACGTAGGTCGGATTAGGCGAAGCCGTAATCCGACAAACCAACTGCTTACTGTTCTCCGGTCACCCGTGCCTTGGCTGATTCGTATTCATCACGCAACCTGCCGACTGTGTCCGCCACGGACATCAACTGGGTAATCCCGCCGACACCCTGACCCGCACCCCAAATATCCTTCCAGGCCTTGCTCTTGCTGCTGCTTCCCGAGCCAAAGCTCATCTTGCTTTTGTCTGAGGAGGGCAAGTTGTCAGGGTCCAGTCCCGCCTTTTTTATACTGCCGCGCAGGTAGTTGCCATGAACCCCGGTAAAGAGATTGGTGTAGACGATGTCGGAGGCGGATGACTCCAGGATCATGTCTTTGTACGACTGATCGGCATTGGCTTCTTCGGTGGCGATGAAACGAGTCCCCATATAGGCCATATCCGCTCCCATGACCTCGGCACTGAGGACATGGTTGCCTTTGGTAATGGCGCCGCCGAGTATCACCGGACCGTCGAAGAAGGTGCGGATTTCCGAGAGCAGCGCGAACGGACTGAGGGTGCCGGCGTGCCCGCCGGCCCCGGCAGTGACCAGGATCAGGCCATCGACGCCGAGGCTCAGGGCCTTTTTCGCGTGACGGATATTGGTGACATCATGGAACACCAGGCCGCCATAGCTATGAGCGGCTTCTATTACCATCGGGTTGGCCTGCAGGCTGGTGATGATAATGGGTACCTTGTGTTTCACGCAGACCTGAGTGTCGTGCTCGAGGCGGTCATTGGTGGGGTGGGCAATCTGATTGACCGCATAGGGCGCCACCCTGGCGTCGGGATTGGCGGCCTTGTACGCGGCCAGCTCCTCATCAATCTGCGTTAGCCACTCGTCCAGCTTTTCCGCCGGACGGGCATTCAGTGCCGGAAAGGAACCGATAACGCCGCTTTTGCACTGTTCGATCACCATTTTGGGGTTGGAGATGATGAACATGGGAGAGCACAGGACTGGCAGTGCCAGCTTATCTTTGATGTTGTCCGGAAGGCTCATGGGCGATTGCTCCTGAATGTTGTGTCCACGCCGGTTTATAGCAGGGCGTATAGGGTGATATACATGATGGCCAGCGCGCTGGCGCTGAACCATCCATTCCATTCGATGCCAAACCGTATCGGTGAGACATCCGAGAAACTGGAAATGAAACGCAGTGACGCGGTAAACGGTGAGGCGCCCGCAAAAATGGCCCAGGTAATGGCGATAACGGATGCCTGTACCAAAGGGGAAATATCCAGATTGGGGATCTGCTGGAGTGCCCCGAGCATCAGCGTAACGGTGATGATCGCATTGATGCCGATAAACGAAAATGTAAGCATAATCAGGGATATGCAGACCATTAGTGTGGCGTTGCTGATGTCTGCCTGAATGAGGAAAGCGCTGGCAGCTTCCGGATCAATTAACGGAATCAGAATCACCCCGATAAAACCGGAGGAGGTGAACAGCACAACCTCATTGCGCTGGTTGGTAAACGTTTCCGGGAAGGAGCGTCGTACCCTCCGCAGAAGTAACCCGCCTTTCACCCTGGTCCTGAGCCCCCGGTACTGGACCCAGATCCAGATAAGGCCGATAACCGGTGCGCACATGAGCAGAGCCGAGAAAAGCTGCAGGCCGGTGATTTGTGCCAGCACATAGGCCAGCCCGGGAATCAGCGCCACCAGGAACACCAGGGGGATCAACTGACCCAGCCCCCCGCCACTGACCCTGTGAGTCTTTGGTTTGGGGTAAGAGAAACGGTCAAGAATGGCTCCCCAGAGGATGAACAACAGGGTCCAGAGTAACCCCAGCGGAGCGTATTGTTCCCAGGTCAGGTCGGGGATGCCAGAAAGGACCAGCAACATGGTGACAGAGGTTGGAGCCCACAAGGGAACACCGCAGAAACCTCTCAGGGTAGCCGTAAGCATTCGTCGGCGGCGAATGCCTCCGATCCGCTGGGTTTCCGGGTCGGACGACGGACGTATTGCACGGCGAATCATCGTGCCCAGCACATTCAGGGCACCGATGTTCAACATGACACTGAACAGATGGGAGCCGAAGGACATCAGCAGGTATCGGCGCCCCGGAGGCTGATTGACCAGTACCCTGCCACAACGACGAACCAGGGACGATGACTTGGCTGATTCACGCAAGACCGCCAGGGAGGTCAGGAAGAAGGTGAAAAAGGCCGCACGGTCCAAACCTGCCGCCACGGTCGCGCCATCAATCATCTCTGCGAGCCAGAGACTGGTGGCGAGCGCCGGGGCGAGAATTGCAAATATCCGATAGGTGAGGTTGATCCGGGGCCACTGCAGCACCACGAACAACAGTAATGCGGTACCCGCCACCGGGCTGGACCACTGAACCGGAGACAGCTCCCTGATGATCGCGCACGCCGAAATGGTCAGCAGGCTCACAGTGGCCAGATTCCGGCCCACCAGGGTGATGTCAGTGGTTCTGGGGCGACTCAGCGCGATGGTGCTCACGGTTATCCTTCCGGATTACTCGCGAAAAGTGACGGTGTTTTCCATCAGTTCCCGCGTCGTGCGTGTCCGGTTGGCGTTTACCTCAGGGTCCTCGTAGCCGAAGCTGATGCCAAGCAGAATGCCCGTCTGGTCATCGAGCTCAAAGGCTTCGCGCACCAGGTCAGGGTAGGCGCGCATGCTGCCCATGGCGCAGGAGCTGATCCCGAACGCCTGCATGGTGAGCATCAGGGTCTGGGCGTAAATGCCAACATCCAGTGCGATGGTTGAGCCAAATTGCCGGTCCATGCCGAGAAAGACGATATGGGGGGCGTCAAAGAACTCGAAGTTGCGCCTGACGGCACGCAACCGGCCCGCCTTGTCGTCCCTGGCGATGCCCATTTCGTTGTACAGGGCAACGGCGCATTCAACCTGGCGTGTACGGTACTCGCCTTCAAAGCGGGAAACGTAATTAAAATCGGGGTTGCCGGGAACGGCGTCTTTCTGACGTTCAAGAAACTTCTGGCGGAGCTTCTCTTTCGTTTCGCCGGAAGCCACAAACGCCTTCCAGGGTTGCGTATTGCAGTTCGAGGGAGCCTGCTGGGCTATCTCGAAAACGTGTTCAAGGATTTCCCTGGGCACTGGCTCAGGCAGAAAGCCCCTGATAGAGCGTCGTGCGGTGACGGCGTCGATCAACGGCATGGAAGGCTTTGCAGGGACCATAGTGTTCTCCGGAAAACGCTCGATCTGTAGAAAGCTCACGTTAACAATTTCGTGCCTAATATGGAAAAGCATATTTTCTATTGAATCTATGCTTTTTCGGTATGTCTTGGGTGCGAAGTCAGTCGTCAGGGCTGCCGGATCAAGTCATCGTGAATGCGGTTTGCGGTTGCCTGAAGCTGATCAAGCATGTATTCCAGCATGCCTGCTTCCGTAGCCTTGCTAGGCGGAAGGGTGATGTTGATTGCGGCAATGCTTTTGCCTGAACGATCCCGGATAGGGACGGAGATCCCGCACATCCCTTCCTCAAGTTCGCGGTCGACGACGGACCAGCCCTTGGCACCGTCCTCACGAATAGTCCTTCGCAATTCAGCCCTGTCCGTGACTGTAAATCTGGTGTACTTCTCAATGCTGGCGGTGTCCAGGAAATGGTCCAGTTCTTCGTCCGGTAGATCCGCGAGCTGTATTCGTCCCAGCGAAACCACGTGAGCCGGAAGTGACGATCCGACATTCAGAGTGCTCTTCAGTAGCTTTCGCGTAGGGACGCGCATGACGTAATAAATATCGTATCCATCAAGAACGGCAATTGAGCAGGACTCGTGGACCAGTTGTACCAGGTCCTCCATGTGAGCTTGGGCAAACGACCATATCTCCATCGATGACAGGTATGAAAATCCCAGTTCGAGAATACGGGGGGTCAGCCAGAACTGTTTGCCGTTGGTGCGTGCGTAACCCTGGTCGCAGAGTGTGTGTAGTAATCGCCGCGCGCTGGCTCGTGATATTGCGGCCCTGTTAGCAACATCTGACAAGGTCAGTGTTGAGGCTCCCTCCCCAAAAGTTTTTATGACTTTTAACCCCCGGCTAAAAGAGTGAACCATAAGGTTTTTTTCATTGTCTGGTGTCGATGTCATTGCGCAGTCCCTAAAAAAATATTTTGACACTGTGTAAATTTTAGCCTTTCCTCCCTCTTGTTCTTATTGAGAACAGTGTGTGCGCAAAGCGAACAAAAGTCAAAATAACTACGTCGTACTTCCCAGCATTCGGAGACAAAATACAATGCTAATAAAACGCCCAAACCGTCTTATATCCTTGAGTGCCGGTTGTGTACTGCTGGCCGGCATGGGTGCCGCGACCAGTGTGTCAGCGCGCGATCTGACCTACGGCAGCTACCTTCCTCCCCAGCACCCCACAAGTACTGGTATTGCGACCTACCTCGACCAAATTGGAGAGCGCACTGGGGGAAGTCTTGCGTTCAAGTTCTTCCCTTCCGGAGCTGCTGCCTCCGGCAAGGAAATGCTGGCGGCAGTCCGGGATGGCATGATCGATGGAGGGTTTCTGGTTACGGTTTATTACCCGACGTCAATTCCGGCAAATACAACAATCAGTGACATGTCGTTCTGGAATCAGAACTCGCTCGTAGCCACTGCAGCCAGTATCGATACTGTTCTGACCGGCTGCCCCCAGTGTCTTGAAGAATTTGAAGAGCATGATGTGCGCTTCCTGGCGAGTTATGCCACTCCCCCATACCAGGCTATGTGCAAGAGTGAATTTGCATCGGGTTTCGATCCGAGCGGACTGCGAATGCGGGTTGCCGGTGAGGAAATCGGTCGCTGGGTCAGCCAGATAGGTGGTATTCCCGTCAACATACCAAACAGCGAGTCATACGAGGCGATGGAACGGAGCCAGCTTGATTGTGTGATTGGCGCCACCAGTTGGATGAAATCGTTGTCGCTCAGTGAGGTCGCCAGCAGTGTGGTGGAGCTGCCCATGGGAGCGTTTCTCGGTGGTTCGTTGCTGAATGTGCGTGATTCTGTTTGGGAGGAACTGACGAATGAGGAACAGAAGGCGATTGTAGAGGCCGCACCTTTGGGGGTCGCAAAAACGATCTTTGAGTATCAAC
This sequence comes from Marinobacter alkalisoli, assembly GCF_045449855.1. Taxonomy (NCBI): domain Bacteria; kingdom Pseudomonadati; phylum Pseudomonadota; class Gammaproteobacteria; order Pseudomonadales; family Marinobacteraceae; genus Marinobacter; species Marinobacter alkalisoli. The sequence continues at coordinate 165,612 of NZ_JBJJLC010000012.1, read as the reverse complement.
AAGAGGAGGCTGAGGTACGCAAGGTCGCCGGTAGTCAGGGTATCCGGTTTATCGAGGTATCTGATGACATGAAACAGAAGCGTCAGGCATTCATGGAAGCACAAATAGAAAGAGCTGCGGCAACGGCGTCTGACCGTGGCGTTCGGGATGCAGAGCAGATTGTCGAAAATTTCGTCTCTAACTTACAGAAATGGGAAAAGCTATTGGCCGACCGTGATATCACAGAGCAGCAATATGCGGCCCTGTTGAAAAGTGAAATTTACGATAAAGCATTCTGATCCTGACTCCCACGGCCATTGGCCCAATCGTCTTATGACCAATGGCCCGTTTCTCAAGGTGTAACAATCGATGAATAAAAAAACTCCTGAATTGCTGCCGTTCCGGGGAATCCGCGTTCTGGATATCAGCCAGGGACTGGCAGGTCCATACGCAACCCAGATGCTTGCAATGATGGGTGCCAAAGTGCTGAAAGTAGAGCCACCGCAAGGCGACTGGGGACGATTGATGGGGCTCCGGAAAGATGGTCATAGCACTTTGAGTGTCTCGGCAAACTGGAATAAGCGTTCAATTTGTGTGGATGCCCGAACGGATGAGGGGGCTGAGGTCCTCAGGCGACTTGCCAGCCAGTCAGATGTGGTCATGGAGAGTTTTCGACCGGGTGTGATCGACAAGATCGGGTTGGGTTATGAGGTGCTCAGAAATCTGCGCCCGGGAATAATACTGGGTTCGATCAGTGGCTTCGGGAGGTGCGGGCCTTACTCAGCGCGCCCCGGCTCAGACAGCATTTTGCAGGCAGTTTCCGGAATGTCGGTAATGAACTCGAATGCAGAAGGCGACCCACAGCGTGTGGGAATGCTTGCTATCGATATGATCACGGGGCTTTATGCCGGGTTTGCGCTAGCTTCTGCCTTGTATCAGCAGAAGCTCACCGGTGAGGGGCGACATCTGGATCTTTCCCTGCTGGCAGGTGCTGCAGCGTTCCAGGCAATGCCAATGATGGAGTCCTTCCTTCAAGAGGGGCAACGCAATGCTCATGTCACAGTGCCTTCCGGGACCTTTGAAACCGGTGACGGTGCGATTTCTGTCGTGTGCTTGCGCAATGAGATGTTTTATTCCCTGGCCAAAGTGTTGGGGCATCCGGAATGGCAACAGGATCCGCGATTTGTTGAAAATGAATCCCGGCAACGTCACGCAGCGGAGATTCATCGTCTTCTGGAGGAGGTTTTTGTAACCCGTCCCAGGGCTTACTGGATCGATCGCCTTAATGAAGCAGGGGTCCTCTGTGGGCCTTTAAATAGTTACGTTGAGTTCCTCAATGACCCCCAGGTTAATTTTCTGGACCTTGTGCCGCACATCAGCCACAGAGCCTTTGGCCAGATTCCGTTCCCGAAATTTCCAGGAGCAGAACTTGATGCAGACAATCTTGAACCGGCGCCTGCTTTGGGTGAGCACACTGCGGATGTCCTGCGTGAAGCGGGGTATGAGGAGTCAGTAATCGCTTCGCTAATCCGCTCAAATGCCTGTTTTCAGGGGGTAACGACCAATGCAGATGCGCAGGGGGAGGCAAAATGAAAGCGGTGGTGTGTGAGACGTTAACGGGGTTTGAAGATCTGGTGCTGGCAGACGTTGAGCCACCGCGTATGACCTCTGATAGCGTAAGAATCAAGGTCCATTACGCCAGTGTGAGCTATGCCATTTCATTGATGTTGGCCGGCCGTTATCAGAGAAAGATGTCACTTCCATTCATTCCCGGTACAGAAGTATCAGGAGAAATCGTGGAATGTGGCGCGGATGTAGAAACCTTCAGGCCAGGTGACCGGGTCGCGGCCATTGTTGATTCTGGTGGTTACGGTGAGGAAGTGGTCGTCAACGCTGCAACGGTCTACCCCGTACCCGACAATGTTTCGCTGTCGCGGGCAGTCGGAGTTCCTCTGTCTTTCGGGACGGCTGCAACCGCATTGGAGCGGGGCGGTTTGTGTGAGGGCCAGGTCGTACTTGTTTGTGGCGCCGGAGGGGCCTTGGGCCTTGCCGCTGTTCAAGTAGCGAAACTGAGCGGGGCTGTCGTTTTTGCAGCCGCAAGCTCCGATTCCAAATTAGATGCTGCGCGGCAGGCAGGTGCTGATGTGCTTATTAATTATGCCGAACAGGATTTACTGGATGTCGTCAGATCTGAAACGGAAGGGCGTGGGGTTGATCTGGTATTTGATCCGGTGGGCGGTGATGCATTCGAACGTCTGATTCGCTGCACTGCGGTTGGAGGCAGCATCTTATCCCTGGGCTTTGCTAGCGGAACAATTCCTCAGGCTCCGGTAAATCTGCTCCTGGTAAAGAACATCAGTCTGCATGGTGTGAACTTTTCCGAATATATTGGCTGGGGCGCAAAGGATCGTCGTCATGAGTTTTCTTCCCGAATACGTTCCCTAATGACCTGGCTTTTCAACGGCGCCGCAGAGGGCAAGCTCAACCTTATGGAACCCCAGCAATTTGAGCTTGAGGAAGTCAGGCAGGCCATTGGCTGTGTGGTTAATCGCCGGGCGGTGGGCAAAGTGATTCTCAAAGTCCAGTGACGGAGGCGTGTATGGGTATCTGGCTAAAGAAGATCAGTCATAGTGCTGCAGTTGTTGCTGGAGTCCTGACTGTGTTGATGATGTTGCACGTGGCCGCTGAAGTGTTGCTCAGGGTTTGTTTCGGATTGCACATTCCCGGGACGATGGAAGTGGTGACGTACTACTACATGGTGGCCGGCGTTTTTGTCGGAATTTTTTCCTGCACCGCCGATGATGTCCATGTTCGTGTCGATGTGATTGCACAGTTCCTTACGGGGCGGGCTCGACAGTTTGTTGATGGTATTGGGCTGTTAGCCATCACCGTCTACTTCTCCATTTTTTCCTACGGGTTGTATTTGCAGGCAGTTCGCAGCTGGAACCGGAGCGAGACGGTTGACGCAATCGTGGTGGAGTTATCTATCTGGCCGTCACGCTGGCTCGCATTTGCAGGAATATTCTTTGCCATGCTGGCTTCTTTGTACTGGTTGTATCAGTTTGCGGCTACCTTGCTCAAGAAGCGGGAGGGGCCGTTGTGAGTCCAGTTGAAATTGGCTTGTTCTGTGTTGGTTTGCTGTTGCTCCTGTTAGCTCTGAGGCTACCTATTGGAGTCGCTCTGGGTCTGGTTGCCTTTACCGGAATCTGGTGGCTTCGCGGGCAGGGGGCAGCGTTCTCGCTGATGGGGTCTACGACATTTCAGTTTATTGCCCACTGGTCACTCACTGCGATTCCGATGTTTATTCTCATGGGGGCAATAGCGTTCCACACGGGGCTGACTCGCACACTCTACGATGCTGGCCGAGCCTGGCTGAGCTTTTTACCTGGCGGCCTGGCGATTGCCACCAATGTTTCCAGCGCTGGTTTCGCTGCTGCCAGCGGTTCAAGTGTCGCAATGGCAGGGGCAATGTCTCGCCTGGCGGTCCCCGAAATGTTGCGTGCGAAATACGATCCGGGGCTGGCGACTGGCGTGGTTGCGGCTTCCGGAACCTTGGGGGCGTTTATACCGCCGAGCATTCCATTCGTACTTTATGCAGTATTCATGGAGGCTTCTGTTGGCCAGTTGCTGATGGCAGGAATAATTCCGGGTTTGTTGACCATGGTGGCTTACGCCACCCTGATAATTATCCGGGTCCGGCTCAATCCCAGTCTTGCTCCCCGCACTGATGATGTATACGAGACCCGTGAGAAATTCTGTTTGCTGGTGAAATCATGGCCGTTACCGGTCATTGTGACCGGGGTGGTCGGGGGGCTTTACACCGGCACGGTCACAGCCACGGAGGCAGGCGCCTTCGGCGCGTTTATTGCTGTGATTGCGGCTGTTTTCCAGGGATCTTTTAGTTGGCAGGCCATGAAGGAAGCGGTCGCTGAAACCGTACAAAGCACCGCATCCATTTTTTTAATCGCAATAGGCGCCGTGTTGTTCAGCCGCATGCTGACATTAAGTCAGATACCAATGAGTATCGGTATTTGGGTGGAGGATTATGCTGTAGCGTTATGGATTTTCCTTATTATTGTTACTGTATTTTATATAATTCTGGGGATGTTCCTTGATCCGATCGGGCTGATGCTGGTTACGCTGCCCGTTCTTGCTCCTTTCATCATTGCCTTTGATATCAACGTAATCTGGTTTGGCGTGCTGGTCGTGAAGTTTATTGAAATTGGCTTGTTGACTCCGCCTATCGGGTTGAATCTTTTTGTGGTGAGCGCGGGGGTCGGGAATTCTGTTCCGTTTGGAAGCATTGTCCGGGGGACACTGTGGTTCCTGGCGGCAGAAGCGGTTGTGCTGGCCTTGTTGATGTTCTTCCCGGAAATCTCTTTGTTTCTGCCCTCACTGATGTACTGATCGATGAGGAGTGCCGGAGAGAACGTCCTTGAGTGGTTGTAATTTCTGGCTGGAATATTCGTTAAGAGACGGAGCTGCGTACGACTAATGTTTATATTGCTTTTATAAATTTCATGCAAAATCGAATGTTTTGGCGAGATATAAAATAAAAGCATTAGACCGATAAAATAATGGTTTACTGGTGAATAGGAAAACCGTTGACCTGTTCTGGATGAAGGTTTAGGTTGATGCGAACTGCATGTATTTTTTTATAGCAGCTCATCTGTCGATGCTTTTTTGTGTTGGCAGGTCAACGTCGAAACAACAATAACATCGGGAGACATCTATGATTTTTCGTCCAGCAAGTCTCGTGCGGCCCCTGACAGCTTCTCTGTGTTCCGCTGCCCTCGCACTGGGAGTGAGTGCCTCTGTACACGCGGCTGATCCCCAGCTTCCGGATACCATGACCTGGTCCTCATACGATGTCGGGTCCGCCGGTTATGCCGAAGCCTCTGCGATTGCGGATGCGTTTGGCAAAGAGTATGGCACCCGTATTCGTATCCAGCCTTCCGGTTCGGCGATAGGGCGCTTGCAGCCTTTGCTCGGTGGTCGAGCTGATGTTGGTTTTCTTGCGACTGAAACCTTCTTTGCGGCGGAAGGGGTGCATGATTTCTCGACTCGCCGCTGGGGGCCGCAGGACCTTCGGGCAATCGCCGGACGGCCATCGTCCATCGGTATTTTTACCGCCGAGGATGCCAATATCGAATCGCTGGCTGACCTGAAGGGCCACCGTTTCGCCTATGTGGCGGGTAACCCCTCCATCAACGTGAAGTGCGATGCCATTCTCGCGTTTGCCGGCCTGACCCGAGACGATGTGGACGCGGTGATGTTCCCCACCTACGCCAGCGCCATGAGCTCCCTGGCGCGAAACGAGGCCGACGCCTCCTGCACCACCACCACGCCGAGCCATGTCTATGAGCTGGCCGAGTCGCCCCGGGGCATTCGCTGGCTGAACATGGACCCGAACGACAAGGAAGCCTGGGAAAAAATCAGCGAAGTGGCGCCCTTCATGGCCTCCTATACCGAGACCATCGGTGCGGGCATTAGCAAGGAGAACCCGGTGAACATCGTGGCCTACCGTTATCCGGTTCTCGCCGTTCGGGCCGACGCTACCGCCGACGAGGCGTATAACATGCTCAAGGCGGTGGATGAGACTTATCCGATGTACAAGGATGCCACTGCGGCAATGCCTCGCTGGGATATCAACCTGTCGGGCGTTCCTTCCATCGATGTACCCTTCCACGAGGGTGCGATTCGTTACCTGAAGGAGAAGGGCATCTGGACGGAGGAGCACCAGGCCTGGAACGATGCCCGTACTGCTCGCCTGAATGCGCTGCTGGAAGCCTGGCCAAAAGCCGTGGCTGAAGGTGAGGGTAAGAGCGATGAAGCCTTTGCCGAGATTTGGGAAAGCCATCGCCAGAAGGCACTTGAATCCCTCTGAAAGCATTGACTTCCAATGTTGATGCGGGCGGCGTGTTGTTAACCTGGCGCCGCCCCTACGTTTATCTCCGGAGAGTTCCGTACCATGACTTCCCTGAAGGGCTCTGACGCTCAAACTCCGTCCGAAAAAAATGCAGCATCCGGTAAGGGCCGGCTCTCGGGAGTCGGTTACTGGATAGCCCTGGCCCTTGGCGGGCTGGGCTTGCTGATGGCCATCAATCAGACGTTTAACCTGAAAATCCTCGGCTTTGAACCGTTGGGGAACTCGTACCTGTATTACCTCATCGGCATTTTTCTGGCGGCTGCTTTTTTGTGCTTCCCTGCCTGGTCAGGTGCAAGGAACCGGATCTCCTGGTACGACTGGGTGCTGGCAGCGCTGGCGCTGGTGTCCTGTGGCTACCTGGGTTACTACGGTCTGGTAATGATCAACATGGGGTGGGAGTTCGAGGCGCCCACCGAAGCAACGGTTTTCTCCGGAATTCTGCTGGTTCTGGTGCTGGAGGGCGTGCGCCGTTGCGGTGGCTGGCCGCTGCTTTTTGTCTCACTGTTTTTTGGCAGCTACCCGCTCTATGCCGACAGCATGCCCGGGTTCCTGTGGGGTAACCAATACGAGCTGCCGGAGTTGATCCGGGCGCACGTCATTGGTGTCGAAAGCATTATTGGTATCCCCATGCAGGTGGTGGCACAACTGGTCATCGGTTTTGTGGTGTTTGGGGCTGCCCTGACAATTACCGGTGGCGGTGATTTCTTCATGAAGTTCGCGACTGCCCTGATGGGGCGAAGCCGGGGTGGGCCCGCGAAAGTGTCCGTGATGTCCAGCGGTATTATGGGCAGTCTTTCGGGCAGCGTTATTTCCAACATCCTGACTACCGGGCCGATTACCATTCCAACCATGAAAAAGACCGGCTATCCCGCCCATTACGCGGCTGCCGTGGAGGCTTGTGCTTCCACGGGTGGCACCCTGATGCCGCCGGTGATGGGCGCCGTTGCTTTTATCATGGCGTCGTTCCTGGGGGTGGCCTACGCGGAGATCATGATCGCGGCGTTCCTGCCAGCACTGCTTTTCTACCTGGCGCTGTTGTTCCAGGTTGATAACTATGCTGCCCGTCGTGGTCTTAAAGGGCTGCCGGATTCGGAGATTCCCCCTCTCAAGGAAACCCTGAAAGAAGGTTGGCCATATCTGCTGGCGCTGGTCATGTTGATCTACATGTTGCTGGTCATGCGGCTGGAAGCCTATGCGCCGTATTATGCGTCGGTGGTATTGCTCGTTGTGGCGTTGTTCAAGCGCGAGTACCGCCTGAACCTGCGGCGGGCGCGGGCATTTATCGCGGACCTGACGACCAATGTGTCGAATCTGGTGGCGATCCTGGCGGGTATCGGTCTGGTGGTCGGCGGGTTGTCCTACACCGGTGTGGCCGGTGCCTTCTCCCGCGAGTTGCTGTTGTATGCCGATGGCAGTATCCCGCTGATGCTGGCGGCCGGTGCGGTGACCAGCTTTATTCTTGGCATGGGCATGACTGTCAGTGCCTGCTACATCTTCCTGTCTATCCTGCTGGCTCCGGCCCTGGTTAATGCCGGCCTGAATCCCCTGGCCAGTCACCTGTTTATTCTGTACTGGGGGATGCTGTCCTACATCACGCCCCCTGTGTCGTTGGCGGCTATTACAGCCGCGGGTGTCGCCGGCTCCAATGCTACAAAAACCGGGCTCTACGCGATGCGATTGGGTGGCATCCTGTTCCTCCTGCCGTTCCTGTTTGTGTTGAACCCGTCTTTGATCCTGCAGGGTGAGCTTTCCAACATCCTGTTGTCGGCAGTGACAGCTATTACCGCTATCTGGCTGATGGCCTCGGCGATGGAAGGGTACCTGTACCGTGTCGGCATCATCGGTATTCCACTCCGGGTTCTGGCCCTGGTCGCAGGCGGGCTGATGATCTATCCGGACCTGGTTTCAGACGGCATCGGCCTGGCTGTCATCGCGCTGATGTATGCCGGAAAGCGGTTTCTTAATCCCCGCTCCGTGGCGATAGTCAGGTAACTGATATGGATTCCGGAACAAAGGTGATGCGCTGTGATTGATAAGCAAGTGAAATCGGCCAGAGAGGCCGTTGCCGATATTCCCGACGGTGCCCGGATTATGATCGGTGGTTTCGGGAGTTCGGGAATCCCGCTGCAGCTGATTGAGGCATTGCGCCAGCATGGCGCGAGGGGTCTGACGGTCATCTCCAACAACGCCGGGGTGGCAGAGGAGGGAATTGCTTCACTGCTTCGGGATGGCCTGGTGCGGAAAATTGTCTGTTCTTTCCCCCGTTCTGCCGGCTCGATATGGTTCGAGAAACGTTTTGAGGAAGGCTCAGTGGAGCTGGAACTGGTGCCGCAAGGAACCCTGAGTGAGCGTATCCGGATTGCTGGCGCCGGGATTGGCGGGTTCCTGACGCCGACCGGTTACGGCACAGGTCTGGCGGAGGGAAAGGAAACCCGGGTTATTGATGGCAAGGGCTATGTTCTTGAAATGCCGTTGCACGCTGACTTTGCACTGGTGCGGGCAGAATATGCGGATCCGTGGGGGAACCTGACCTATAACACGGCGGGCAGGAACTTTAATCCGATGATGGCGGCGGCCGCGAAGACAACCATTGCCGAGGTCGGGAGTATCGTAAATGTTGGTGAATTGCACCCGGAACACGTGGTGACGCCCGGCATCTATGTGGACCGGGTGGTGGCAGAGGAGAAGTGTGATGCTGCGGCTTAATCCAGATGAAATGGCACAGCGTGTCGCCCAGGATATTCCGGACGGCGCCTACGTCAATCTCGGAATCGGGATGCCCACAAAGGTCGCGAATTATGTTTCTGCGGATAAACAGGTCATATACCACAGTGAGAACGGTATTCTCGGCGTCGGCCCGGCACCGGCCCCGGGTGAGGAAAATCCCAACCTGATTAACGCGGGCAAGCAATACGTCACGCTGTTGCCCGGTGGCTGTTATTTCGATAATGCCGAATCGTTTGGGATGATGCGCGGCGGCCACCTGGATATTGCCGTACTGGGTGCGTTTCAGGTCTCCTCAAGCGGGGATATCGCCAACTGGGCGACGGACAATGACAAGTTCCCGCCTGCGGTTGGTGGCGCCATGGATCTTGCGGTTGGCGCCAGAAAGCTGTTTGTCGTGATGCGCCATACCACCCGTGACAACCAGCCAAAGCTACTGGATGAGTGTACCTACCCGTTGACTGGGGCAGGTGTTGTGCGCCGGATTTTCACGGACCTGGCGGTTATCGATGTGACAACGCACGGGCTGCAGGTGGTTGAGCTGTTTGGAGACAACTCCTTTGCGGATGTGCAGGCGCTCACCGGTACCCGTTTGTTACCTCCGGTCTGAAACCCTGTGATGGATAGTCCGGAATCATCAAGCAAGCGGAGTGGGGTGTTTCGGAATGCGGGTAGCCTGAAGCTTTCCCTGCGTCCAGACAGTTACACCCCGTCCCGTTCCATTCTAGCCTACCTGGCCCTCTTTTCCGGGATAGCCACATTTGTTCCCGGCAATACGGTTGCTGCAACCATTTTTGCCTGCCTTGCCATTGCGCTGGGTTGGGGCAATCTGAGGTCGGTAGGGCGGGTGCTTTTCACTCTGATCATTCTTTTTACCCTGGTGGCGCTGGCCTATGAGCCAGATGCTCTGCCCAGGGCCACAGGCAACATGGCGCGAATCGGTGCCCTGATTATTACGGTGATGCTGTTGTCCGCCGTTCTGGGGCAGTCCAGTGACCTGAAAGTTATCTCCCGCAGTCTGTTTGCCGGTAGATCACTTTTTCGCTATCTGGGCATGACCTTCGGTACGGCATTGCTGTCGGTTCCACTGAACTTCGGGGCGGTTGGGGTGGTGGCAACCATGGTCGGTGTTCAAGTTAAGGAGCAGGGCGACAGTGCCCTGGCACGCAATGCTGCGCGAGCGGTGGTGCGCGGTTTCGGTGCGTCGCCCATGGCCTCGCCGCTGTCGATATCCATTGTCATGGCTGTGACCTTTTTACCGGACCTGTCGAGCTGGAAGCTGATCGCTGCGGGGTTGCCATTCGCCCTATTGTTTCTGGTGACCGGGGCCCTGGCGAGGGATAAGGAACCGCCCCGGTCGGACGTTGCGATAGCCCCGGCGGCAGAGCAATCCGCGTTGTTTTCCTGGCTCAGATTCGTAGCCATTATTGCTCTGATATGCGCGGGAGCGTTTGTGCTCAGCGCGAAGGTGGGGTTGGTCTACTCCCAGTCAGTGACTCTGAGTTGTCTGGCAGCGGTTATCATTGGTCTGTTTTATCGCCGGGTTGCCGATGGCGTGGTGTCATTGCCCTCACTGGCGAGCATGAATAACGAGCTGGTGATTATGGGGGGCTCGTCTTTTCTCGGTGGGATTATCGGGACGTTTGCCCTCAACTGGTTGGGCGCGGACTTCAGCCTGCCCGTCTGGGCCTATCCACTGGTGGCCATGGCCGTGCCCTGGCTGTTTTTCATCGGTGGTGCGATGGGTGTGAACCCCATTATTTCCGGAACGCTGTCAGGGAGCATTCTCGGGCCTATCTGGCCTGTGTACGGGTTGTTGGGGTTAGGTCTGGGCATGGTCACCGGATGGGGAATTACCATTGCCGGTACCCCATATTCCGCCAACTCACTGTTGTTGGAGCGTTGTACGGGCTACAACGCTCACACTGCGTCCTACGGCTGGAGCCTGAGGTTCTCGCTGGTGGCGCTGGTTACCAGCAGCCTGGTATGCGCGGTTTTGACCCTGCCATTGTGAGGACCTGACGACGGGAACCGAATTTCCCGTCTTTTGCCGTTATTTCAGATGTGCCCGGCCACCTTGTGGGGCACATAGTGGGCCTCCAGCGAGGCCTTTTCGTCCTCGCTCAGGTTCAGTTCCAGCGCGGCAAGCGCCTCTTCGAGATGGCCCGGCTTGCTGGCTCCGATGATGGGAGCAGTGACGACAGGGTTGGACAATACCCACGCCAGTGCCACCCGCGCCATGGACGTGCCGCGGTTGTCGGCCACTTCACGGAGGGCCGCGATCACAGGCTGGTCAATATCACTGCCGAGGCGCCATTTGCGGGTATTCTCGTCCGTGCGTGCCCGGGCGGTCTCACCGCCCTCTCCCTGGACAGTTTTTCCGGCCAGGATCCCCCGGGCCAGCGGACTCCACGGAATCACGCCGATGCCCTGGTCTGCACACTGGGGTAACATTTCCCGCTCTTCTTCCCGATAGATCAGGTTGTACATCGGCTGCATGGTCACGAAGCGGGTCCAGCCATGCTTTTCGGCAGTGAACTGCGCTTTGGCAAATTGCCAGGCAAACATAGACGATGCGCCGATGTAACGTGCCTTGCCAGCCTTCACAATATCGTGAAGCGCCTCCATGGTTTCCTCGATGGGGGTGTGGTAGTCCCAGCGGTGGATCTGATAAAGGTCAACGTGATCGGTACCCAGTCGCCGCAGTGAGCTGTCGATGGCAGCCATGATGTGTTTTCTCGACAGGCCCCGGTTGTTAGGGCCTTCCCCCGTGGGATTGAATACTTTGGTGGCAATGACCACGTCCTCGCGTGGCGCGTAATCCAGTAATGCCTTGCCTACAACACGCTCCGATTCCCCCAAGGAATACATGTCAGCGGTATCAAAAAAGTTGATGCCAGCATCCAGCGCCTGCTTTATAAACGGCCGGCTGGCCTGTTCGTCCAACACCCACTCCCGCCACTGCGGCGAGCCGTAGGTCATGGTGCCGAGACACAGTGCGGAGACGTTCATGCCGGTGGTTCCAAGGCGGCGGTAGTTCATGGTTCTGCTCCTTTATATATGACTCAAACAAGAGTAGATGAAAGGACCGTTACTTGGGCCTGGCTTTTATTCATATTGTGTTAACGGGGTCTTAATAAATGGCGAATTGTGCGTTGCTGAATCAGTGGTAGGTTTGATCAGGACAACAACAATTCCGAGGACAGCTTATGTTACGCAAGACACTTTCTTCCATTACTTTCGCTATAGGGCTTGCTTCCGCTGTGTCAGTACAGGCGGATGGCATCGAAATTGGTGCAGTCTTTCCGCTCAGTGGACCTAATGCCACCTACGGCGACATTTTCATGTCGGGCGCAGACCTGGCGGCCAGGCATGCCACCGAAGACGGGATGTTGTCAGGTGATCTGAACATTCTGTACGAGGACAGCCAGGCCTTGCCCCAACAGGGCGTTGTCGCGATGAACAAGCTGGTCAATGTTGAGGGCGTTCCCTATGTGCTTTCGGCTTTCACCGGGGTCTCCAAGGCAATTTCCACGCTGGCTCAGCGCAGCCAGACGGTGGCGGTAAATGGCGGTGGTGTTGGCCCTGATCTGGCGGAGTTGGGCGACTATTTCTGGAACGTTATCCCTCTGGCGAACAATGAAGTAGGAGCATTGGCCAGGTATGCCGTGAACGACCTGGGCCATAAACGGTTCACCCTGGTGTATGTCGATGATCCGCTTGGGGAGTCGATTCTTAACGAATTGGAAAAAACCTTGCCCCCACTGGGTGCCGAGCTAGTGGAGTCTCATTCCATTGCTGCTTCAGCTCAACAGTTTAGCGGGGTGGCGGCACGGGTTCGCAGCAGCAATCCGGATGTGGTCTATGTGGCCTCCTACGGGTCCCAGCAACTGCAGATCGTTAAACAGTTGCGGGATAATGGTGTAAAGGCGCGGATCGCCAGTTACTCAGCGTTCTCGGTTCCTGAGCTGCAAGAGCAGGAAGAAGCCCAGGGGGCGTTGTTTACGACCCAGAGCATTGACTGGGACTCTGAAGACCCGGTCACCAAACGTTTTGTAGACGATTACCGGGCGGAGCATGACGAGAACCCGACTTCCTACATTGCCAACTACTACAACGCCGTAAGGGTGTTTGCTCTTCTTGCCCAGGCTCTGGAGGATCAGGGTAAAGAGATTACGGGCGCCAATCTGCTGGCCCAGCGTAAGGCGACAGAGACCTTTGAGCTGGTCGGTGGCGAGGTTTCCTTCCAGGAGAATGGCACCCTGTTGGCGCCGATCCAGGTACTCGAGGTAGACGGTTCCGGCAGTGGCAAGGTGGTCTCTGTCAAGGCTGCGGAGTAAGGGGCTGTCATGTTGTTTCTACAACTTCTTGCCAACGGTTTGCAGGTGGGGGCGATCTACGCCCTCACGGCGGCCGGCTTTTCGCTGATCTTTGGTTCTACCAAGATATTCCATTTTGCCCACGGTGCTACCTTCGCTATTGCCGCCTACCTGTTCCACTTCGCGTTGGCCGGGCTGGGTTTGCACTGGACCTTTGCGGTCGCGGTGGCAGCATTCAGTGCGGTGCTGTTCGGTGTGCTGCTGGATCGCTTGATGTACGCGCCGATTCAGCGCCACGAAGGTTCATTCTTCACCGTGTTCGTGGCCTCCTTTGGTATCGGTATTGTGGTGCAAAACCTGCTCGGTAGTGTGTTCGGGCGGGGCTTCATGTCTGTTGCCACACCCCTGAGCAACTCTGTGGAGGTCATGCCGGGGCTTTACCTGTCGCCACTGAACGGGCTGGCCATTGTGTGCGCCATTGTCTGCTTCGTGGCGCTGCACTTCTTCCTGACCCGCACCTTTGTGGGCAAGGGGTTGCGAGCCCTGAGCGAGAATCCGGAACTGGTGCGTATGTTCGGGCTCAGTCCTCGTCGGCTGTCCACTTACGCCTTTGCCCTTGGTTCCCTGCTGGTGGTGCCTGGTGCCATCTTCACGGCCGCTGGTACCGGTATCAATCCGGCTGTTGGCCACCACGTCATGTTGATCAGCCTGGCCGCGACCATTGTAGGCGGTATTGGCAGCCTCCGTGGCGCTGCCTGTGCCGGCCTGCTGATCGGTGTGGCAGAGAACCTGGCGTTGTGGAAGCTGGGCACCCAGTGGAGCGAAGCCATGACCTTCGCGATCCTGTTCTTCTTCATCATTTTCAAACCGTCCGGTTTCTTTGGGCGGGCTGCGGTTTCGTGAGGCGCTGACATGACGGCTTATATACTGAACTTGCTGGTCCTGATCTCGGTTTACGCGATCCTCTCGACCACACTGAATTTCATTATCGGCTACGCCGGTATCTTCTCTCTGGCGCATGCGGTGTTCTTCGGAATTGGTGGCTATACCGCAGCCCTGGTGGCAATGAATGTGACCCCGGAGTTTTTTGTGGCCATACCCGTTGCCATGGGTGCTGCTGCTATAACGTCCCTGCTGCTGGCGCTGCCCGCGCTACGGGTACGGGGCGAATACTTTGTGGCGGCCTCCCTGGGGCTACAGGTGCTGGCGGTAACTGTGTTCTCTGAGTGGAAGAGTTTTACCGGCGGTATTGGAGGCGTGATCGGGATTCCCACTGTAGAGCTGTTTGGTTATCCGGTTTACAAACCCTGGCAGTTCCTGCTGATGTCCATGATTTGCCTGGTAACTATTATCGTTATTACCCGAACTCTGGTGCACACCAGCTTCGGCCGCAGTCTCAAAGCATTGCGGGACAGTGAATCGGCCGCATTAGCGTCCGGCAAGAACATAACGGTGATCAAGACTCTCTCCGTTGTACTGTCTTCGTCGCTGGCAGCGGCTGCCGGTGCACTCTATGCCTTTTACATGAGCTTTATCAATGTCGAGAGCTTCATGCTGGATACCTCGGTGCTGGTGATGGCTATGGTCATTATTGGAGGCACCGCCACTATATTGGGTCCGCTGTTGGGCGCGGCATTGTTGATGCTCATTCCCAGCGCCCTGACTTACTTGTCATTCCTGCCCCAGACTGAAATCGGTTCCATTCAGCAGATGGTTTACGGCATGGCCATGGTGTTGCTGATGATTTTCCGCCCTGGCGGCATTGTGAGTTCACACCCGGGAGGTAGCAAATGAGCACGCAGTTAAATATAGCTCAGGAGACCGCAAAGCCTGTTCCCGGTTCCGGCTTTACAGGGTCTACGGATGACCAGGATGTGTTGCTGGAGATCAGTAACCTGAGTAAGAACTTTGGTGGTCTGCAAGCAATTGATGATGTTTCCCTGAATCTGCGGGCGGGCATCATCACCACCCTGGTCGGCCCAAACGGAGCCGGTAAAACCACCTTGTTCAATATGATTACCGGGCACATCTCTCCCACCGAAGGTGATGTGCGCTGGCAGGGCGAATCGGTCATTGGCAAGGCGCCCTGGAAAATTGCCAGACAAGGGATTGCCAGGACCTTTCAGGATCTTCGGCTGTTTACCCACATGACGGTGGAAGAAAACATCCTGACCATGATGGAGCCGGGTTCCTGGCTCTGGCAGCCTGGCGGAAAATCCCGCAAGGCCAGTCGATACGACAAAGTCAGCCAGATTCTCGAGAGAACCGGGCTGACCGACAAGCGCCACACCCGTGCGCTTGATCTGGCCTACGCGGAGCGCAAGTTCCTGAGCCTTGCCCGCATCATGGCGACGGACTCCCGTTTGTGGCTGCTGGACGAGCCGGCATCCGGGCTTGATCCCAACTCCTATAACCTGTTCCTGAGGTTGCTTCGCGAAGAAGTCAAAGAGGGTATTACCGTCTGCATCATCGAGCACAACCTGGACATTGTGGTGAACATTTCGGACCGCATTGCTTTCCTCGACCAGGGCAAATTGCTGGCTGACGGTGAGCCGGAAACTATCCTGAACGACCCGGCTCTGGCCGCCATTTACTTCGGGGAGAGATAACCATGACAGACAAAATACTCGAGGTTGAGAATCTGGTGGTCGGTTATGGTGGCCGCCCCGTTCTGACGGACATCAATATTGACGTCAACGACAACGAAGTGCTGTGCCTGATCGGTCACAACGGCGCGGGCAAATCCACGCTGCTCAAATCCATCTTTGGTCTGGTGCCTCACGAAGGTGGCCGCATTGTGTTCAATGGTAAGGCGGCAGTCACGGAGCCCCGGGCCATGACCATGGCCGGTATGTCCCTGGTGCCGGAAGGCCGTGGTGTGTTCCCCGGAATGACCGTGGAGGAAACCATGAGCCTGGGCATGTGGGCAGCCGGGGTTCCGGAAAAAGAGCGGGCGGACAGAGTTGATTGGGTGCTGTCGATTTTGCCGGTGATGAAAAAGTTCTACCAGACCCGGGCCGGCAATCTGTCGGGTGGTCAGCAGCAGATGGTCTCTATTGGCCGGGCGCTGCTGAGCCGCCCTCGCTGCTTGTTGATGGACGAGCCTTCCATCGGCCTGGCGCCAAAGCTGTTCCAGGATCTCTGCGGTCCGATCCGCGAACTGCAGCAGAAAACCGGGATGTCGATCCTGCTGGTGGAGCAGAACGTCAAGGAAGCCCTGAAGATTTCCGACCGGGTAGTGGTGATGAAGTCCGGGCAGATGACGTGGGAAGGCCAACCGGATGAACTGAGCGACAACAAGAAACTGATGGAACTCTACTGATGTCGAAGAAGCTGACATTGACCGCGTTGATGACAACGCATCTGGAGCAGGCGCCGGACTCTTGTGCCCTGGTGATGGGTGATCGTCACATCAGCTATGCCGAGCTGGATCGGATGGCGCGCTCAGCGGCTGCCTGGCTGCGTGGGCAGGGTATTGGCCAAGGCGACCGGGTGGCAGTATGGCTCGTCAACCGACCGGAGTGGTTGGCGCTGATGCTGGGGTTATCCCGCATCGGCGCAGTACTGGTGGCGGTGAATACCCGTTACCGCACGGCGGAACTGCAGCATATCCTGTCCGCTTCCGGAGCCCGTATGCTGATCATGCAGCCCCGCTTCCGGAAGATCGATTTTCAGGCGCTACTGGAAGATGTTGAGTCGGGCACAGTGCCGGATCTCGAAGCCATTGCGGTCCTTGAACCAGCCGCGGAGATGCCGCAGTTGGCCGGGTGTTCAACGCTGCCGTTCCCGGACCTGGACACTTCCAATGCGCCCGACATGGCTGACCACTCCAGCGAGAACGACCTGGCCATGCTGTTCACCACCTCGGGCACCACAAAACTGCCAAAACTGGTGATGCACACCCAGCATTCCCTTGCCAGCCACGCTGACTGCGTGGCCCGGGCATTCCGATTCGATCAGCCCGGCGCCGGCCTGCTTGCTCCCCTGCCATTCTGCGGAACCTTCGGGCTGGTACCGGTGATTACCGCACTGGCGGCAGGCACACCCGTCGCGGTAATGGAGACCTTTGATGCGAAACCTGCCGTTGAACTGATCCGAAAACACCAGCTGACCCACCTGTTTGGCAGTGATGAGGTGTATCGGCGCATTCTTGATGCCATGCCTGAAGACTCCAGGCTGGACAGTCTCCGGGTGTGTGGCTTTGCTGCGTTCCAGACGGGTGCAGAGGATCTTGTCAGATTGGCAGACGCCCGGGGCATCCCGTTGGCAGGTGTCTACGGCTCCAGTGAGGTGCAGGCCCTGTTTTCGATACAGACTTGGCAAGAGAGCGCGCAGGAGCGGTGCAGGGGGGGAGGATTTCCTGCCGACCCGAACGCACAGTTAAGGGTTCGCGATACCGAATCCAGTGAGTTACTGGCATCGGAACAGAGCGGCATTCTGGAAATTCTCGCCACGGGTAACTTCTCGGGGTATTTCAATGATCCGGGTGCCACCTCCGGGGTCATCGACCAGGATGGTTTCTTCTCTACCGGAGATATTGGCTACCTGCGAACGGATGGTTCATTTGTCTACCAGACCCGACAGGGAGATGCGATCCGCCTGAGTGGATTTCTGGTAAACCCGTCAGAAATCGAAGATGTGTTGAGGGGCTGCCCGGGTGTTGTCGAAGCTCAGGTAATTGGGGCGGACGTGGACGGCGTGCAGTCCTGTGTGGCGTTTGTGATTGCTGAACCGGATAGCGATGTGGATGCTGACGGTGTCCTTGCCTGGCTCAAGAACATCATCGCCCCGTTCAAGGTGCCAGCACGAATCTGGTTTCTGGACGCCTTCCCTGTCACTGAAAGTGCCAACGGCGTCAAGATTCAACGGGCGAAGCTGAGAGAAATGGCTGCCCGGCGTGATCGGAGTGTGAACATTTAATCTGATGTTGAACGTCAGTCTACAGATATCGCGACTGCAGGATTTCACAGAATTCACGGGCGAAAGTTGGAAGGGCTTCGAAATTTTCCGCGCAGAGCTGGAAATTACGCTCTGCCCAATTGTCGGTTAATTTGATCTGCTTGATATTGCGGGTGCCCTTGTGGCGGGCAAATCCCAGCTCAGGAATAATGGCGACACCCACGTTGGCGGCCACCATGCGATAGATGGCGTCGTAGCTCGCTACCTGAACACGAATGTTTAGCGTTGCATGCAGTTTTTCTGCTTCTTTCATCAGAAATTGGTGAATGGCTGAGCCTTCCAGTAGCGAGATCAGAGGATAGGGCAGGCATTCTTCAAAACAAATGTTGTCGAACTTGGCAATGGGATGGTCCATTGGGCAGATCACCACCAGACGGCTCCTGGCGAAAGGCAAGGTTTGCAAACCGGCGGTTATAACATTACCTGAGACGATGCCAAGATCTGCGCCACCTTCCCTGACCGTACGAACGATCTCTTCGCTGAGCTTTTCTTTCATTTCAACATGCACGTTGGGATGCGACTGCAGGTACTCGCCCAGGATATTGGGTAGCAGCTCGGTGATGGCCGTGGTGTTGGCGAGAAGTCTGAGCTGCCCGGTGATGCCGTGGGCAAATTCCTGAAGATCCCCACTGAGTACTTCCAGTTGTGAGGTGATTTTGCGCGCATGATGCAGGTAGACCTTACCCTCGTTGGTAAGCTTCACTCCCTGGGGATTTCGTTGTAGCAGCTTCAGTCCGAGATGGTCTTCCAGATTACGGATGCGGTTACTGGCTGCGGGGACAGACATGTGGCATTGCTCGGCGCCCCTGGAGAGGCTCTCAGACTCGGCGATCTTGATGAACAGCCGAAAATCCGTCAGGTCATACTTGATAGCCATTTTTACCCCGGTTATCGGAAATCACAATTGTTAAGCTAGAGGATTTCGATGGGTTTGGCCATAAGATGTTCCCGTGGCCCTGGGTTGAAGCTGCCGATGCTCAGGTTCGGGCCTCGTATAGGGGTATCGAAATTAAAAATATCAGAGTTTCTGGTGTGGTCTATTTATAATATGTTCAGTGAGTTTTAATGTTTGGTTAATAGCATTATGTGGCAGGCACAATGGTGGCGTTTTAAGGGATTGTTAAAGGTGGGTTTGGTTTTTTTGCATTGACATAATTGTTGTCGCTGAAAGATATTGAGCATTAATTGAATGTTCGTGGTTATTTCAATTGAGCGACTGAAATAACTATTACAAGTGATATTAAAGGTGACAGTTATGATTCAGACCCGAAAGATCGGTGATGCCAAGGTTACCAACGTTATCGAGTATTCAGGTCCCACCCACGATCCAGCCTTTCTGTTTCCTGAAGCAGAGCGTGCCGATATCGACCGGCTGGAGAGTGAAATGGCGCCCAACCATTGGGTGCCCCACATGGGTAAGCTGATCGTCACCATCCAATTCTGGATCGTTCAGACCGGCACAAGCATTATCGTAATCGATACCGGCGTGGGTAACTTCAAGCCCCGGGAAAGTATCCCCCGCATGCACATGCTTAACAGCCTCGTTCGTGAATGGCTGGTTGCCGCAGACGCAGCGCCTGAAGATGTCACTCATGTGGTGATTACCCACCTGCATGCAGATCATGTGGGCTGGAACACTACCTGGCAGGACGGTCGCTGGGTACCCACATTCCCCAACGCGACCTATCACTTCCCCCTGGATGATTTCAACTTTTGCAAGGAAGGCAAGAACAAAGAGCCAGGCGTTATTGACGTATTTGGTGACTCCTTTTTCGATAGCGTGATGCCAATTGTGGATGCGGGGCTGGCAAAAATGATGCGTCCAGGCGAAGAAATCGCCGACTGTCTGACAGTGCACTCTGCCGAAGGTCATAGCCCGGGCCAGGTAACCTTCCGCTTGGAATCCAAGGGTGAAGTAGGAATCTTTTGTGGTGATATTTTTCATAGCCCACTGCAGATCATGCGGCCCGAATTCAATTCTGGTTATTGCATCTGGCCGGAAAAGGCACGGGAAGTCCGTCTGAAAATGCTGAATGAAGCGGCTGACCAAGCCGCACTGCTACTGCCGGTTCACTTTGGCGCGCCGTATTGCGGATATGCACGCCGCCAGGGTGACGGCTTCCTGTTTGAGCCGGCGACCTGGTAGTCGCTCGCTGGATTACCCGACCTGAACAACAGGATAAGGCCACCACTTTGGGTGCGTTTGCCAATATTCGCGGCCCGGTAAAATACCTGAACTGCCCCTGAGTTGATTGCGCACCATTTTGACATCGTTAATTAAGTGTCAATTGAGTAAATAAATCTTCTGATTTGAATATTTGTTATTTGAAATGAAAAGGACAACCAATGATCAATAAACAGATTAGTGATCCTGGGGAAGCGATTTCCCGGATCAAGGATGGCGATACCATAGCCATCGGGGGCTTTGGTGGGGCCGGTTCTCCGAATGTACTGATCGATACGCTGATTACCCGCAGTGAAGCAAAAAACCTCACGATAGTCAGCAACAATGCGGGTCAGAATGAAGAGGGCATTGCTGCGCTGCTGAAGGCAGGCAAGGTAAGCAAAATTGTCTGCTCGTTTCCCCGCATGAAGAATGCCTGGGTTTTCGAGGAACTCTATCGTAAAGGCGAGCTGGAACTGGAACTGGTTCCCCAGGGTAATCTGGCAGAACGGCTGCGCGCCAGAGGTGCGGGTATCGGTGCATTTTTCACTCCGACCGGTTATGGGACAGTCCTGGCCGAAGGAAAGGAAACCCGCGAGATTGAGGGTGTTCACTATGTGCTGGAACATCCGATAAAGGTCGATGTGGCCTTGATCAAGGCCAAGGCCGCAGATCGATTCGGAAACCTCACCTACAACAAGACCGCTCGCAACTTCGGACCGGTTATGGCTATGGCTGCGGATATCACCATTGTTGAAGTCAGTGATGTGGTGGCGGCCGGCGAACTGGACCCGGAAGCTGTCGTGACCCCGGGTATCTATGTGGATCATTTCTTCAAAGTCTGAGCCCGCTTTCATGTTAGCGGTATAAGGTGTGAATAATGAATACAGAAGAGAAAATGGCGCTGGCTGGGCGAGTGGCTGCGGACGTACCGGAAGGTGCTTATCTGAACCTGGGGATCGGTTTGCCCACATTGGTGGCCAACCACCTGGGTGGCGAGGAGAAGGAGGTCATACTGCACACAGAAAATGGTGTGCTGGGCCGCTGGACAGACGCACCGGAAGGTGAGCAGGATCCGGATTTGATTAATGCGGGCAAGGTGCCCATCAAATTATTGCCCGGGGCGGCCTTTTTTCACCATGCAGACTCCTTCTCGATGATGCGTGGTGGTCATCTCGATATTTGTGTACTTGGAGCATTTCAGGTTTCTGCCAGAGGCGATCTGGCCAACTGGCATACCGGTGACCCCCAGGCAGTGCCGGCGGTTGGTGGCGCCATGGATCTGGCCATCGGAGCCCGACAGACTTTCGTGATGATGGATCACATGGATCGGGAGGGTAACCCCAAGATCGTACCTGAGCTGACCTATCCACCGACGGGGCTGGGCTGCGTGACCCGCATCTACACCAACATTGGAACGTTTGAAACCAGTCCGGACGGAAGCAAAGTGAAGGCTCTGTACATCGCTCCGGGGCTGACCCAGGAGCAAGTTCAGCGGCAGACCGGGGTGGAGATCGATTTCTCCCTCAACAAAACCCATGGAGAGTAACCATGCTATTTCTTGTTCAGATGAAAGTGAACCCACCGACCCACCTGGCTCCGGACGAGTTTGCGCGGATTAAGGAAGAAGAGAAGCAGCGCGCTTTGGATATCCAGCGCCAGGGGAAGTGGCCCCACCTGTGGCGGGTGACCGGCAAATATTCCAACGTAAGTGTATTTGATGTGGACTCGAACCAGGAGCTTCATGATCTGTTGACGTCTCTGCCGCTCTTTCCCTTTATGGACGTGAGCATCACCCCTCTGAATGCCCATCCAAGCGCACTGAGCGACTAATACGTATAGGTAATTCGGTTATATTGCTTCTTGCTCATGACTTGCGGGTAACTCATAACGGCTTACCCGCATCGGAATTTTGAGCACACCAAGCCCCTCTCCGATAGTTGACAGCTATCAGTAGGGCGGTCGCAAGGTCGCACTGCAACTCCTGACTAATCGAATAAGTGTTCTGGGTAACTGAAAGATCCCTTAACAAAAAATGAATTCTAACGGAACGTCCTAGACGCGAGTATTGCGATCAAAGAACCCGTGGGCTGTGATCACTCACCAAAGCGGCTAATACAAAAACCAAGGGGCACAGAATGAACACACTGGTTACCTTTTTCACCCAGCTTATGCACAGGTATATGCCGGATGCATTTGTTATTGCCATTGCTCTGACCTTAGTGACTGCGGGGCTGGCGGTCGTCGCGGAGGGCGCCTCAGTGGCAGAAGCTGCCACGCTCTGGGGTGATGGATTCTGGTCACTGCTATCCTTCGCCATGCAGATGGCTATCATATTGATATCCGGATATATGTTGGCGAAGACCCCGCTGGTGGATGGTCTGCTGGATAGAGTGACGAGCAAAGTGACGTCGCCTCGTAAAGCCGTAGTTATAGCTACCTTGGCAGGTGTTTTAGGTTGCTGGTTCAACTGGGGATTCGGTTTGATTGTGGGTAGTGTGGTGGCTCGCAAACTGGCCATTAATGTCAAGGGGCTGCACTTCCCATTGGCCATTGCTGCGGCCTATTCCGGTTTGTCCGTCTACGGCATAGGCATGTCTGGCACAGTTCCTCTACTGATTGCGACTGACGGTCACTTTCTGGAAAGCACCATGGGTATTATCCCTTTGACGGAAACCATTTTCTCGCCGTTGCTGTTGGGTACATCCCTTTTTGTGCTGATTACGCTACCCATCTTTAATGCCATGATGCATCCGTCTGATCCTGAGCACATTCGTGAGATTGATCGGGACGAAGTTGCTCGCAGGGATGCAGAGGCACACGCAAGGGAAGCAGGTAAGCCTGCTCACGGGGACAAGACTTTTTCCCAAAAAATGAATGACAGCCGTTTCTTTGGTATTGCCATCGGTCTTCTGGGGATGTTTTACCTATTTCTGTATGTGGAGGATGGCGGTTCACTGAACTTGAACAGTCTGAACTTTGCTTTCCTGTTCCTGGCCATTCTTTTGTTCGCCCGGGCATCGGCGTTTCTTGAAGCACTTAATGACGGTATCAGAACCGTCTCCGGCGTTATCATCCAGTACCCCTTCTACGCAGGCATCATGGGTATTCTTGTAGGCTCTGGCCTGATGATTTCTTTTTCTGATGTATTCGTTGGCTCTGCATCAGCGGCAACATTGCCTTTTTGGTCTTTTCTCAGTGGTGGTCTGATTAACATTCTGGCGCCTTCAGGTGGTGGCCAATGGGCTGTTCAGGGGCCAGTGATGATTGAGGCTGCCAAAGAGCTCGGGGCTTCCTATGGAGCGACAGCGGTAGCAGTACAGATTGGCGATCAATGGACCAATATGGTCCAGCCGTTTTGGCTGCTACCAGCGTTGGCGATCTCCGGACTCAAGCTTCGTGAGATTATGGGCTATCTGGTACTGATACTGGGCTACCTGGGTGTGGTCTTCGGCTCAACCGCACTCATTTGGGGCTACATGGCAGCCTGACCTCTTCTGTCACCAATCTGATGGCTGGGGGGCTATCCCAACATACTACAACACGAGGATCTAACATGAACAAGCGCAGAGCAGCTATTATCGCACCGGTTCGCACTGGCGTTGGCGGGTTCGGACGCAGTCTTCGCCCGGTTTCCGTAGAGCACTTGATTGGCACGGTGGTGAAGGAGACCGTGGATCGCTCTGGCATTGATCCCAAAAAAATCGAGGATGTGGTCATAGCTCAGTCATACGCCAACAGCGAGGTACCCTGTGTCGGTCGTTGGGCAGCTTTGCAGGCTGGCTTGCCGGAAGAAGTGCCTGGATTACAACTGGACCGCCGTTGCGGTGGTGGTCTTCAGGCCGTTATTAACGCTGTCATGATGGTGGAGTCCGGGGCATGCGACGTGGTCATTGCCGGCGGTGTCGAAAGTATGAGTAATATTGAGTATTACTCCACCGATATGCGCTGGGGCAAGAAAGCCGGGTCGTTCACGATGCACGACCGCCTGGACCGTGGGCGGGAGCGTTCCCAGCCAGAGGACCGGTTTGGCTACATCTCGGGAATGATCGAGACCGCTGAAAACCTGGCAAAAAAATACAACATTTCCAGGGAAGAGGCTGACCAGTATGCCGTGCAGAGCCAGCAAAGGGCAGCCGCCGCCTGGAGAGAGGGTAAGTTTGACGAGGAAGTTGTGCCACTGTCCATACCCCAGCGCAAGGGTGACCCCATCACCTTCAAGCAGGATGAAGGCATTCGGGGTGAGACGACCATGGAAACCCTCGGAAAACTCAAGCCTATTATTCCTGGCGGCACCGTCACCGCAGGCAACGCCAGCCAGCAAAGCGATGCGGCGGCTGCCTGCTTGATCGTTTCGGAAGATAAGCTTGAGGAGCTTAACCTGACCCCGATGGGCTTTATGGTGGGATGGGCCGCCGTTGGCTGCAACCCGGCTACTATGGGCATCGGGCCGGTGGGTGCAGTGGATAAACTGTTCCGGAAAACCGGCCTCAGCCTCGACGATATGGACCTGGTGGAAATCAACGAAGCCTTTGCCTGCCAGGTACTGTCTGTGCTCAAGGAATGGGGCTGGGACGATTACGACAAGCTTAACGTCAATGGCTCCGGCATTTCCCTCGGCCATCCTATCGGCGCGACCGGCGTTCGCATCATGACCAGTTTGCTTCACGAAATGAAACGTAGAGGTAGCCGCTATGGCCTGGAAACCATGTGCGTTGGGGGCGGTCAGGGTGTAGCCGCCATCTTCGAACGGTCTTGAAGCCGGCCTCTTAAGGGAGTCAGCCCATGAACAGTAGCGAGCATCTGTACAGCCTGGTAGAAGACAATCTCCGCAGTAACCCAGAATCGGTGGTCTTTGTGGAGGATGATCAGCAAACTAGCTTCAGGCAATTTGACCAACTGTGTCAGCAAAAGGAGCGGTGGCTCCGCAGTCAGGGTATTGGCAAAGGGGATACCGTCGCCATGTGGTTGGTGAACAGCCGCCACTGGCTGGCAATTTACTTCGCCCTGGCCCGTATCGGGGCGACTCTGGCGCCCCTGAACACCCGCTATAAAAGCCACGAAATCGGCTACATGATCAACAAGTCCCGGCCGCGGCTGCTCATCATGCAAGACCGGTTCCGCAAGATCGATTTTACCGACATTCTCCTACAGGTAGATCGGGATGAAGTAAGTTCTCTCGAAGCCATAGCGTATCTGGACACAGGCGAAACTCGACCAGAAACCTTGCACGGTATACCCGTCACAAGTACGGCAATCACCGGCAATCCGTCTTCCCCGGAAGAGTCGCCTGATGCGAATGGGGTCTCCATCCTGTTTGCCACCTCTGGTACCACTAGCGGTCCAAAACTGGTCATGCAAACCCAGGCTAACCTGGTTCGCCATGCTCATTACTGTGCGCAAAGCTATGGTATGACGGAGCCTGCGTCTGCCCTGCTGTCTGTGTTGCCGTTCTGTGGTGCCTTCGGTCTTAATGCGGTGTTAGCAGCCATGGCGGCAGGCTGCCCGACGGTGATGATGGCTGCATTTGACGGTCCTGAGGCTGCGTCACTGATGCAACAATACAACATCAGCCACGTGTACGGCAGTGACGAGTTGTACCGGAAGCTGATCGATGCTGCCGACGGCGATAAACCCTTCCCTGCGGCCCGCCTGTTCGGCTTCGGGGCCTTTACTTCCAGCTTCAACGAATACGCATTGGCGGCCTGGGAGAGAGGCATTCCACTCTGTGGCCTTTATGGTTCCAGCGAAGTCCTGGCGATTTTTTCCGCACAGACAGGTGACAGGCCAGTGCGGGAGAAAATCCGCGGCGGAGGTGTCCCTGCAGCATTGGATCGAGTGCAGCTGCGCATCAGGGATATCGGATCTGACGGGTTGCTGCCTTCCGGAGAAATCGGAGAAATCGAAATCAAGGGGCCCACCAATTTTATCGGCTACCTGAACAACCCGGAAGCAACAGAAAAGGCGCTCACGGACGACGGTTTCTACCGCACCGGTGACCTGGGATACCTGCGAGAAGATGGCTCCCTGGTGTACGAGGCACGCATGGGAGATGCCATTCGCTTGGGTGGTTTTCTGATCAGCCCGTCAGAAATCGAGGCGGTGTTAAAGGATATTCCCGCAGTTGAGGATGCCTACATCGTTGGCATCGAAATTGACGGTAAATCCCGTGTGGTCGCTTTCGTTCGGGATGATGGCCGGGCAACGCTCAGTGAACAGCAGATCATCGACATTGCGAAACAGCACCTGGCCGCCTTTAAGGTGCCTTACAAGGTTTGGTTTGTGGATGATTATCCGGTTACACAGAGTGCGAATGGGCTGAAGGTGCAGCGTGGCAAACTTAGGGCCTTAGCCGAAGAAAACCTGGCGGGAGGAGAGTGACGATGGACCATTCCCTGTATTTTGAAGACTTGGTGGTCGGGCAACACTTTGAAAGTACCGCCCGAACCATCACCGAAACAGACATGACCTTTTTCTCCATGCTTTCCGGTGACTGGAACCCCATCCACTGCGATCAGGAGTTTGCTGGCAATACCCGGTTTGGCGAGCGACTGGTTCACGGCGCCTTTGGCATCGCTATCGCCACCGGCATGATGCACGCCCTGGGTATTTTCGAGAAGTCCGCCGTGGCAATGATGTCCATCAGCGACTGGTCGTTTCTGAAGCCTATTACCATCGGTACGACCCTGCGGCTACGACTCACCATCTTGGAGGCCGAAGCCGGGGAGAGCAAGCGGGTTGGTCGGGTTAACCGCCGACTGGAGCTGATTAACCAGAATGATGAAGTCGTTCAGAGTGGCGAATCCGATATGTTGATTCTGAAAAAGTTGGCCTGATTCCGGTTCGCCTCACCTGCCATTAGTTTGGAGATACCATGAGTAATAGAATTCCAGAAGCTTTGCAAAACCTGACGCTGCCAGTCATTTCGTCTCCCATGTTTACCGTCAGCTACCCGGAGTTGGTCATGGCGGAGTGCAAGGCTGGTATTGTCGGCTCTTTTCCGGCGCTGAACGCCCGACAGCCAGAATTTCTGGATGAATGGCTGACGATGATGAATGAGGAGCTGGACAGCTTCAAAGCTGCCAATCCTGACAAGCGGGTCGGCCCCATTGCAGTCAACCAGATCTCCCATTCATCCAACGTGCGTCTGGAGCAGGATGTGGAAACCTGTGTCAAACACAAGGTGCCCATTATTATTTCCTCCCTGCGAGCGCCGGTTAAGGAAATCGTGGACGAGGTGCATAGCTACGGCGGCATCATACTGCATGACGTCATCAATTTGCGTCACGCGATGAAAGCATTGGAAGCTGGCGTTGACGGCCTGATTCTGGTGGCGGCCGGAGCTGGTGGCCACGCAGGCACTCTGTCGCCTTTCGCTCTGTTAGGGGAAGTTCGCAGACACTTTGATGGCCCGCTGGTCCTAGCAGGGTCTATTGCTACCGGAAATTCGGTGCTAGCAGCCGAGGTCATGGGCGCTGATTTTGCTTACGTAGGTACCCGTTTCATTGCCTCTCAGGAAGCTAATGCGCGGGAAGACTATAAGGAATGCATCGTTCAGTCTGGCACATCCGATGTTGTCTACAGCAACTATTTTTCTGGAGTACACGGCAACTATCTGAAAGAGAGTATTCGCCGTACTGGCCTGGACCCGGATGACCTTCCTGTTGGCAACAAGAGCAAGATGAGTTTCAAGGATGGTCGTTCCAAGGCCAAGGCCTGGAAAGATATCTGGGGCGCAGGGCAGGGTGTGGCCATGATAAACGACTTCCCGCCAGCGGAGGAGATCGTGGCGCGCATGAAAACAGAATACGACGAGGCGTATGCCAAACTGTGTAACAGGCGCTGACAGAGGCGCACGAGCCAATCGAATATTCTGGTGGAAGGAATAAATAATACGGCTACCGAGGCGCCTATGTGAGGCTGGCTTGAGAGCGAATTTCTTCCACCAATTCCTTGCCGCATGTCGGTAAGGCATCCAGTTCTCTCACAATCAGGCTGCGCTCCCGCTCCGCCCAGTCGTCCTCCAGGTCAATGGTGGAGATGTCGAGGAAAGCGGCATAGCGGTGTGCGATGGAGCGGGGCAGGATGCCGATGCCCACGCCGCGGCTGACCATCCGGCAGGCAGACTCGAAGCCGAAGACCTGGATGCGCATCTGAAGGGGTGAGCCGGTTTCGCCGGCCTGTTCCTTGAGAAAATTGAACAGGGTGCTGCCCTCACGCAAACCGATGTGGGGGTAGTCGAGGGTTTCCCGAAACGAAATGGTCCGGCGTGCTGCCAGTTCGTGATCTTTAGGGGTGACAACCACCAGCCGGTCGACGCTGAAGGGGATGATCTCAAGCTTCTTGTTTGCATTCACCGGGCCGGCAACTACTCCCAGATCGGTCGAGCCATCGATCACGCCCCGAATGATATCGTGCGTCAGACGCTCCTGAAGATCCACAGTGACCCCCGGACGGGTCACCAGAAAACGCGCCAGGACGTCGGGCATGAAGTCGCTCACTGCCGTGGTGTTGGCAAAAATCCGCAAATGCCCCGACTCGCCTTCCGCGTATTGGGAAAACTCGTCCTTGATGTAGTCAACCTGCCGCATGATAGCCCTGGCATGAACCAGCAGGTCATGGCCTGCCGGCGTGAGCTCCACACCCTGGCTGTCGCGGTAGAACAGCCGGCTTCCCAACTGCCCCTCAAGGGATTTGATGCGCATGCTGGCCGCCGCCGTTGACAGGCTGGCACGCTTGGCCCCGCTTGTCAGACTGTTGGCTTCTGCAACGTGGATAAACAGGCGTAAATCGGGAATATCAAAGTGCATGATGAGGTTTCGACAGCAAGCTAACAAAGGGATTCCCAGTCTAAACCACCGGGGTGTTCATGGAAACCAAACGCACCCTTGTGCAAAATCGAATTCTCTCCTCTGTCGTATATCGGCATTATTACCAATATCCAAAAACTAGAAGACGTATTGATAGAGGAAGTGTGATGTCAGACGCTCCGGAAAACTGGATTGGTAAGCGGGAAACCTGCGTGGATGCCCTGGATTCAGCCCTGGCAGCCCGAATTGCCGCGATGCTGGATCGGCCCATGCCAGGGGCTGGAGACGAATTGTCTCCGCTGTGGCATTGGGCGTTCTTTCAGATTCCCGTTCCGCCTTCGGGTACTGGCCACGATGGCCACATTGCGCCGGGTGGGTTCTTGCCAAAATCCGATGGCAATACCCGCATGTGGGCCGGTGGTCGTGTCGAATTTCACAAACCCCTGGTGATTGGTCGCTCCGCCGAACGTTCATCGACTATCCACTCGGTGAATGAAAAACACGGGCGTTCCGGGAAGTTGCTGTTCGTCACTGTCCGGCATGAGTACCACCAGAACGGTGAGCTGTGCCTGAGTGAAGAGCAGGACATCGTCTACAAGGCCCCGGCAACCCCGAGACTGTCTCTGGACCAGCCCGTTCCCGATGCCCAGTGGAGCAACCGGATAGATCCTTCTCCCTTATTGCTGTTCCGTTACTCGGCGGTGACCTTTAACGGCCACCGGATCCATTACGACAAGCCCTATACCACTCAAGAAGAAGGCTACCCCGATCTGGTAGTCCAGGGGCCGCTGATTGCCACACTTATGGTGCAGGCGTTTACCGATGCCAATCCCGGTCTGACACCTGTGCGGTTGTCGTATCGTGGTTTGCGCCCCCTGACAGTCAACAAATCCTTCAATGTGGAAGGTCGGATTGTCGACCAGGGCAAGGCCCAGTTGTGGGCCACGAATGAGGACGGGCCAGCCCATCAAGGTGAAATTGAATTCAAGGAGAAAAACCAATGATCAACCCTGCCCTGCAGAAGTACGAAGATATCCGAGAAGGCGTGCGCGGACTGTGCGGGAACTTTGATGCGGCCTATTGGCGAGGCATCGACGAGCGCAAAGCGTTCCCCGAAGAATTTGTGAATGCGATGACGGAAGCCGGCTGGCTGGCGGCGATGATTCCCGAGGAATATGGCGGTTCGGGCCTGGGCCTGGCAGAAGCCTCCGTGATTCTGGAAGAGGTGAACCGGGCTGGCGGCAATTCAGGTACCGTGCATGGCCAGATGTACAACATGTTCACGTTGTTGCGTAATGGCAGTGAGGAGCAGAAACAGACATACCTGCCGAAAATCGCCGCGGGTGAGTTGCGGCTGCAATCCATGGGGGTGACCGAGCCTACGACCGGTACAGACACCACCAAGATCAAGACAACCGCCGTTCGCCGGGGTGACAAATATGTGGTGAATGGCCAAAAGGTATGGATCTCCAGGGTTCAGCATTCCGACCTGATGATTCTGCTGGCCCGTACCACCCCGCTGGAAGAAGTCCGTCGCAAATCCGAGGGCATGTCGATCTTTATCGTGGACCTGCATCATGCGATAGGGAATGGTCTGACGGTACAGCCGATTGCCAATATGGTGAATCACGAAACCAATGAGCTTTTCTTCGACAACCTGGAAATTCCCGCTGAAAACCTGATTGGGGAAGAGGGCAAGGGTTTCCGTTACATCCTTGATGGCCTCAATGCCGAGCGCACCCTGATCGCTGCGGAGTGTATTGGCGATGGCCGCTGGTTTATCGACAAGGCCCGGCAGTATGCCAGTGACCGCGAAGTGTTCGGCCGCCCCATCGGGCAGAATCAGGGTGTCCAGTTCCCGATTGCCAAGGCTCATATCAATGTGGAAGCGGCTGACCTGATGCGCTGGCGTGCCTGTGAGGAATATGACAATGGCCTCCCCGCCGGTGCCAGCGCCAATATGGCCAAATACCTGGCAGCGGAAGCCTCCTGGGAGGCGGCTAATGTGTGTCTGCAGACCCACGGCGGTTTTGGTTTCGCCAACGAATACGATGTCGAGCGCAAGTTCCGGGAGACTCGCCTGTATCAGGTGGCGCCGATATCCACCAACATGATTTTTTCCTACGTTGCCGAGCACCTGTTGGGACTGCCGCGATCGTTCTGATCCCCACAGTGATACACCTGAAATTCGGGAAGTGAAAGTGAGCCATAACAATAGCGGAGTCCTTCCCCTGGAGGGCATCAACGTTGTATCTCTGGAGCAGGCGGTCGCTGCTCCGCTGTGTACCCGTCACCTTGCCGAGCAGGGGGCACGGGTGATCAAGGTTGAACGCCCGGGTTCAGGGGATTTCGCGCGCCAGTACGATGACCGGGTCAAGGGGATGTCGTCGCACTTTGTGTGGGTCAACCGTTCCAAGGAGAGCCTGAGCCTGGACCTGAAATCGTCCGAGGGGCTGGAAATCTTGTTCCAGTTGCTGGCAGATGCGGATGTACTGGTTCAGAACCTGGCTCCGGGGGCAGCGGCCAGGATGGGGCTTTCATTCGAGAAGCTTCACCTGCGTTATCCCCGGCTGATTGTCTGTGACATCTCCGGCTATGGCCACGGCGGTCCCCTGCAGGACAAGAAAGCCTATGACTTGCTGATCCAGAGCGAGAGCGGGTTCCTCTCGGTGACAGGCACACCGGACCCTGAGGGCATGGTTAAGGCCGGTTGCTCGGTGGCCGATATCGCCGCAGGCATGTATGCCCAGAGCAACATCCTGTCGGCCCTGATTTTGCGGGGCAGGACGGGTAAAGGCAGCCACATTGATGTGTCGATGCTGGAGAGCCTGGTGGAATGGATGGGGTATCCCATGTACTACAGCTTTGATGACGCAATGCCGCCGCCCCGGGCGGGTTCATCCCATTCCACGATTTTTCCCTATGGCCCTTTTCCGGTCGGTGATGGCGAGACTGTGATGCTGGGGTTGCAGAATGACCGGGAATGGCGGGAGTTCTGCACGCAGGTTTTGCAAAAGCCAGAGCTGGCGGAGCAACCCCGGTTTGCCACCAATCCCCAGAGGTCCGTCCATCGCGATGAGTTGGGTGGTTTGATACGGGAGGTGTTCTCCGAGCTTTCACTGGCGGAAGTGGTGAAGCGTCTGGATGTCGCCGGCATCGCCAATGCCTCAGTGAATGATATGCAAGGGGTCTGGAAGCATCCACAACTGCGTGCGCGGGACCGCTGGACCCGTGTGAAAACACCGGTGGGCGATGTGCCGGCGTTGAAGTCGCCTGGTCTCTGGTTTGAAGGTGCGGTGTCCGCCGTACCTGCGGTAGGTGAGCATAACCGTTCCATTCTGTCGGAACTGGGATACAGCGAGGAACAGATGGGGCAGCTGGCACAGCGCGGCGTGATCTGAGCGCTGGCAGCAACACAACAACAGGTACCTGATAATGACAGACCGTAAATTGAAAACCATGCTTTTTGTGCCGGCAACCAGGCCGGAACGAATTGAAAAAGCGCTGGCCAGCGATGCCGGCGCGGTGATCGTGGACCTGGAAGACGCTGTCCCTCCCGATTCCAAGGAAGTGGCGAGGGAGTCTCTCGAGAATTTCCTCATACACCACAACGGGCCGGGGATCTACGTCCGAATCAATGGCCGGGGGACCGACTGCTTTGAGGGTGACGTTGCTCTGTGTGCCCGCCATGACAAGGTGATTGGCATCATGCTGCCAAAAGCGGAATCAGCGGAAGATATTGCGGCTGTAGCACACACCGGAAAGCCGGTGATTCCGCTGATTGAATCCGCCAGGGGTCTGCTGGCATTGAGTGTCATTGCTGCGACACCGGCCGTCGAGCGCTTGAGCTATGGCGGATTGGATCTGAGTGATGATCTGGGCATTGAAGGTAATACCGACGGCGCGGAGAGAATCCTGGATCAGTGTCGTTACCAGATACTGGTGTGCTCCCGGGCTGCTGGCTTGCTGCCTCCGATTGACACGGTATTCCCGGTATTCGACGACGAACAGGCGGTGACAGCACGGGCACGCAGGGCCCGCAACATGGGGTTTGCCGGAATGCTGTGCATTCACCCCAGGCAGATTGCCGCGGTTCAGTCCGGCTTTGCGCCGGATGCCCAGCAGGTTGAGTGGGCAAACAAGGTAATGGAAGCAGCAAAATCCGGTGGCGGAGCATTCAAGGTGGACGGGCAGATGGTGGATGCGCCCGTGATCGCCATGGCAAAAACCATATTGGAACGGGCCCACTGAAATGTGCAGCCAATCATCCGGGAACCGGGTAGGTATAAGGGGAATAGATAGAATGAAGCCGGAACAGAATCGATACTGGCCCAAGGGCCTCCCACGCTCGCTCGACGTGCCGAAAACCAGCCTTTATTACAACCTGGAGGTCGCGGCGACACGGTATCCGGAAAAGCCGGGAACCGTATTCTATGATTCGACACTGTCCTACGGCGAGCTGCTGAAGCAGGTGGAGCATCTGGCCGGATATCTTCAGCGTGACTGTGAGGTAAAGCCTGGTGACCGGGTGGCCTTGTACTCACAGAATTGCCCCCAGTACGTGGTTGCCTATTATGCCATCCTGCGGGCACAGGCTGTGGTTGTGCCAGTCAACCCGATGAACCTGGCGGAAGAATTACACTATTGTGTGACCAACAGTGGCGCGAGAATAGTGTTGGCAGCCCAGGAGCTCTGGGAACACGCCCGCCCATTGTTGAGCTCAGGCGCCATTGAACATCTGATTGTGCATGCCTACTCGGATTACCTGACGGAGCCAACGGACTTGATTGTTCCGGATGCAGTGTCGATACCAAGGCAGGAGCTGGCTGTGCCGGGAGTCACCCTCTGGCGGGACGCCCTGGCTCGTGAGATGGCCCCGGCGCCTTTTGAGGGTAAACACGATGACCTGTGCGTGATTGGGTATACCTCTGGCACCACCGGCAAGCCCAAGGGGTGTGTCCATACACATGGTTCTGTGTTGGCTTCGGTGGCTGGATCGGCGGTATGGCGTGGCGGATCTCCGGCGTTTTCCTCTTTGGCGATTGCCCCCCTGTTCCACTTTCTCGGCATGCAGGGTGGCATGAATGGCCCCATCTATAACGGCTCGACGGCGGTTATCATGCAGCGCTGGGATCGGGATGCCGCACTGAAACTGATCGAGCGTTACAGCGTTAATATGTGGAGTGCTCCGCCCTCCATGATCGTCGACTTCTTCTCCAATCCAGACCTGGCCAACCATGACATTTCCAGCCTGTTCCGGCTGATGGGCGGTGGTGCCGCAATGCCCGAGGCCATTTCAAAGCGCCTGAAAGAAGAGTTCGACATCAGCTACAACGAGGCCTATGGCCTGACAGAAACCGCCGCATTCATCCTGGGCAACCCGATTGAACGAGGCAAGCGGCAGTGCCTGGGGATCGCCAGTTTTGGTGTCGATGCCCGCATCGTCAATCCGGGCACGCTGGAAGAATTGCCCCAGGGGGAGACCGGGGAGATTATTCTGTACGGTCCCCAGGTTATGCGGGAGTACTGGCGCAACCCCGAAGCCACAGAGAAGACGTTTCTGGAGCGAGCTGGCAAACGCTTCCTGCGCACCGGAGATCTGGGCTATATGGATGAAGAAGGTTATTTCTTCATGGTGGATCGTCTCAAACGGATGATCAATGCCTCTGGCTTCAAGGTCTGGCCGGCCGAGGTGGAAAGCATCATGTATGGCCACCCCGACATCCATGAAGCCTGCGTCATCGGCGTACCCGACACCAAGCGGGGAGAAACGGCCAAAGCCATGGTGGTCCTGAAACCGAGCGCCAGCGCCGCCCTGACCGGTGACGACATCATCGCCTGGTGCAAACAGAACATGGCGGCCTACAAGGTACCGACCGCCGTAGAGATTATCGATGAGCTGCCCAAGTCCGGTACCGGCAAGATCAACTGGCGCCAGCTTCAGGAAGCGGCGCGGAAAGAGGTGTCCTGAGATGGCCCGGTGTTATGACGCGGAGTCCGCGTGTGTCGCAGGCGGTGGCGGAATTTCCCATCCACTGGGCAGGGTGCCCGGTACCGGAGAGCTGGTGGAAGTGGCCCCCGATGTTTTCTGGAGCCGGATTCCCATGCCCGGAAAACTGGATCACATCAATGTCTGGCTGTTCGTAGATGAGGATGGCGTGTCGGTGGTTGATACTGGCATGCGTACCTCTGAGGCGGAAGATGCCTGGAGGTCGCTGATCAGACAAATTCAGGAGTACGGGGCGATCCAGAGGGTGTTTGTCACGCACATGCATCCGGATCATGTTGGCCTGGCAGGCTGGCTAACAGAATGCCACCCCGCGCAATTCTGGATGACCCGCCAGGAGTATATGACCTGCCGGATTCTGGAAGCGCAGTCCCATGATGACAGGGTGCCGGACTGTTTCACCAGCTTTCATCGCAGCGCTGGGTGGCCTGCGGCCGCGATCCGGAGTTACAGCCGTCATTACGGCAATTTTGGTAAGCGGGTTTATCCGTTACCCAGGGCTTACCATCGCCTGGAGCATGGTCAGAACCATGTGATTGGCGGCCACAACTGGCGGATTATCGTGGGCAGCGGGCACTCACCGGAACATGCCTGTTTTTATTGTGAACCGTTGAAACTGCTGGTCTCCGGCGACCAGGTGTTACCCAGGATATCTTCCAATGTGTCCGTGACCCCGATGGAGCCGTTGGCCAACCCCATGGCCGATTGGCTGGATTCCCTGCGTCGCCTGAAGGCCGAGGTTCCCAATGATGTCCTGGTCCTGCCCGCACACCAGGAATGTTTTGTGGGCCTGCATGAACGCATTGATGCCCTGATCGCCGGGCAGGAGCGCGCTTTCGCGCTGTTGCGTCAGTCCCTTCGGGAGGGGCCAAGGCGGGTGGTGGATCTGTTTGATATATTGTTCTCCAGACCCATACGCGAGGATGATCCGCTGATTTTCAGCCTGGCCACGGGAGAGGCCCAGGCCTGCCTGAATTACCTCTGGGAATCCAGTGAGCTGACTTGCTCTGTGGATTCCCAGGGTGTGTGCTGGTATCGGGCGGACTAGAACACCGGCCGTTGCCGGCAAACACTTTATGACACGCACAGTATGTGGAGGCCGTCATGGCACTTGATCGCGATACTCTCAATCAGTTTGTAGACAGCGTGCGGCGATACGTTCGTGACCGCCTGATTCCGCTGGAAATGCAGGTTGCGGAAGAAGACCGGATCCCCGAAGACGTCATCGACGAAATGAAGGACATGGGATTGTTCGGGCTTTCCATACCGGAGGAATTCGGCGGCCTTGGGCTGACCATGAGCGAAGAAGTCGCGGTGATTCAGGAAATGGGGTATACGTCGCCGGTGTTCCGTTCGATGTTTGGCACCAATGTCGGCATTGGTTCCCAGGGCATTGTTATTGATGGTACCCCGGAGCAAAAAGCAAGATATCTGCCGTTGATGGCCAGTGGAGAGCTGATTGGTTCGTTTGCCCTGACGGAGCCGGATGCCGGGTCCGATGCCGGCTCGGTGGCGACCACCGCTCGTCTTGATGGTGGCCATTACATCATCAATGGTAACAAGCGTTACATCACCAACGCCCCCCGTGCCGGCGTGTTCACGGTGATGGCCCGTACGGGCACCCGTGAAGAAGGCGGCCGTGGGGTGTCGGCATTTCTGGTGGACGCCAACCTTCCGGGTATCTCCCTTGGTAAACCAGACAAGAAGATGGGCCAGAAAGGGGCCCATACCTGTGACGTGATTTTCGAGAATGTCCGGGTACCGGCCGATGCGTTGATTGGCGGCGTGGAAGGACAGGGATTCAAGACCGCAATGAAGGTGCTGGATCGTGGCCGACTTCATATCAGTGCCTTGAGTGTCGGGACCGCCAAACGTCTGATCGATGAGAGCGTGACATACGCCTCGCAGCGCAAGCAGTTTGGAACGGAAATAGCCAACTTCCAGCTGGTGCAGGCCATGCTTGCCGACAGTCAGACGGAATATTATGCCGGCAAATGCATGGTTGAAGAGACCGCGCGCTCCTACGATGCCGGGGAGCCGGCGTCCATGAATGCGGCGAGTTGCAAGCTTTACTGTACCGAGATGGTTGGCCGGGTTGCGGATCGCGCCGTCCAGATTCACGGTGGCGCGGGGTATGTCAGCGAATATTGTGTCGAACGCTTCTATCGCGACGTTCGCCTGTTCCGCCTGTATGAGGGAACGTCGCAGATCCAGCAGCTGGTGATCGCGAAGCAGATGATTCGTAACGCCCGGCCATGAACGGCCGGGCTCTTGTTGCACCGATCAGAATTTCACCCCTGGTGGATATCAAAAAATAGTCTTTCAACGGACCCTGCGGCAATCAGCCAGGGCCTTCAGTGCGTCGATTTTCAGCGGTAGCTTCAGTGCCCATTTGATATCCGCCCGCTCAAAACCGATGTCTTCAAGCATCTGATCGTTTTCCTTCAGTAGCGGCACAAACAGGCGTCGGAAGTGATACCTGCGCCGATAGATTCCTACCCAGAACTCAAGCTTTGCAATTAAGGCCAGTGGCGGCGTTGCCGGCATATAGATGTCCAGGCTGGGCGGCTGCCTGGGTTCATCAGGGCTGAGAGCGGTGCGGGGAAGTTCCTTATAAGTACCCATCTTGAATGTCTCCTTGATCAGTCATGAACGCTTTCTGCGAAATCCTGGGTACAGGCCAGGGCGCGTTGTATAAGCATGCAATTTCATCTTTGATCAAACAAACGAAAAGATTTAACATCTGAGTTAAGGAAAATTGAAAGGTGTGGGTTATGAACAGTTCCAATCCCGGGATCAGTCGTGAGACCGTTCCACTGCTGGATACCGATGTCCTGAGAACCTTCGTGGCGATTGCCGAGTGCGGCAGTTTTACCCGGGCCGCGAAACAGGTTTTTCGCACACCCTCGGCGCTGAGTATGCAGATAAAGCGTCTGGAAGAGATTCTTGGGCACGTTCTGTTTGTGCGTGAGGCCCGCCATGTCCGGCTGACTCCGGAAGGGGAGGTCCTGCTGGGCTATGGTCGGCGGTTGTTGCGGCTGAATGAGGAGGCAATACAGCAATTTCTGACGCCTACCCTGGAAGGCCGGGTCAGTCTCGGTACCTCAGACGACGTTGGTAGCCGTATTCTGCCCGGGGTGCTTGCCCAGTTTGCACGGTCTTACCCTGCCGTTCAGGTGGATGTGGTGGTGGGCTCAAGTAAACAGCACCTGGAGCGCCTGGACGCCGGAGAACTGGATATGGCCCTGATCACCATAGGAAATCAGGGCCAGGAAATGCGGGGAGAGGTGGTCCATACGGAACCGCTGGTGTGGGCCGGCCGTGAAGGAGGAATTGCCGCCAACCGTTCGCCCCTGCCGGTGGCCCTGGCCAGCCATGGGTGTGTCTGGCGCCGGGCGGCCCTGAGGGCACTGGATGAAGCCGGTATGTCCTATCGCGTTGCCTATACCTGCGACAATTGCTCCGGGCAGGAAGCGGCGATGTTTGCAGATCTGGCGGTTGCACCTTTCCCGCTCAGCCTCGTTCGCCCGCCATTGCGAAAGCTGGACAGAGAAGGATTGCCCGCCCTTTCCGATTACCAGATTGCGCTGGTTCGGCACGGTGGCAATCCGGTGCAGGATGCGTTGGCAGGTCATGTGAAGGAAGCATTTGGTGACTTGAGGGGTTAGCCGCTCTCCCGCATCAGGTCTGCCGCTTTCTCCGCGATCATCACCGCCGGCGCATTGGTGTTACCGCCAATGATGCTGGGCATGATGGACGCATCCACCACCCGCAGCCCCTCCAGCCCGTGAACCCGCAACTGGGGATCGACAACCGCCATGTCATCGACCCCCATTTTGCAGGTGCCCACAGGGTGATACACGGTGTCGGTACGTGACCGGAGCACGTCGCGGATGTCATCGTCGGTAGTGACGTTCGCGGTAAAGGGGTCTTTGGTGATGAAGCGGGCGAGTGCCGGCGCTTTCATCAGTCGATCGGTCATTTTATAGCCGTTGACCATGGCCTCCAGATCGTCCGGGTGGTCAAAGAATTTCGGGTCAATCACCGGAGGGGTTTGTGCCGAGCGGTCTTTGAGGGATACAGTGCCTCGGCTTTTCGGGCGCAGCAGGCAGACGTGGCAGGAGAAGCCATGTCCCCCGTGCAGGGTACGGGCATGATCATCCACCAGGGCAATCACGAAATGCAGCTGGATATCGGGCGCCGCCTGCTGCGGATCGGTTTTGAGGAAGCCGCCGCCCTCCGCAAAATTCGAGGCCAGCAGGCCACGTCGTTCTTTGCGATACCGCAGGAACTGGCGGATGCCGTGCAGGCCGCCTTTCAGCGACAGGCCCAGCAGATTGCTGTCTTTGGATTTGTAGCCAAAGATGAAGTCCGGGTGGTCCTGAAGGTTCTTGCCCACGCCGGGGAGATGATGGACCACAGGCACGTTGACCGCCTTGAGTTCGTCGGCATCCCCCACGCCGGACAACATCAGCAGTTGGGGAGACTGGAATGCACCGGCGCTCAGTACCACTTCCTTGCGTGCACGAATCTGTCGCAACTGGCCATTCTGCAGGAATTCGATACCGACCGCGCGTTTACCTTCGAACAGAATGCGTTGGGCCAGCGCATCGGACTCTATAATCAGATTGGAGCGACTGTCGAGGTAGGGCGCCAGGTATCCCCGGTAGGTGCTCCAGCGCTCGCCGTTGAGCTGAGTGACCTGGTACAGGCCAATCCCCTCCTGCTGCGGGCCGTTAAAGTCGTCAGTCAGGGGGTAGCCGACCTGGCGGGCCGCCTCCAGATAATGCTGCTGGAACGGATTGTCGCTCTGCAGATTACTGACTTTCAGCGGCCCGTCGGTACCGTGCCATTCATTATTGAGCGTTTGATTGCCTTCGGATTTGAGGAAGTAGGGCAGCACATTCTTGAACGCCCATCCGGTATTGCCCTGGGCGGCCCAATGATCGTAATCACTGGCGTGGCCACGAATGTACGCCATGGCATTGATGGCGGACGAGCCTCCCAGCACTTTGCCCCTCGGCTGGTAACCCCGCCGACCGTTCAGCCCCGGTTGCGGCACGGTCTCAAACGCCCAGTTGTTGATGTTTTTCGGCACCATCGCGACCACGGCTGCGGGGGTCTGGATCAGCCAGCTGGCGCCCTTGCGTGATCCGGCCTCAATCAAGGCAACGGTGGAATTGGCATCCTCGCTCAGCCGACCCGCCAGGGCACAACCGCTGGAGCCACCGCCTACAATCACATAATCCACTGTTTGCATTGCCGATCACCTTTGAAATTCTTGTTTTGGAGGGAGGGGGACAGATTTAACGCAATAAGGAGGGTGTGGGAAGCGGGGATATTTCTGAAGGTGATTCTGGGCCAGTTTTATGCCGACTATGCCAGACAGATACGATAACGGAGAACGCCAGCCGCCTCTTCGCGGACCCACTCTATCCGGTGACCGGTCAGCTCACACAGCGTCTGCAAATCCCGACGGCCACTGGGGTCATCGGCCAGAAACTCGACCTGCGTGCCGCTGGGCAACCCCCGGATGCGTTTTTTAAAACGCAGAATGGGCAGGGGGCATACCAGACCGATGGCATCGATCTGGTATACCTCTGTTTGCTGCTTTTCCGATGGGTCAGTCAAGCCGCACGCTCTCACTGCTGGTTTGAGCCGCTGAGGACCACCCGAACTGGTTCAGAACGACCGGGGCTGCAAAGGCAATCACCAGGGCCGCAACAAATGCAGAAATCATAACCTTCACGATGATCCTCCTTTACTCTGCTCGGCTTCGACCTCGGCCACCCACAGATCGTGGTGTTGGCGCGCCCACTCTACATCAACCTTGCCGTTACCCATGGCATCGAACGCGCCTTCCATACCGACCGAACCGATATAGATGTGGGCAATGATGGCCACCATCATCACGAACGCGACAATCGAGTGCCAGAGATTGGCGTACTGCATCTCCTCATGCGGCGCCAGATCGGTCGGGAAGCTGGTTCCCAGAATACTGTTCATGATGCCGAAGGTATCGGCAAACATGGGCATCTGGAATGGGAACAGCAGCGACAGTCCGGAAAGGGAGACTGAGACGCCCAGCAGCATCACGGTCCAGAAAACGATTTTCTGGCCGGCGTTGAACTTCTTTGCCGAGGGGTGGGACCTGGTGAAGATACCGCCGCCGGCCTTGAGCCATTGCCAGTCCAGTTTGTTGGGAATGTTGTGGGCCACCCACATCACAAACGTCATCACCAGCCCCAGCATGAAGGCCCAGGCCACATTGTTGTGAATCCACTTGGAGCCTGCAGCCAGAGGGGCAAAGGCATCTGGCCCTATGACGGGGATCAGGAAACTGCGCCCCATCAGAGTGATCAGCCCCGTCAGCCCCAATGCGATAAACGAACCGGCCAACAGCCAATGGCCAAAACGTTCTACGGCTTTGAAGCGTTCTATGGTGGTACCTGCAGGGCCACCCTCAATCTTTATTCTGCCCCGAACGAAGTAAAACACCACCAGCAACACGATGATACCCAGGATAGCTCCACCGCCGTAGCTGATGACAGGGCCTTCGCGAAGCTTGTACCAGGGCATCCCGCCATCCTGGATCAGAACATCGGCAGCCGGGTTGCGAACCTGAGTTTTGGTGTCGATGTCGTCGAAGCGAATGCCTCGCCAAGTGTCGGCGTCGGAGCGACCGCCACGGGTGCCCAGTTCCTCACTGATGGCTGCCGCATTGGCGGGATCGCCTGTTTCTCTGGAGCGGGACCCGCCATCAGCTTTCAGCTTCTCCTGACGAGCCATGATGTCTTCGAGGGTTTGGCCTCCCCCGTTGTCCGCTCGATCAGTCTCGGGGAGGTCCTGCGCCCAGACAGGGTTAAAGGCCAGTGTCGCCAGCACGAAGAAGGCGGCACTGAAAAGTTTAAAGTTCATGAGAGCACTCCAGCGGAATCAACAAAAAGATCTCTTTGCCTTGATGAATTCCGGGGCCTGGAGCCCCGGAATCGTCAGGCGGGCTTAAGCGCCCTTCTTCTCGTACGCTGTGCCCCATCCCCAGGCGCCGGAGCCGAAACCACGGTTCACCACGCGCTGGCGATAGATGTCTGCCACCTCGTTGCCATCACCGGCCAACAGGGCTTTGGTCGAGCACATTTCCGCACACAGCGGCAACTTGCCCTCCGCAATACGGTTGCGCCCGTACTTGGAGAACTCGGCCGAGGAGTTGTCTTCCTCGGGACCGCCTGCACAGAAGGTGCATTTGTCCATCTTGCCCCGGCTGCCAAAGTTACCCGCTTGCGGGAACTGGGGTGCGCCGAAGGGGCAGGCATAGAAACAATAGCCACAACCAATACAGAGATCCTTGGAGTGCAACACCACGCCGTCTTCGGTCTGGTAGAAACAATCCACCGGGCAGACGGCCATACAGGGCGCGTCTGAGCAGTGCATGCAGGCTACCGAGATCGAACGCTCTCCGGGCTTGCCATCTTCAATGGTCACTACGCGCCGACGGTTGATGCCCCAGGGGACTTCATGCTCATTCTTGCAGGCCGTTACGCAGGCATTACATTCGATGCAGCGCTCGGCATCGCAAAGGAATTTCGCTCTTGCTTGTCCTTCAATGGCCATGATCTACACCTCTTGTTATGCCGGCTCAATCGCACACAGGGTGCACTTGGTCTCTTGCATCTGCGTGACCGAGTCGTACCCGTATGTTTGAACAGTATTGGTGGATTCGCCCAGAACGATCGGATCGGCGCCCTTGGGATACTTGTCCCTCAGGTCCTTGCCCTCCAGGTGTCCGCCGAAGTGGAACGGCATGAAGGCCACGCCTTCGCCGACCCTTTCGGTCACCATGGCCTTGACTTTGATGCGCGCACCTTCCGGGCCGGACACCCAGACGTCGTGACCATCACGGATGTTCATGTTGTTGGCATCGCGCGGATTCACCTCGATGAACATGTCCTGCTGCAGCTCCGCCAGCCAGGGGTTCGAACGGGTTTCGTCACCTCCACCCTCGTACTCGACCAGTCGGCCCGAAGTCAGAATGATGGGGAAGTCCTTGCTGAAGTCCTTCTTCTGAATGGATTCGTACAGCGTCGGGACGCGCCAGAAGGTCTTGTCCGCGTACGTCGGGTAGTCCTCCACCAGGTCACGGCGGTTGGTGTAGAGCGGTTCGCGGTGAAGCGGCACGGGGTCCGGGAAGTTCCAGACAATAGCGCGCGCCTTGGCGTTACCAAAGGGTGCGCACTCGTGCTTGATCGCAACACGCTGTATACCGCCTGACAGGTCGGTCTTCCAGTTGGTCTCGGCACCTGCAACGCCATCAATACTGGCACGCTCTTCGGCTGTGAGGTCGCCATCCCAGCCCAGGTCCATCAGCATCTGCATGGTGAACTCCGGGTAGCCGTCCGTGATCTCGGAGTCTTTGGAGTAAACGCCATCCGCCAGCAGGCTTTCGCCGTCGCGTTCAACGCCAAAGCGGGCGCGGAAGGTCAGGCCGCCCTTGGACACCGGCGTCGACATGTCGTACAGCACGTGTGTCCCGGGGTGGTTCATTTCGGGGGTACCCCAGCAGGGCCAGGGCATACCGTAGGTATCGCCATCGCAGGGCCCGCCGACCGCGCGCAGGGTGGTCTTGTCGAAGTGGTGCTGGTTCGCCATGTGTTTTTTCAGGCGCTCGGGCGACTGACCGGTGTAGCCGATCGTCCACATACCGCGGTTGAATTCACGGGTGATGTCCTCGACCACTGGCTCGTCGCCTTCAATGGCAATATTGCGGAACATGCGATCGGTGAAACCGAACTTGTCGGCAAACAACTTCATGATTTCGTGATCGACTTTCGACTCGAACAAGGGCTCAATGACTTTTTCACGCCACTGCAGCGAACGGTTGGAGGCGGTCACCGAGCCCGAGGT
This sequence comes from Marinobacter alkalisoli, assembly GCF_045449855.1. Classification (NCBI taxonomy): domain Bacteria; kingdom Pseudomonadati; phylum Pseudomonadota; class Gammaproteobacteria; order Pseudomonadales; family Marinobacteraceae; genus Marinobacter; species Marinobacter alkalisoli. The sequence goes on along the minus strand of NZ_JBJJLC010000012.1, from coordinate 121,820 downwards.
TTCGAACTGGGTGGTGGCGGGCAGCAGATAGGCGCCGTCCTTGCGGTCGTGCAGCACCGCTGACACGGTGGGGAAGGGGTCCACTACGACCAGCAGATCGAGCTTTTCCATGGCCTCCTTCATTTCCAGCATCCGGGTCTGCGAGTTGGGCGCATGGCCCCACAGCACCATGGCCCGTGTGTTGTCTGGCTGATCCAGGTTTTCCTTGGCCTCCAGTACACCGTCGATCCAGCGGGATACGGGAATGCCTTTCTCGTTCATCATGGCTTTGGATTTGCCGTTTTTATCCCACACGGCAAACCGGCCTTTCAGCCAATCCAGGTCCTCCTCCCAGACGCGCGCCCAATGGGCCCAGGAGCCGGCGGCCAGGCCATAGTAGCCGGGCAGGGTGTCGGCCAGTACGCCCAGGTCCGTGGCGCCCTGAACGTTGTCGTGGCCCCGGAAGATGTTGGTGCCGCCGCCAGGAATGCCCATATTGCCCAGGGCCAGTTGCAGCACGCAGTAGGCACGTGTGTTGTTGTTGCCATTGGTGTGCTGGGTGCCACCCATGCACCAGATGACGGTACCCGGGCGGTTGTTGACCAGGGTGCGGGCGACGCGCTCAAGTTGCCCGCCCGGGACGCCGGTTACCCGCTCGACCTCCTCGGGGTTCCATTTCTTCACCTCTTCCCGGATATCGTCCATGCCGTACACCCGGGTGCGGATGAACTCCTTGTCTTCCCAGCCGTTTTCAAAGATATGCCACAACAGGCCCCAGATCAGCGCGACGTCGGAACCTGGCCGGAGACGCACATACTCGTCCGCATGGGCGGCGGTGCGCGTGAAACGCGGGTCACAGACGATGAGCGGCGCGTTGTTTTCTTCCTTGGCTTTCAGAAGATGCAGTAGCGACACCGGGTGCGCTTCCGCGGGGTTACCGCCGATCAGGAAGATCGCTTTCGAGTTGTGGATGTCGTTGTACGAATTGGTCATCGCGCCGTAGCCCCAGGTGTTGGCTACGCCGGCAACCGTGGTCGAGTGACAGATCCGCGCCTGGTGATCGACATTGTTGCTGCCCCAGTAGGCGGCAAACTTGCGGAACAGGTAGGCGCCCTCGTTGGAGAACTTCGCGCTACCCAGCCAGTAAACCGAGTCCGGACCGCTTTCCTCGCGGATTTGCAGCATCTTGTCGCCGATTTCATTGATCGCTTCGTCCCAGGAGATCTTCTTCCACTGGCCGTCGACCATTTTCATAGGGTACTTGAGACGGCGCTCGCCATGGGCATGCTCGCGCACCGAAGCGCCTTTGGCGCAATGTGAGCCGAGGTTGAAGGGGCTGTCCCAACCCGGCTCCTGCCCGATCCAGGTGCCATTCTGGACTTCCGCTACCACAGTGCAGCCAACCGAGCAGTGGGTACACACGGACTTTTTGCGAACGACTTTCCCGCCATCCGTCGACGGGGTTGCAGCCTCAACGCGGCCAGACGTCAGTGACAATGCCGCCAGACCACCCACGGTGACACCGGAGGCAGCCAGAAAACCACGACGATCCATGGTCCTGGCAGCGAGGGATGAAAGTAAAGAACCAGCACGGGGGCCTTTCGCTACCCCGTTGGTTTTCTTTCTTAACATGTCAAATACCTCTCTCTTTTTTATTCTCGTTTTACCGGAGGAGTGATCATCCAAGAGCATCACGCAACCTTGAATGAGTCACACTTCCTCAAAAGCGAGCCGATTCGAAATATTTACGTGTGTGCTCCGTGTCACGCAGACCGCTGCTTTTCGGAGCCTCTTTCACCACCTCGGCCGCGGCGTTGGGTGCGACCGCCATTGCGACCGCCGCCGGGGCTGCAGCCGCTGCCATTTTCAGGAAACGACGACGGCTGTTGTCACGCTTCGGCTTGTCCATTGGACACCTCCACCTGAGTTTAGGGACCGGATTGATCCCGGTTACTGAATCGCAAACGCGTCAGCTTCCACCGCCATGAAAGCCCGACCCAGCGAGCCCACGGGCGCGTAAAGGACCGCGGTTTGCGCTTCTTCCAAGTCGATAAAAAACAGCGCCGCCCACTTAGCCAGGTGCGCGTCAAAAAAAGCTTTTTGAGAAGGCAGATCGCTGTCGCATCGGAACTCGCCTGCAATAATGCCGGCCATGATTTCACACAGCGTGCCGATATGATCTTCAGGTTCTTTAACGTTGTCTCTGGTCTTGATGCCCCTGGCCATCAGATCGCTGCGCAGGTCCGCAAGAGGTTTCTCGTTCAGAAACCCGGTCAGGTAATAACTGGCGTAGGGCAGGAGTTCACCACGACCGATGCCAACGAACAGGCTGTTGAATTCCCGTTCGGCATCAACGGACGTGGTGCGTTGCGCCAGGGCTGCAAGGTTTCTGGAGGCGGATCCGATAGGGGTGTCGTCACCCTGCAAGGTTGCCAGCCCCCGGAGTAATTCATTCGAAGGCGGGTTGGCCAGCAGGGCGCCCAGTAACTGGTATATTTGAGCGCGAGCCCGATCTTCATCGCTGATTGATCGAGGGCACTGAACTTCTGCAGTGTTGACCAAGTCGTTTCTCTCTCTTGTATTATTTTTTCTTGTTTTGATTTTGTTTAATTTTTGATCGCTATTTTGTTACTTATAGTCCCGATCTGACTCTGGCGCAAACAGGATTCCAGGTACTCAGGAAACGTCAAAACGCATTCGCGGGCGATAGCGCGTCGCCGGTTCCACCTCCGTTTCGGTAACCGCAGGTTCCGCGTGGTGAGTCCCGTTTGGCGGGACATCGGCGATCCCGGGCTCTGGTCTCCCGGTGGCCCGGGGAAGCTCCGGCGGTGCGATCGTTCCTGGAACTTCGGCCTGCTCGGTGACCGGTTCCGCGGCTTCCTCATCAACCTGCTTACCAACGTTTGCGCTCCTGTCGATCAGGCCCTGTCCTACCTTGTACAGGGTCTCAACGGCCCTGGTTGCAGTCGCGGCGTCCGAGAAATCTTCGTCGTAGTCATTAAGCCCGTCCAGCACGGCCAGCACGGGGTTGGATTTCCAGAGCGCGCGCAGGGCCCTGCGTCGCAACAGGTCAGGAATCTCTTTGCGCATGAATCCTGTAATGTCGGTACCCAGTTCGATGGCATCAGGATCGGGCAAACCGTACTTCTCCAGCACCTCCTGTTCCGGCAAGGCCTGATTGATGGCGAGTTCCTGTTCTTCGGGAGAACCCCCGGACTCGACCGACGGCGGTGGAGCCGGCTCTGCCTGTTTGCCGGCTTCCGATTTCTTGCGCGACCAGCGCTGTAATCGTGACTCGGTCATCACTGAATTCTCGGCTTTTTAATGTTGGCGGGGGCGCGGAAAACGTCGCTCTCCTGACGGATACGCGGATCGCCTTTGGCGTCTTCGATACCATCCACTTCGATCTCGTCACGCCGCCGCTTCTTGAAGGGCTCTTCGATGTAGTGCATATCGACGAACTCCTTGATCCAGGCCGCCAGGGACTCGGGGATCGGCACGGGTTCGACGATACTCTCGCCACTGTCCAGGGCGTCCAGCGCCTCGTGGGCACTGGCAGTGACGGCGCTGACAGCCCATCCGGACGGAGACTGTCGGGTCTGATCCCTGTCCATCACGACCCAGACGGAGGGAGTACTCATATTCAGGGATACCAGGTAGCCCTCCACATCGGAGCGGAATAGCTCCATCGCTACTGTGCCGGCGTGGTAATCGACCACCTCGCCCTTGCGGACCAGCTCTTTCCAGAACGCCTCCGGTGCGCCGGGTATTACCGCCACCGGCTTCCAGATATGACGTGCCCACCGGGTTGCGCCAGGTGACTGGCGAACGACGGCGCCAACTTGTAATACGCGTTTCCAATGATCTGTGCGACTGCTCATGGCTTTTCTCTGCCGCTCACGGCTGTTCTCTTTTGTTATCTATTCAAGCTAGCAGTGCCCATAAAAATAGCCAGTGATCCAGTTGTTCAAAAACAAACCACTGTGGCATGCTCGAAGAACTATAGTGATAGGTATACGTATACGCATAACAACAACGAAAAGAGTCAAATCCTGATGAAGGCACCGAAGACCCTACTGCTATGCAGCTGCGATAAAACACAGTCCTTTGATCCGGAGGCGCTGCGGAAGGCCGCGGGAGCCGAGCAGGTGATTGCGGTGGATCAATTGTGTGGCCATGAACTGAAGACGGCCGCCGAGCATCTGGGGGGTGGCGCGGAAGTACTCATTGCCTGTGGCCAGCAGGCGGCCCTGTTCGAGCGATTGGGTGAGGAGGTTCAGGCTGAGGCCGGGCATGTCGCGCCGCTGCATACCATCGATATCCGGGATCGCGCCGGTTGGAGTTCACCCGGCGCAAACCCCAGGCGCCTGCACGCCAAGCAGGCGGCCCTGATCGCCGCAGCCCAGCTACCGGCTCCGATGGCTCCGGCGAAAACCATCCGCTCTAACGGGGTGTGCTGCATTGTCGGCCCCACCGAGCAGGCCATCAGGATGGCGGAGCTGGTCCAGGACGAGCTCGGCGTTACCTGTATCGTGAATGATGCGGGCCCTGTACAACTGCCTTCGGCGGGTTACGACATGGCCAAAGGTCAATTAACGGCAGCCCATGGCGCGCTGGGCAATTTCAGGATGGAGTTTGCCCAGCTGCAGGCGTTGAATCCGGCCGGTCGCGGCGAGCCGGGTTACGGCGAGGTGCAAGCCACCGCCAGCAGCGAGTGCGATGTGTTCATCGACCTGCGTGGCGGCGCCCCGGCGTTTCCCAGCCACCAGAAACGGAATGGCTATTTCTGGGCCGACCCGGAGAAGACCGGGGAGTTAGAGCGCATTGCCCTGACCGCCCGGGAGCGGGTCGGTGAGTTCGAGAAGACCGTGTATTTCAGGTTGGAAGAATCCCTGTGCGCGCACTCCCGGGCGAATAAGCCCGGGTGTACCCGCTGCCTGGATGTCTGCCCCACCGAGGCCATTTTTTCCGCAGGGGACCACATCCAGATCGATTCCGATATCTGCGCCGGCTGCGGCTCTTGTGCGGCTGTCTGTCCCACCTCAGCGGTGACGATGAACGAAACTCCGTTCGAACCACTGGTCAAAGCTATGGACGTTATGGCCAGAATCTATCGCGAACAGACCAGCGAATCCCCGCGCCTGGTTTTTCACACGCTGAGCGCCGGTACCGAAGCCATTGCCTACCTGGCTCGCTATGACGATGGCCTGGCGGATGACCTGATCCCGCTGGGGTTGGAGCATGTCGACCGGATCGGCCATGCCGAGATCATGGCGGCATTCGGGGCAGGCTACGCCGAGGTTCTGATCCTGGCGGACAACGAGACCGATCGCCGCGCGGTGGCTGCGGAAGTTGAACTGGCCCAGGCCATGCTCAAAGGAACCCACAATGCCCCCAACCGGGTTCGGATTATCGAAGCCATCGAACTCTGCGCCGCCGGCGAAAACGCCGCGCGGGTGAGTGAGCCGGTGTTACTGGTCGGCGGTCGCCGTGACATCACCCGGGTCACCGCCACGGCGATGGCGGACCGTGTTGATGCGCCGATTTCCCTGCCAAAGGGCGCGCCCTATGGCGCTATCGAGATTGATTCCGATAAATGCACGCTCTGCCTGGCCTGCGTGTCACTGTGCCCCACCGGCGCCCTGGGAGACCATCCCGACCGGCCGGAGGTTCAGTTCACGGAAAACGCCTGCGTTCAGTGCGGCATCTGTGAAAGCACCTGCCCCGAGACGGCTATCGTTCTCAAGCCGCAACTGGATCTGTCCAAAGGCGCGCTGAGTGCCCGGGCGTTGCACGGCGAAGAGCCTTTTGAATGCATCCAGTGCGGCAAACCCTTTGGCGTGGCCAGCACCATCAACCGGATTGTTGAAAAGCTGGAAAACCAGCACTGGATGTACACCAATTCCGATAATGTTCAGCTTATCAAGATGTGTGACGACTGCCGGGTCAAGGCCCAGTACCACGGGGATAATGCGCCCCTGGCCGGGGGTGAGCGACCCCGGGTCCGTACCACTGACGACTACCGGAAAAGCTGAAATCTGACCAGGACACAACATGGTTCAATACGTAGACGCCGACAAAAGCAAGCTGATCGGGACCGACGCGCCCCGCCCGCAGGACAAGAACCCGAAGGGAGTTGATCGCATCATCGCCATCGCCTCGGGCAAAGGCGGTGTTGGCAAATCGACTGTGGCCTCCAACCTGGCGGTGGCGCTGGCCTCGAAAGGTCTGAAGGTTGGCCTTTTGGATGCCGACGTCTACGGCCCCAGCCAGCCCCGCATGCTGGGGGTGTCCGGCCGACCGTCCAGCCCCGATGGGCACACCATCCTGCCCCTGCGCAACCACGGCGTGACCCTGATGTCACTGGGCCTGATGGCTTCGGATGACGAGGCCATCGTCTGGCGTGGCCCCATGTTGATGGGCGCCCTGCAACAGATGATGAACCAGGTGGACTGGGGCAGGCTCGACGTCATGCTGGTGGACCTGCCCCCGGGCACCGGTGACGTTCAGATGACCCTGAGTCAGAAATTCTTTGTGGCCGGCGCGGTTGTGGTCTCGACCCCCCAGGACATCGCGCTGATGGATGCGCGCAAGGGCATTGATATGTTCAACCGGATGGGCGTACCGCTATTCGGCCTGATCGAAAACATGGCTTCCTTTGTCTGCGATGGCTGTGGCAAGGAACATCATCCATTTGGTTCCGGCGGCGCCCGGGCGGAGGCGGAAAAGCTGGGCGCTCCCTTCCTGGGCGAGATCCCGCTGGATCTGGATATCCGGGTCGGGTCGGACGGCGGGGTACCGATTGTGGTGTCAAAGCCGGACAGCCCCCAGTCCAGGGCGTTCCAGCGTATCGCGGATGAGATTATCGCCTCAGAGGCATACGCCGAGGCCATCCGATGAATGAATCACCACAATTCCCGCCACTGCTCTCTGGGGAAGCGGCGCCCAGGCACACAGACCCCTTTGAAAAAGCCGTCAGCCGCGCCATCGCCGGGGTAGATTCAGGCACGATTTTCTACTCGGAGGCGGTCGATACCTTGCGTGCGGCCCTGGTGCTGTCGCCGGAAACGCCCCTGGAAGAGGCAATTCAGGCGGTCTATGTGGCCCAGATAGGCCTGGCGGAGAGCCTGGGGGCACTGGCCCCACCGGAAGTACCCGTGCACTTTCAATGGCCCGATCGCATCAAGGTCAATGGCGCGGTCTGCGGCAGTGTTCGCTTTGCAGCGGATGTGTCAGACGCCAAGGCTCAGCCGAACTGGCTGGTGATCGGCATTGAGGTACCTTTCTTGCCAGTGAGTGATGAGCCCGGAGAAACGCCGAATCAGACCTGCCTGCATGAGGAAGGTTGTGTTGAGATCACGCCCATGGCGCTACTGGAAAGCTGGTCCAAACACACGCTGCTATGGCTGACCTACTTTATGGACAGCGGCTTCGAGCGCATACACAACGAATGGCGGCCACGCTGCGATACCCTGGGAAAAATGATCGAGCAGCCCAGGGCCGGACTCTTTGTGGGGCTGGATGAGAAAGGCCGCATGCTGTTGCGTCAGGACGTTATGACCGAGACAGTGAGTTTGATTGAATTTGCGGAGCACGTATGAAACTGGCGCGGACCCTGAGACTGGATGTATCCGATGACAATGTGTTTGCCCTGCCGGCCCCCAGTGGTGAATGGGCCATCTCGGGCGGATTCGAGTTTTCCAACTGGACCGAGGCGGACCTGACGGGCAAGGCCCGCCAGGCCTTCCGCAACGGCTGGTACAGCATAGAGTCCGGTGGACGCGCCAGTTTCGTTGGCGTGTGCGACATCACTGAAGCCGAGCTGGAGGAGTTGCGCCAGACCCTGGCGCGGACCTTTGTCGAGTGTTACGGCGCGCCGGATATCGATGCGGCCTACCCGGTTGCCTGTGAAGAAATCGACCAGATGCGCAGCATGTGCGAGGACTTCGAGGATAACACCCTGCTGATGGTCAGTCGCACGCTGACCGAGCTGGGGGTCGAGGAAACCTACCGCTCGCAGGCTCCCCGGGATGCGTCACTGGAGGCGTTTGCCGTTCACGGCAGTGTCGACTGATTACAGCCCGAAGCTGCCGTAGGGTATAAACCGCACGGGGGTTCCCGGCTCGATCTGCCGGGCGCTTTCATCCAGTTCCACCAGCCCCTCGGACCAGGCCAGCCCGGTCACCCGGCCCGAGCCCTCCGAACCGAAGACTTCTACCTTCCCATTGCGAACCCGGGCCCTCAGCATCTCGCTGCGCCCCGGCTTCTTGTTCTTCGAAAAATCCGCCGGTATCAGGTAGCCCTGGGGCTCAAACCATTCACCGCCGGCCAGCAGCGCCATTGCCGGCGCGCCGAAACGCAGCGCGCAGACCCAGGCGGCCACCGGATTACCTGGCAGACCCACCACGGGGGTTCCCTGGAACATGGCCAGCGCCAGTGGACGGCCGGGCTTGATGGCGATTCGCCAGTTGCTGATCTCACCGTGGGCTTTCAGCGTTTTTGACACGTGATCCTCGTCGCCGGCCGACACACCGCCGCTGGTCAGGATCAGGTCGCATTGTTCCGCGCCCCGCTGCAGGGCCGCTTTTACGTCTTCAGCCCGGTCGAGCGCATGGCCCAGGTCCACCAGTTCATAGCCCAGTTGCGTCACCAGGGCGCTCAGCATCGGGCGGTTGGCGTCATAGATCTGCCAGTCGGTCACCGCCGAGCCGACCGGCTTTACCTCATCACCGGTGGACAGGACGCCGACGCGCAGCCGCTGGTAAACGTCGACCGACGCCACGCCCACGCTGGCCAGAACTGAAATCTGTGTCGGTGTCAGACGGGTACCTGCCGTGAGAATCCGGTCCCGGGCCTGGATGTCCTCACCGGCTTTGCGCGCATTGGCGCCGGTTTTCAAAGTGCCGTTCAGATGCAGCTGCCCATCGACGACCTCGCAGTCTTCCTCCAGCACCACCGTATCCGTGCCGGCGGGAATCACCGCGCCGGTCAGGATGCGGATGGCGTGGCCCTCGGGCACCTGCCCCGTATACGGTTCCCCGGCGGCGCTGCGACCGTCAACCAGTGGCAGGGTGCAGGGCGCGTCTGTCAGGGGGCCCGCAAACGCATAGCCATCGACTGCGGAATTGTTACTCGGGGGATGGGGGCGAGGCGCATGGACATCGCTCGCCAGTATCCGGCCATTGACCTGTGACAGGGGAACGGAGTGCTCCACGTCCACCACCGGATGTAAACGCGAGCGCAACCGCGCCAGCGCCTCTTCTATCGGCGTCCAGTTCACCCCGGGGGGCAAGGCAAAACAGTCGTTACGAAGCTGGTTCATGATTTTTCCGCTCGTGACTCTTTTGGGCTGAGGCTTGGGCTCAGAATAAAGTCGGCAATTCCGGCGACATCGTTGATATCGAAAACCGGGCCCGGGAAGTCCGCTGCATAGTCCGCTGCTACAGCAATAATGTTGGTGTCTTCCGGATAAAGGGGCGCGCTCGGGCATTCCCGCCTGTGTACCTCGATCTTGGGGTGTGCGTGGGTTTTAAAGCCCTCAACCACGACCCAGTCGCAGGGGCTCAGTCGCGCCAGCAAGTCATCCAGGGTTGGTTCTTCGGCGCCCCGCAGCTCATGCATGATGGCGAAGCGCTGTCCACCCGCCAGAATGACTTCGCGGGCCCCGGCGTCACGGTGTTTGTAACTGTCGGTGCCGGGCTGGTCCACGTCCACCGCGTGGTGAGCATGCTTGATTGAGTTTACCGTTAATCCCCGGCCGGCAAGCTCATGAATCAGAGCGGCGGCCAGCGTGGTTTTTCCGCAGTTTTTCCAGCCCACGATGCCGATAACGTTCACTTCAGGTGTTGCTCCGCCCAGGCCAGGTCTTCCGGCGTATTAATATTGAAAAAGTCGTCCTCGCCAAAAACCACCAACGTTTCACCCTGGGCTTGTGTCCACTGGCGAATCTTGCGTACGCCGTCATTCAGGGCGGCTCGCAGATCCTGTCGCAACGACACCTGCCAGCGGCCAAACGTCGGCTGGGGGAGGCGGCCGCGTTCCGGATCGGGTGTGGCTGCCAGCACCACCGGGGTATCATGCCCGGCCAGCCGCTCTACCAGGTCCAGCGGGAACGATGGAGTATCAGCGGCGACACTGATCAGCCAGTCATGGCCCTGTTCGGCAGCCCAGTCCATTCCCGCCAGCACACCAGCCAGAGGACCCGGATAGCCAGGTACAGAGTCGGCCACCACGGGCAGACCCAGATCATCAAACCGACTCGGATCTCCGTTGGCGTTCAACACCACGGCATCGACCTGCGGCGTGATCCGGTCGATGACCCGCTGGATCAACGACTGATCCCCCAGCATCAATCGCCCCTTGTCACCACCACCCATACGGTTTGCCTGGCCACCGGCCAGGATGACAGCACAATCAGTCATGCTCTGCCCCTTTTCGACGCAATTTCTTGTCTTCATCGGGAACCTGCGACAAGTCCTGGTCGAACACCAGGCGGTGCTGGCCACTGAGACAGGTGAATTTCTTGCCTCGCATCCGTCCGATCAGTGTCAACCCGACCTGCCGGGCGATATCGACGCCCCAGGCGGTGAAGCCCGACCGGCTGATCAGGGTCGGGATGCCCATCAGGGACGTCTTGATGACCATTTCGGAGGTCAGACGGCCCGTGGTGTAGAGGACTTTATCGGCTGCCGGGATGCCGTTCAGGTGCATCCAGCCAGCAATCTTGTCGACCGCATTGTGGCGCCCGACATCCTCCATGTAGGCCAGGATTTCCCGGTCCTGACACAGGGCGGTGCCGTGAATGGCGCCGGTTTCCATGTACAGGCTGGGGGTGTGGTTGATCTGGTAGGAGAGATCGTAAAAAGTGCTGGTGAGCACCGGTGTGTCCGGTAGCGACAGCCCTTCAAGCCCCGCCATCATGTCACCGAACACCGTGCCCACGGCGCAGCCGGAGGTCCGGGTTTTCTTTTCCAGCTTGTCTTCCACGTCCGTGACACCGGCGGTGCGGACCACGGCGACTTCCAGCTCCTCGTCAAAATCAATCTTCGTGACCTCATCGGTCTCCTTCAACATGCCCTGATTCAGCAGGAAACCCAGTGCCAGGTACTCCGGGTGGTCGCCGATGGTCATGGCCGTGACGATTTCCTGGCTGTTCAGGTAAATCGTCAGGGGACGCTCCTCGATCACGCTGATCGACTTTGGTTGACCGATTTCATCAACGCCCTCAACCGTGCGGGACAGTCGAGGGTCTGTAGGATTCGGCAAAACCTTGGTTATCGTCATTATTATTGTAGCCCTCCCAGGAACGTCGCAGACTTGAATCCCGATGCAACTCGACAGAGATTAGCCTATTTGGCATTCGGGAAGAATAGCTGTTGTCCGTCCACTTTAAAGTCGGCAATCGCTTGTTGGCCAGTGTCGGACACCAGCCAATTGTGCCATTGCCTGGCCAGATCGTGCTTGAGGTGCGGATGCTTTTCTTCGGAGATCAGCACACTACCGTACTGGTTGAACAGCACTTCGTCGCCTTCAAAGAGCAGCGTCAGGTTCTGACCATTGCCAAATGCCACCCAGGTGGCGCGATCCGACAATACGTATGCATCCATGGCGGCGGCGGTGTTGAGGGTGGGTCCCATGCCGCTGCCGAGTTCGCGGTACCAGTCGCCGTCGGGCTCGACGCCGGCGTATGCCCAGAGGCGTAGTTCGGCGCGATTGGTGCCGCTGTCGTCGCCGCGCGAGGTGAAGGGGACCCCGGCATTGGCAATGGCCGCAAATGCGTCGGCGGCACTTTGCGCTTCACCGATATTCGCGGGATCATCTGCAGGGCCAATCAACACGAAGTCGTTGTACATGACATCGGCTCGCTCGCTGGCGGTGTCGTTGTTCACTAAGCGCTGCTCGCCGGCGGTGTCGTGCACCAGAAGGCTGTCGGCATCGCCGCGACGGGCGATTTCAAGCGCCTGCCCGGTGCCTACGGCCACCACCCGCACCTCAATGCCGGTGGCGTCTTCGAACCGCGGTAAAATGGCGTCGAACAGCCCCGAGTTCTCGGTGGAGGTGGTTGAGGCCAGCGTTATGTAGTCATGGGCGTAAGCGCTGAATGTCAGGCCCATGCTGATTACACCTGCAAATAACCGGGTCAAGACTGTTTTCATCCTGTTATTCTCCTGTCGCGGACTGAGCGCATCCAATGGGCAGCTACTCGACCAATCCTCCGGTAATAAACGCTTGCGCCTCTCGTGAGGCGGGCGCGTTAAAAAAGGCTTCAGCAGGGGTGTGTTCGCGTACTTTTCCGCCGGAAAGAAACAGTACATCCCCGGCAAGGCGCCTGGCCTGATGCAGATCGTGAGTGGTCATCACAATACGCGTACCCCGCTGATGAAATTCGCGCACCGCGGCCTCTACGGCTTTGATCGCCGCCGGGTCGAGTGCGGAGGTGGGTTCATCCAGAAACAGCACCTGAGGAGAAAGCACCCAGGCCCGCGCCAGCGCCAGGCGCTGCTGTTCGCCGCCGGAGAGTACGCGCGCGGGCGTATCGGTGCAGGCGGTGAGGCCAAAACGCTCAAGCGCATCAAAAGCGAGCTTCGCACGTGCCTTGCGCGGAACGTTATTCACCGCCAACGCGTGAATGAGGTTGGCCAAGGCCGAGCGGCGCAAAAGCACCGGTTGCTGGAACACCATCGCCTGGTGGGGGCGCCCCTCACCTGACCACGTCACCCGTCCCTGAGTGGGAGAGAGCAAACCGTGGGCCAGTCGCAGCACAAGACTCTTGCCCGCCCCGTTAGGCCCCATCACCAGGGTGGGGCCGGCGCCTTCCAGAGTGAATGAGCACGGTCCCAGCAACGCCTTATCCTGGGGGCTGAAAGCGACGCCATCAAAGCGCAGCGTCGGTGGCGGGAAAAGAGCGGACGAGGAGAGGAGTGGAGCGTTAAATGAGGTCATCCTGTCCGCCTTCTGGCCAGTTCACCCACCAGGTAGACGCCAGCGTTAATCAGCATGACCAGCGTCAACAACACAATTCCCAGCCCCAGCGCCAGGGGCAGGTTGCCCTTGCCGGTTTCCAGCACAATGGCGGTCGTCATTACCCGGGTGACACCATCAATGTTGCCGCCCACCATCATCACCGCGCCCACCTCGGCGCTGGCACGGCCAAACCCCGCAAGCAGAATGGTCAACAGAGTAAAGCGGGCATCCCACAACAGGGTAGGCATCATGCGTGGGCGCGACATGCCCAGTGAAATAAACTGCTCGCGGTACTCACCCAGAAGCTCTTCCACTTTCTGGCGCGAGAGCGCGGCCAGAATCGGCAATACCAGCACCACCTGGGCAATGACCATGGCACCCGGCGTAAACAGAAAACCCCACTCACCCAGCGGCCCGGCGCGGGAGAGCAATAGATATACGGTGAGCCCGACCACGACGGGAGGGAGTCCCATCAGGGCATTGAGCAGGACAATCATTCCGCCGCGCCCGGGGAAGCGCCACAGCGCCACTGCCGCACCGAGCGGAAACCCCAGCACAGCTGCGATCAGTACCGCCAGCAGCGAAACCTGCAGCGAAAGCGCTACGATCTGAAAGAGCGAGGCGTCGAGGTTTAACAGTAGCGAGAGAGCCACATTAAAAGCATTGTTGTCCACGGCTGCGTCTCCTTGATATTGAGCATCGTGGCGTTTCTGACTACGCTTTGCACAGTCTGTTGGAAATTATGCAGCTAAAAACAGTCTTGGGCTTTTCCCGGACAGCAGGAGAGACCGATGCCCCTTCCCGCTTACCTCACCACGGCCGAAGCCGCCGAGTATCTGCGCCTGAAAGAGCGCAAAGTCTACGACCTGGTCAGCCAGGGTGTTATTCCCTGTGTACGGGTGACGGGAAAGCTTCTGTTTCCGCGTCAACGTATTGATCTGTGGTTGATGAACCATCTGGAGGGGGACGATGCCGTCAGCGCTCCGACCCCGCCGGTCCTGGCAGGAAGCCAGGATCCGCTGCTGGAGTGGGCCGTGAAGGAGAGCGGCGCGGAGCTGGCTTTGCTGTGTCAGGGTAGCGGCGATGGCGTACAAAGATTAATTGCCGGGCGCGCGATGCTCGCGGGGATGCATATCTGGCATGCTGAAAACGAGCGCTACAATGACCCTGCCACGTTGGGGCTGAGCGGGATGCGTGATCTGGTGCTGATCCGGTGGGCAAAGCGCCAGCAGGGGCTTCTTTTGGCCCCCGATAACCCGCATAGGCTTGCACGACTTGAGGATATCGCCCGCCCTGGCATACGTCTTGCGCATCGCCAGCCTGATGCCGGCGTCAGCCATTTGCTACAAAGTTTGCTCGCCCGCCATCGCATCGATGCCACGCAACTTACGTGGGCGGCTCATCCGTCGCTCAGCGAAGATGATCTTGCTTTGGCCATTCGCCAGGGCGAAGCAGATGTCGGCCTGGGAATCGAAGCTGCGGCACGTCGCCAGGGGCTGGCTTTTATTCCTCTGCGGCAGGAAAGTTTCGACCTGGCCATGCGCCGGCGTCACTACTTTGAGCCAGCCATGCAGCGCCTGCTGGCGTTTGCCGGTAGCGAGCGCTTCATACAGCGCGCCGACGCGCTGGGCGGTTACGACGTCAGTGAACTGGGGCACGTTGTGTATAACGCCTGAGTGGCGCCAATAATAAACAGGCCAGTGAGTGGGAGTCTGCATGCCTTCAATCCAAAAAGATCCAGTGAAGGATGCCAGCGGGGCGTTGGGTGACATTGGTACCCTGATTCCACTGGGGCTGGGGGCAATCGGGTTGGCAGGATTGGCTCCGATACCCGTACTGCTGGGGTTTGCTGCGTTCTACATCGCAACGGGGCTGTATTATCGTCTGCCGATACCCGTGCAGCCCATGAAAGCGGTAACTGCATTGTTGCTTACGACCCAGGTGAGTTCCCAGAGCCTGATCGCCAGTGGCGTGCTGATAGGCGTCATACTGTTGTTACTGGGCTCAACCGGATGGATTAACCGGGCGGCGCGTCTTATGCCCAGATCGGTGCTGAGCGGCCTTCAGTTGGGGCTGGGGTTGATGCTGGCCAACATGAGCATAGGTTTGATGGCCACCTCCTTGCCGGTGGGTTTGGTCACTTTATCGATCCTGATCATTACCCTGAAGATGTTGCCGAATATGCCGGCAACGCTGATAGGTCTTTGTGCGGCTATGACAATTGGCATGCTGCTGGGGGCGCCGGGACTTCCGCTTCCTGTTATGGATCGGGTCACGTTTGCGTTGCCTGGCCTGCCGGGCATAAACGATTGGCAACAGGCGTTTTCCCTGTTGGTGCTGCCCCAGTTGGCCCTGACGATAACCAATGCCATCGTGCTGACCGCTCTTGTGGCGGAGGATTACTTTGGCGAGCAATCCCGTCGCGTTTCGCCAGCCCGGCTGTCAGTGACTACCGGCCTGGCCAACCTCTTTATGGTACCGCTCGGTGCCTTGCCCATGTGTCACGGGGCCGGTGGCCTGGCGGCGCACTATCGCTTCGGGGCCCGGACCGGCTTGGCCCCTGTATTGCTTGGCACATGTTTGCTCGCGGTCGCTTTCATACCGGGCGGCCTGTCAGTCATTGCGGCCATTCCAACGGCGGGTCTCGGAGCTCTGTTGTTAGTGGCTGCAGTCGAGCTTGCTATGTCCAGGCGTCTCTGGACAGTCAAACCATCCTGCTGGCCTGTCATCGCAATCACTGCGCTTGTCACCGTCTGGGCTGACCCGTTTTTCGGGCTTCTGGCCGGAGTGGCTTCGGAAACGGTTAGGGCGGCGTGGGTGCGGGGGAAGGAGATCGCCTAACAGATCGCTCGATCGAAAGTGGTAACGGCAATCCGACGATTCGGACACTGGATGGCATTGGATCGGTATTGAACTTCAAACTCTGGATTGAGCTGAGATGAAAGCGCAGGTGAGGAAAGCTGCGCCAGTGATCTTACTCAGCCTGGCTGGATAACTGGCTTTCAATCTGGTCCCTGATTTTCTCCATCGCAGGAAGGTATTTTCTGGCGGCCTCATCGATAGACATCGCCTCTGCAATGTAAACAAGGTTCAGGCAGGCCAGTACCTCCTCCCCAGATCGGATAGGGATGGCAATTGAGGCAATTCTTTCCTCCTCAATCCAGTTCAATCCTCTCTGCAGACGATATAGTCTTTGAGCGGGCCCTGCGACAAGCCGCCAGGGCCTTCAGTGCGTCGATTTTCAGTGGCAGCCCTAGTGCCCACTGAATATCCCCCCGCTCATAACCGATGTCAGAAAGTATCTGACCATTCTCCTCCAGCAACGATACAAACAGGCGCCGGAAATGGTGCCTGCGCCGAAAGATTCTGACCCAGAACTCAAGCGTTGCCATGAAGGCGGGCGGCGGTGTCGCCGGCATATAGAAGTCCAGACTGGGTGGCTGTTGGGGTGCATCAGGGCGCAGGGATGGGCGACGGAATTCCTGCTTACCCGGGCCGCGAAACAGGTCTTTCGCACACCCTCGGCGCTGAGTATGCAGATAAAGCGTCTGGAAGAGGTAGGGGCCGAAAATGGCCCCTGTGCTCGAAATTATCAATCTTGCTGGGGTGGATGGCTTTGCAGGTAGTCGCTCGTCAAGGCAGACAGTGCCTTGATTCCGGTGACCAGTGCCTTGTCATCCACATAGAACTCCGGTGAATGATTGGGAGCCGCATTTTTCATGTTCTCCATCGGTGTCACACCGAGGAAAAAGAACAGCCCGGGTACTTCCTTCGCATAATACGAAAAGTCCTCGGAACCGGTGACCAGTGGCACCTCGAACACCTGCTTGGGAGCGACACGCTTCAGGGTGGGTAGCATCTGTTGGGTGAGGGCA
Organism: Marinobacter alkalisoli; assembly: GCF_045449855.1. Classification (NCBI taxonomy): domain Bacteria; kingdom Pseudomonadati; phylum Pseudomonadota; class Gammaproteobacteria; order Pseudomonadales; family Marinobacteraceae; genus Marinobacter; species Marinobacter alkalisoli. Next base: position 105,003 of record NZ_JBJJLC010000012.1, on the reverse strand, counting down.
GGATCGTTCACCGTCGTGGCGTAATTGTTAACGATAGAAACGTCTGCTTCAGCGCCGGAAGCGTGAGCAATATGTTCCGTGGTCGTGGTCACGTGCTCGTTTACCTGCTGCTGCACGTCATCGTCAAAGGTGCGGATGGTGCCGCTCATTTTGACGGAGTCCGGAATGATATTGTGGCGGGAGCCGCCGTCAATGGTGCCGATAGTGACAACCGCCGGAGCCGGCATGATGTTGGTTTTGCGGCTGACCACCGTTTGCAGTCCGTTGATGATCTGGGCACTCGCTACGATCGGGTCAACGCCATCCCAGGGCTGTGCACCATGGGTTTGCTCACCTTTCACCGTGATATAGAGATCCGAGCTGCTGGCCATTGTGGGGCCGCTACGGTAGCCGATGATTCCGGTGGGGGCTTTTGAGGTCACATGAAGCCCGAAGATGGCGTCCACATCCGGGTTCTTGAGAACCCCTTCCTCCACCATCAGGCGAGCACCAAAGTGCTGTTCGCCTTTATAGACGTAGTCGCTGGGCCCCTCTTCAGCCGGCTGGAAAATGAACTTCACGGTACCCGGAAGTTGATCCCGGACGTTGGCGAGGTTCTGGGCGACCGCCATCAGGATAGCGACGTGGGCGTCGTGCCCGCAGGCGTGCATGACGTGAGTTTCCTCGCCCTGGTATTTCTGGATAACTTCAGACGCATAGGGCAGCCCGGTACGCTCCTTGACGGGCAGCGCATCCATGTCTGCCCTGAGACCCACCACCGGCCCGGGAAGGCCGCCTTTAAGGATGCCTACTACACCGGTTTTCCCGACATCGGTTTGGACCTCCATTCCCAGCTTGCGGAGATGGTCGGCGACCAGCTTGGCGGTTCGGTGCTCCTGATTGCCGAGTTCCGGGTGTTGGTGTACGTCATGGCGCCATTCAATGGCTTGCTGGTGAACAGATTCAGCGCCCTGTATGACCTGGTCTGTCAGTGATTGGTCTGCCATAACCAGTGGGGTCGTGACGGTTGTACAGGCAAGCGTGGCCCGTAGCAGTGCTTTACGCATGCTTTTCTCCTTGCGATTGTTGTTTATGTTTTAGCCGTATATCGGCACGGACTAAGTGGGAAGGGAGTGTTGGTACACAGAGGGTGAGCAGCCAAACCATTCCCGGAACGCCCGATAGAATTGGGCTGGCTGTCGGTAGCCGAGCAGCGAGGCGGTTGCTTCGTTGGAGTAACCTCTTGAAAGGTAGTTTCTGGCGAGTTTGCGGCGACTCTGATCCAGGATGTCCCGGAAGGTCGATCCTTCTGCGCGAATATGGCGTTGCAAGGAGCGTGGGCTCACAGCCAGCAGGTTCGCGCACCGGTCGATATGCGCCTCTCCCCGGCGGGATAGCGGCGGAATCAGGATTTCGACGGATTCCAGCCAGTTGGGTTGCCCCTGTAATTGTTTGAGCCGCCGTTCGCGCCTGGCCAGTTTTTCCACAGGGCATGCTTCCCAGTCGAGCTGTCGGTTGAGCTGTTCCGGAGAAAACTGAATAGCCGGCTCGCTACCGCCAAAGTGCACCGGGGCGGGAAATAAATGATGATACTGGTCCTGGATGGCGAGGGGAGGCACATGGTTAAGCCTGATGAGATCAATGGACTGAATGCCCAGGGCCACCAGAATTCGCGAAAAGCTGTAAACCATCGCATCAAGCTGTTCGTGGGCCCCCGAGTAGCCGGTTGCCGGCGTTATCCGAAGAGTGGCTGACTCAGGGGTGGATTGTAGCTTGATGGTGCAAAGATCCGAATTCACCCTCATGTAACGACAGAGCAATGAGATGGCTTCGTCCAGACTCAGGGCGCCCGCCAGGAATGTCCTTCCCATGAACCCGGGATCGTAGTTCAGGTGGCTGTAGGCCTTTGCCAGCAGGAGCGGGTCGTCGCGGCCTTCGGTAATAGCGGCCTGGAGTTCCAGCAGGTGTTCCAGGGGGATGCGAGCGGAGTGCGGCCGCGGCCCTATCATTGTGCTCAAGGACGCTTCCAGTTTTGCTGGCTCAACAACGTGCCTCAATCCCTTGACCGTCGTCAGGAAATGTTCGCGGGAGACCGATGATTCAGGAGTCGCTTCGAGCATGGTGTTTTTGTCTTGTTGTTCGGACGTCAGACCGTCGCCTCAGGCTGGAACTCACCTGAGATCCTATGTGGAGAAATTACGGCTTGGGAGACGTGAGGGCAAGTGCAATCGGCGCCAATCGGGTTATGAGTCTTTTGCTTCCGGATCGTGGGGCAGGAGGCGGTCCAGTGACTCATCGATCAGTGTATGCAAATATAGCCATCAAAATCGCTCACCGGACACAGGGTCCGGAACCGCGTCGGCATACCATCCGTTCACGAGGCACTCATGACACATAACGAATCACCCGTTCATCCTCTCGATCAGGCGCTCGCCCTGGAGCCGCTCGACAAAGGGCACTGGCAGGGAACGACCAGCCAGGCCTACGCCAACATGGTGGGGCCGTTCGGTGGTACCACCGGCGCAACCCTGCTCCAGGGTGTGCTGTCCCATGAGGAGCTCCTGGGCGAGCCGGTGTCCCTGACCGTCAACTTCGCCGCGCCGGTGGGTGACGGCAACTTCGAGGTGATCGCTCGCCCCGTGCGCACCAACCGCAACAGCCAGCACTGGTGGGTGGAATTGGTGCAAGACGGGGAAGTCGTTACCTTTGCCACGGTAGTGACCGCTCGCCGACGGGAGACCTGGGCGTCGACAGAGGCCGATTTCCCGGACGTTCCGCCGGCTTCCGACCTGCCGGTTGCCTCGAAAGAGGGAAGGCCAGCCTGGACCCGGAACTACGATATGCGGTTTGTGGATGGTGCGCTGCTGGGCGAGCCAGACAGGGATTACCCCTCCCGGAGCCGGGTATGGATGCAGGACCAGCCGTCCCGACCGCTGGACTTCCTGTCCCTGTCGGCGCTTTGCGACGCCTTCTTCCCCCGTATCTACATCCGCCGGCCAAAGCTGGTGCCGATCGGTACAGTATCCCTGACCACCTACTTTCATGCGGATGGCGAACAGCTGGCCTCGGTAGGCAGTGACCCTGTCCTGGGTGTTGCCCGCGCAAGCCGCTTTGGTAAAGGGTTCTTTGATCAAAGCGCGGAAGTGTGGAGCAGAGGTGGAGAGCTTCTTGCCACGACGCATCAGGTGGTGTATTTCAAGGAGTAAAGATCAGACCGTCTTTCTCAAAGAAGCCCCGCAGCATTGTGCCTCCAAAGCCCAATACCATTTGAGCGTATTTCGCTATTCAGTTTGAAAACGTCGGTAATCTGGACTAACACATAAGCATGTGTCTGGAATAACTGCATCAGCTGATTTTCGAGCGGCAGCACGGAGTATTCAGATATACAAAGCCACTGAATGCACCCATTGGGGGAGAGCAGGCTCATGAGTCATAAATTTTCCCGCAGGAAGTTTCTAAGGAATTCTATACTCGGCACCGGCGCAATGACCCTTGGTTTTCCAGCGTTAAACGTTAACGCGCAAGAGTCCAAGATTCGTGTTGGTGTCGTCACTTCATTATCTGGCGCAAATCGTTTCGGCGGTAACCTGACACGCCGGGGCTACGATCTTTGGGCCGAAGAAATCAACAAGCTGGGCGGCATCGAGATTGAGGGAAAGCGCTATCCCGTGGAAATGTTCTATGGCGATGCCCAGTCACGACCTGCTTCCGGTGCGGATGCTGCGGAACGGCTGATCATTCAGGACGAGGTCGATGTCCTGTTCGGGCCCTATACCTCTGGCGTCACCCTCGCAGTACAACCCATCAGCCAGAAATACAGGGTGCCGATGATTTCCGGATCCGCGGAGTCTCCGAATGTCTGGCTGGCAAAGCCGGATTTCAATTTCGGCATGATTCCGGCGGTGGATCTCACCACCGATAAATCCATGGTGGTGCTGGCGGAAAACCTTGGCGATCGGGCAAAAACCGCTTCGGTTATCGGGGTTGACGAACCGTTTTCCAAGGAGACCGCGGAAGGCTTCCGCAAAGGTGTCGAAGAGTCGGGGCTGGAGCTCCTGAGTTACGAGCTGTTTCCCGCTAACTCTGATCTGTCGGCCATTGTATCCAAGCTGAAATCGAGCAACCCGGATATCGTGGCTGTCGGAGGGCATGAAGATATCTTTATCAATTTTGTGAGTACGGCGAAGGCGCTGAATTACAAGCCCAAGGCCCTGATCATGCACTACGGTGTAACGTCGGCAGCCTTTATCAAAGAAACCGGAACCGACTCAAACGGCATCCTCGGTGTCTCCGTGTGGACAGAAGGATTACCTTACAAGGACGAACTGTTCGGAACCGCCAGTGACTATTCAGATCTGTCCTTTTCCAGGTGGGGAACACGACCGGATTACACCGAAGCGGCCTGTTCGGCCAGCGGCCTGGTACTGCAGGACGCCGCACGCCGGCTCGGTAAAGCGCCACCCTGGGATCAGGAAACCCGTGCGGAACTCGCCAAGGCCATTGAAGATACCGACATTGAAACCTTCTACGGTCCAGTAGGGTTTGCCAAGGAAGGGAGTCATTTCCACAACAATACCAAGCCGGTGCCGGTTGTCATCCAGATCAAGAGCGGCGATGTTGTGCCAGTGGCTCCGGAGAATGCGTCCAAGGGAGAGCTTGTCTACCCAATCCCCGGCACTTCGTGACACACAGCCGGATGTACCGTCGCCGACAGTTCTCCTGAAGGGAAGGCTGTCGGCGACGGCAACAAGCGTGGATGAGTCTGGATAAGGAGTACCGAGTTGGACCTTTTCCTGCAGACACTTGTAAACGGCATCCTGATCGGCGGCATCCTGATTTGCCTGACCATCGGGTTCCAGCTGACCTTCGGCGTACTGCACGTGATCGACTTTGCTGTCGGGGGCTGGACCATGCTCGGCGGCTACACCGCCTATTGGCTGGTAACCCTGGCCGGCATTGACCCCTTTATCAGTATTTTCCTGGTTTTCGCGCTCTTTCTGCTGATCGGTCGTGGGCTGGGCCCGCTGATATACCATGTCCGGACCAGCCGGTATGCCCGACCTGACCTGATGGCACTGGCCTTTACTTTCGGCATATTCCTGTTCATGCGTGGGGGCGCCCTCTGGCTCTGGTCCTACAACAGCCGCAGTGTCGAATCCGTCTTGTCGGGTCAGTTCCTGAGTCTGGGTCCGATCACCATTCCGCTGATGCGATTGTCTGCCTTTCTCATGGCGCTGCTGTTCAGTCTGGGGCTGTTTATTCTGCTTTATCGGAGTCGCTTTGGCATGGCCGTCAGGGCGCTGGCGCAAAGCCATGACCATGCCGGGTTGATGGGGGTAGACGTAAAGCGGGTTTCCGCCTGGGTGTACGGTATATATACCGCTTTGACCGCATCCGCCGGGGTGCTGATCGCGACCATCTATTCCGTTAATCCCAGCGTCGGCATTCGCTACACGCTCTTTGCATTCTTTGTCGCGGTGCTCGCAGGGCTTGGATCGGTTGGCGGTGTTCTGGTCGCCGGCCTCGCTCTTGGTCTGCTTGAAGCTTATGTCGGCACCTATATTGGTGCCCGATATTCCTTACTGATTGTTTTCGGAACCCTGTACCTTGTCCTTCTGGTTGCACCCAAAGGAGTTCTGGGACGTGGCATCTAAACCTGTTCTAACCCCAAAACTCATCGTCCGGGCACTCCTGATCGGGGCTATTGTGATCGCCCTTGCGGTATTGCCCGCCTTTATTGACTCTTACACTCTGAGAATTGCGACCGGCGCGCTTATGTGGGCGGGTCTGGCCTGTGCCTGGAACATTGTGGGCGGTTACGCCGGGTATATCAGCTTCGGGCACTCGGCATTCTTCGGAATCGGCGCCTACACCACCGCCATCCTGATGCAGTCAAATATTGGCGCCTCGTTCTTTGTGACCTTGCTGCCGGCGATCATTCTGTCCATCGCCGTTGCTGTGGCCATTGGCGGGCCGACCATGCGGCTCAGGGGCGCCTATTTTGCCATCGCCACCTGGGCGTTTGCCGAAATGCTGATGCAACTGGTCACGGTACTCGACTTTACAGGTGGCACAGCCGGGCTCTCCGTGCCTGCCTACCTGAATGAGTTTTTCTTCTACTACATCATGCTGATCGCATCAGCGGCCAGCTTCATCGGGGTCTGGCTGTTAATCGAACGTTCACGCTTCGGATTCCGAATCAAGGCATTGCGGGATGACGAACCGGCCGCCGAGTCGCTGGGCATCCGGACAAACCTGGTGAAAGTCCAGTCTTTTGCTCTCTCGGCAGCCATCACCGCACTTTTTGGAAGCATCTACGCCTACTGGACCACCTATATCGATCCCTACTCTGTCATGGGGCCCGAGATTACCGACCAGATGGTGGTCATGGTTCTTCTTGGCGGGCTTGGAACCGTCTGGGGCCCGGCCCTGGGCGCGGTATTGCTCTGGATCACCAATCGTTACATCTGGTCGACGTTCGGGGACACCGTCATCTATCTACCCATACTCGGCGTTATTATCGCGCTGGTGGTTCTGTTCCTTCCCAACGGATTGATTAGCCTTATCGTGGGACGCCAGCGCGGTAAGGAACTTATTTCCAGAATTCTCGGCAAACTTTAGGAGAAGGCCTCTGATGTCATCTGCGTCCCGTAAAGCCGAGTCACCAGAGTATCCGCCGCTGGCCATTGAGTCGGTTACCAAGCACTTTGGTGGAATTACCGCAGTCGACGACGTTTCACTCTCCGCCGATGTTAGTGAAGTAGTCGGGGTTATTGGCCCCAATGGTAGCGGTAAGTCGACGCTGTTCAGCCTTGCTGCAGGCGGACAGAAGCCTGATGCCGGGAAGGTACGTTTGCAGGGAATCAACGTTACTGGCTGGCCCACCTGGAAAATCGCCCGTAACGGCATAAGCAGAACCTTTCAGATTCCTTCCCTGTTTCTCAATATGACTGTCAGGGACAACCTGCTGGCGGCCGCCGTTGAAGGAGACTGGCAACGTGCCCGTGAGAGGATGGAAAGTACGCTGGAAATGCTGGAAATCAGCCACGTGGTCGACAACCTGACCTCGGAGCTTTCTGGAGGTCAGCAGAAGCTGGTGGAATTCGGACGGGTCTGCGTGCGCGACCCGAAAGTGATCCTGCTCGATGAAGTCACTGCGGGCGTGCATCCGAACATTCGCCAGATAATCCTGGACGCCATACAGCGGTTAAGAAAAACCGGCATCACGTTTCTGGTGATTGAACATGACATGGAAATGGTAAAGGAAATTTGCGACCGGCTAGTGGTGATGGATCAGGGCAAAATCGTCGCGGAAGGCGACTTTGAAACCATTGCCAGCGACACCAACGTCCAGAAAGCCTACCTGGGGCGCACATGAGCAACGAGCTGAGAGTCGACAATCTGGTTACCGGTTATGGCAAACAGGAGATCGTGCATGACATCACCGTCTCTGCACCTCCGGGGCAGATAACCTGTATTTTCGGACCCAATGGCAGCGGAAAGTCCACTGTCATAAAGGCGATTGCCGGTCTCCTGCCCGCATGGTCCGGACGGATAACACTTGGCGATACCGAACTCACCGGATTACCGGTACACAACATGGTGCGCAAAGGCATTGTGATGATGCCTCAGGGCGGTGGCGTGTTTCCGCGATTTACCGTCATGGAAAACCTCAGGATGGGAGGCTATGCGCTAGACGAGAAGCATGTCGTTGAAGAGCGCATTGAATCCCTGATTGCGGATTATCCGAACCTGCAGCAGCGCAGAAATACCCCTGCGGGCTCACTGTCGGGGGGAGAGCAGATGATGGTGGCCATCGCCCGGGCCCTGGTTACAGACCCTGCGTTTGTGATGCTTGACGAGCCATCGGCCGGACTCTCGCCCGCACTGGTCCACGAAACCATGGAGCGAGTCGTCAGTCTGAAGGACCGGGGCGTCGGCGTTATCATGGTGGAGCAGAATATTCGTGAAGCCCTACCTGTCGCCGACAGTGTTTATATCTTTGCGGGTGGGAAGCGCAAGTTTGCCGGCACGCAGAAGGACATCCGGGATGACGATCATTTGATGTCGATCTATATGGGCGGGAGTTGAAGCAATCTACAGCAGTCTGATATTTACTAAAGACCAGGCATGGTTCTTGTGCCCGCAATATCAAGTGGGTGAGGAGCTTGCTCATTTCGAGGGGCACATCACTTCAATGTGTCAGGACTTCGATTTATCCCCCCCCCCTCTGAAACTAGGCCTTTAATTTAATGCTGCTCTTCCGGATGATCCTAAGTCCGATTCAGGTCCAGCGGAGGTTGGATAAGCTTGCTCCAACTGCTTGTGTTTTCTGCAACCACTTCGCCCATATGAGCGGTTTGAGCGGTACTCTTTCCTTTTAAGTGTCCCAATATAGGTGCAAATTTAATCCAGGTGATCAACATGTGAATATATTGGAACATAATCCATTTGTTTGATGGCATGGTGGTTCCTATGGCGTCACGAGAGAAAGAGCTCGGCCAGCAACTTGCTGAGCGAAGAAAAGCTCTTGGCTTCAAGACTCAGCAGTCTTTAGCGGAGTCAACGGGCGTTCTTCGAAAGCGCATTAGTGAAATGGAGACGGGGCGGTACACCGGCAGGATCACTGATCTTTATCGCGTTCTGGCTACGCTGGGTCTCGAAATGGACTTCAGGGTGACCAGCAGGCCGACTCTGGATGATCTTGAGTCGTTATTTCCTGCGGAGAAGGATTAATGGCTGAAAAGATAAAGACCCTGCGCGTAATCGCCGGTGAAGTGGAAGCGGGTACGCTGACAAAAGGGGCGCAATTCAGCTTTCAATATACAAAAACTGCTCAGAGTAAAGATGCTGTTTCTCTGGTAATGCCAGTTGTTGAACGCGATATCAGCCGAAACGCCTTGCATCCGGTGTTTGAGATGAACTTGCCTGAAGGCTACTTGCGTCAACGCATTGTTGAGCAATTCCGTAAGCACGCCAAGGTCGATGAAATGTTCTTTCTTGCCCTGCAGGGCGCATCGTCAATCGGTCGCCTGGGATTTGAGTCGGAAAACAGCGAACCAAAGTCTGCCCTTTATCTCCCGGAGTTGATCGTGAAAACCAGTGGCCCGGAGTTCTATCTTTCCGAGGACAAGCGCTTATTCATAATGCGACGGTTTGATATCACCCACGATGGTCGCCGCCTGGGCATGGAAGACATTTGTGTTCTGATGGGTATTCCTGCCGATGACAAATATGATCGGAGCTATGAGCAGGTGGCCAGGGCAATAAAGGTCTTTTCGGAAGACCCCAACTCTGATCTGGAAACGTTCTTTCGCTCTTTGTGCGTTTCCGTACTGGTCGGGAACGGTGATGCGCACCTGAAAAACTTCGCCATGCTGTACGACGCCCCCAGTACTGGCAAGGGATGTTTGTCGCCCATGTATGACATCGTGAATACCACGGTTTATCAGGAAGGGGACACCATGGCCCTTAAGCTTTCAAAAACCAGGGACTTTCCGAATCGGACAACGATGATCAGGTTTGGTCGAGAGCATTGTCACCTCACTGACAAAATGGCCCAGGCCACTATCGATCAATGCATTGACGCTATTCGATGGGGTATGGCGCAGTTTGCTGATTATGCCGAGTAAGTCGAATTTGAAGGCCGAACGCTTGGAGGAGAGCTGGAGAATGGCGTTGGCCGTTTGATGAGGCCCGCTGATAAGCAAAAATTCTGGAAAGGTGAGGTACGGAAGCTCAAGCGGATACGGTGATTGGGAGTGGCTGCGCTTTCACGCAAGTCTTTGATATATGGCCCGCCCGTCAGGATTTGGACCTGAGATCTTTGTTTCCGGAGGGCACCTCACTACGTCGTCTATAGTGACAATATTCGCCTAGGTACTTGGTTTGGCACCTGTGATTGTAGTTGGTATTGCATACTTGATGCGCGTTCCAAGAGCTTCAAAGCGCAGCGCTAACAGTCTTAATTTTCAGAGTAGTTTTTAGCTCAGAGTTCCTTTTCAGGATCTGATGCCGAGAGGCGTATTTGACCGGCAAATGGACCAATCTGTTCGATTCCGGTTGGGCATTTTGGAGTGCTATGGTTGGAGCTCAATCGGGGCTTCAAGGGCATCGGAATTTCTTTTTGTCCTTGTGAAGGATGTTCACTTATTGCATCTGTTCATTATTAATGAACAATGATATTGTGTGAACAAAGCTCAGGCGGAGTACGTATGACATTATCTATCAGTGAAACCGCATTACTCGACCAAGCGCTCCTCGCATTTAATCGAGAGACGGGATTGAGCTTCAACAAGCAAGAAGTAAGTGAATTATTTCCGGATGCCGCTGATACAAGTCTCGAATTGCGCCCGCACGGGATCGAGTACAGCGTGGAACTAAAGCGTTGGATGCAGCAGGCAAATGTGGGGGCCATTTTGGCCCAACTGCAGAGAATGCCTGCTCCCGCTCTTCTTGTTGCGGACTATGTCAATCCTAATATGGCGGATCGTTTGCGCGACGCAGGCATGCAGTTCATTGATGCTGCGGGCAATGCTTATCTCTATGAAAAAAACCTATACATCTTCATCAAAGGCAATCGCTTGCCATCGGAGTATTCTTCACCTCGAAAGACGACAAGGGCATTCAACGCTTCCGGATTAAAAGTGATCTTCAGTTTTCTGCTGGAACCACGTCTGGTCGGTGAGACCTATCGCACAATCGCTGAAACCAGCGATGTTTCGCTGGGAACCATTGGTTGGGTTTTGAATGATCTCAAAGATAGAGGGTATGTGCAGGAGCACGGAAAAGGGCGCTCAAGGTCACTGAAAACGCCATTAGAACTGTTTGATCGATGGGTTGAGGCGTACCCTGAAAAGTTGTTGCCTGAGTTGGATATGGGCTTTTTCCAGACACGATTCCAGTTGCCCTGGAAGGACATAGAGCCAACGGGGTTTGGTGGTTGCTGGGGTGGAGAAGTTGGCGCTTCTATCCTGGATGATTACCTTTCGCCGGCGCAGGGCCTGATCTACGTGCCGAAAAGCAGTTTCAAAGACTTGCTGATAAATTACAGACTCCGAAAAGCTGACAGAGATAGGACCACAACATCCGACACCATTCGAGTCTACGAAAAGTTTTGGCACAGCTTCCCGGAAACTATCGACACAAATACAAAGCACCAGGTAGCTGCACCAGACATTCTCATCTATGCCGATCTGCTGGCGAGCGGCGATCCTCGAAACCTGGAAGCGGCGGAACGACTTTATGACCGAATTAAAACTCGACTCCGGGTCGATTGATCCGATTCAGCTGAGAACCTATGAGGCAATAACTCGGGTCGCAACGGAGAGACAGGTGCCTTTCATCATTGTCGGCGCCTCTGCTCGGGATCTGGTCATGCACCATGGCTATGGAGCATCGGTTCAGAGGGCGACGCGCGATATTGATCTTGCCATTCAGGTCCCTGACTGGGAGGGTTTTGATAGCATCCGCGAAAGCCTGATTGAGGAAGGCTACACGAAGACCGATATTCCCCATCGCTTATACGACTCGCAGGGTATCCCTCTCGATATCATTCCGTTTGGTCCACTTAAAGATACAGACTCAAAAATTGCATGGCCGCCCGACGGTGACGTGAAGATGGTGGTTATGGGATTTCAGGAAGCGCTTGAAAATGCCGTTTGGGTAATCGTTGATAGGGACCCGGCATTAAAGCTTCCTGTAGCCAGCCCACAAGGGCTGGCGCTGCTTAAATTGATTGCATGGTTTGAAAGAGACGCACAAACACGAAAAAAGGACGCTGCCGACTTAGCGTACCTGGCAACAAACTATGAGAATATCCCCGGGCTTTTGGAACAATTGTATCTGCAACACGACACTGTCCTTGAAGCCTATGACTGGGACACTCGGCTCTGCGGTGCCCATGTGTTCGGTCTCGAAATTGCTCAGGTTGCTAGTGCCTCAACCTTGGCGTTCTTGAAGGGGATACTGGACGAAGATCGGCTTGCTGATATGGAGAGAGATGGAGGGCTTTTGGGGGAGGATGCCAGTATGGGGGTGTTGGCGGCTTTTCGAGCAGGTCTGGTGAGTATCGTGAAAGATCTTGTATAGCTTTGGTGGTGGTCAGCCCCGTTGAGTTTAACCCTGAGTTAAGCCAAAATTTAGAGTTGCCTAAAAGGTCAAGATGGACTCGCAACGCTTTGGGCGCGTTGCTCGGGGTTTCGCCCCGCCTTCGCTGCGGCGCCCAAACTGCTGGCGCAGTTTGTATTCGGCCGCTTAGCGACCTCACCCCTACGGGGCCGTCGTCACTGCGTTCCGACGTTCCCTCCGCCTGCGTTGCAGGCTACGGGTCGAACGCAGGTTCTCAACAGGACTAACGAACAAACCAGAGTTCCATAAAAAAGCCCACACGAAGTGGGCTTTTTTATGGAATATGGCCCGCCCGATAGGATTCGAACCTATGACCTTTGCCTCCGGAGGGCGCTGTACCAGGGTGTTTTAGCGAGGGGTAAATCGGTGTAATGTTAGAAAGTTCAAGCGGTTGCGTTTCACGTTCGGCCTTCTGAAAAACCTTTTAATACCGTTGTTTATACGATTTAGGCCAAGTTTGGGCACAGGGTTGTCCGGTTAGAATTGCGAAAAACCTACCATAACAACCGTTGCCCTGTACCCTTGATTTCATACTTTACTTGCCCAGTTGCACGTAAACAACTACCTCAATTTTGTCCGGTTGCAGCTGCGCTGAATTGGACATATTTCAGGCATTATAGATTAGCGGCTTTTATGTGCTGCCCCGTTGTGGCTTGTATGGCACAACTCTATGAGGGTGGCCATAGCTTACAGAGGTATCGTCAGTTAACGATTGCGGCCTCAGCGCGGGGGTGGTGAAGCGGGGATCTTGCTGAAATAAAAAAGTGGTTGGCTCAGAAAAAGCGCCCCCGCCTCAAGCGCATTGGGTTTTACCCCGTCACTGCAGACATTCCTTACAAGAGGCACATTGTGCCAAAGGAGTGTTCATGTCCAGACGCAGAAAATGTTGTCTAAGTCCTTACGGGTACGCTCGGTTGGGCACAGTCGATGTTAACCTGATCTTCCGGGTTTTTACCCTCGAGGCCGGAATGGCGCGAACAAGGCATTGCCGTAACAGTTAAGGATGGTAAGCCCTGGCCAAGAATGGCCAGGGCGTTGACGTATTACAGGCACCATTCAGTGCGCGATATCACGCTAGCGTGCACGGCTGTTCAGGGCGTCGTCAAAGAACAGTGCCAGTTCCTCGACCGCTTCCAGTGGAAGCACATGCGATACATATTGGTCAGGTCTCACCACAACAACGGCACCGTTCCGGTCGATGCCCCGAGCCTCGAAGATGTCCGCCTCAGCGTTGATGGCATAGACCTTTTCGTAGTCGGTTAGTTGGAAGGGACCGACTTTCGGTTTGAAAATGCTAGGGATATCTGGGCCGAAATCAATTTCCCCATGGGGTTGCTGGTAGATCACCTTGATGTCGAAGAGGCTATCGAGGTCGGTTCCCTCTGGCGTATATTTCACCACTGGAGAGTCCGGTGACTTCAGCATCCATTCAGCCCAGCTCGCGAGATGGGAGCTTTCATCGGGAAGGGCGTTGTCGGCGAAAGCATAGATACGCCAGCGTCCATCAGCGGTCGCGTGATGCCCCAGGTGCACAGGGTTGCCATCGCAGACTCGCATGACAGGCGCCGATTTAAAGCGTTTGCCGATTGGAAAACCGGTTGCCAGCGCCTGATGCTCCGTGCCGCCGGTGATCATCGACTTGGGATATTCGGTCATGAAACCGGCAGGGAACTCGGCGGTTTTGACGTAGAAATCCGCAAGTTCCTCGGGATTCTCGAATTCCTCGGCCGGCTTGGCCATCAGGGACGACCACTCGCGATCAAAGTTGATCAGGTTCTGGGCGACCTCGTGCCGTTCGAGGGAATAGGTTTCCAATAGGGATTCCGGGGCGACGCCTGAAAGTACATGGCCCAGTTTCCAGGCGATGTTCCACCCGTCCTGCATGGATACGTTCATACCCTGACCGGCCTTCGCGCTGTGGGTATGGCAAGCGTCGCCCGCGATAAAGACCCGGGGTGTCCGGGTGCCGGCCTCCTCGGGAGGCACGTTGTCGAATTTGTCGGTAATACGGTGGCCCACTTCGTAGACGGTGTACCAGGCACAGTCCTTCACCTCGAGCGTATAGGGGTGCAGGATCTGATTGGCTTTGGCGACGGTGGTTTCCAGGGTGGTCTGGCGAATCTGGCGATTGTCGTCGTCAGGAACCTCACCCAGATCGACGTACATACGGAAGAGATGGCCGCCTTCCCGGGGAATGAGCAGAATGCTGCCGCCGCTTGCGGACTGGATGGCACACTTGGTGCGGATGTCCGGGAAGTCTGTGGTCGCGAGTACGTCCATAACGCCCCAGGCATGTTTGGCGGCCTTACCTACGTGCTTGCGTCCAATGGCTTCGCGCACACCACTGTGAGCCCCATCGCAGCCAAGGACATACTTGGCCCTCACTGTGCGTTGCTGGCCTTCCTGGTCGCCTGAAGCGTGGCGCAAGGATACGGCGACCGGATATTCCTCACCGTCATGAATTTCCAAGCCCAGAAATTCCAGGCCATAGTCCGGCTGAATGCGGGCGGGGGCATTCTTTGCAAATTCGGCGAAATAATCTAGCACACGGGCCTGGTTGACGATCAGGTGGGGGAATTCGCTGATTGCACCATTCGGATCGTCAAGAGCCACCTTGGAACGGGTGATATTTTCCGGGTTTTTGGTGTCTGGCGCCCAAAAGGCCATTTCGCTGATGCGGTAGGCTTCCGCAGTGATTCGGTCTGCAAAACCGAAAGCCTTGAATGTCTCGACGCTGCGCGCCTGGATACCGTCGGCTTGGCCGATTTCCAAACGCCCGGGACGGCGATCGACGATACGCGTAGTGATGTTGCTGAACTTCGCTAACTGAGCGGCGGCGATCATCCCGGCGGGGCCGCCGCCGACTATCAGGACGTCCACGCACTCCGGTAGGACTTCTGGACGGTCGATGCCGCTTCCGGCTGCACTTTCGATACGCGGATCGCCGGATACATAGCCATGATGATGAAATTGCACGGTGCTTCTCCTTATATTTGTTTGGGCGGGCTGGTCGAGGTACGAGTGCCATTTAACTGCCCTATTTTTCTATGATCGCTCACGACTCACGCAAGTCACAGGTCTTTTTCGGAGAAGAGATTGTACTTTTCATGGTTGAATTGGCTTCACCCACGGCATAATGTTTTTGAGGCAGAGTGGGTTTTTGTGGAGATTGTCACTCAGCCTGTTTTTCAGCATCAGGTTGCAGTGTTTCGGGAGTTTCTCTCGCGTAGGGCTCCAGGAGCCCCCGCTGGCTTGACTGCCAGCGCAAGGTTAGAGAGAGGACCTATCTGCAGCGAACTTGCCTATAGTGAGGGATAGAGCAACTAAAGAGCCTGTTCCGCAAAAGCCCACAATAATTGCCATTGGCGCGGGCGTACCATCGTGAAAAAAGCCAACCAAAAAGCTTGCTAGGGCTCCCAGGCCAAACTGAGTTGCTATGGCCAGGCCGGCAGCCGCTCCTGCACTCTCGGGATAACGTTCAAGCAAGCTGGCCATGCAGTTCGCCCCCAACACACCAGTGACGCCCACAAAGCCGAACAAGGCAATCACAATCAGTGGCAATCCGCCGACAGCGTAGATTCCACCAACCATCAACAATAAGCCAGAAAGGCAGGCGCAGGCTGAGCCGGCTAGCAACAACGGCTGAGTGCCGACTCGCGTGACCAGGCGGGCGTTGAGCGAAACAAACAGTATGATGCCGCCGATATTGAGACTGAACAGCCAGGCGTAATGTTGGGGTTCGACACCGAAGTAACTGATATAAACAAAGGGCGATGCCGTGATATAGGCGAACATACCTGCAAATGGCAGTGCCATACACAGTATATAGCCGATCGCGGTACGGTGCCGGGCGATGCGGAAGTAGGCGTAGAAAACTGTCATCACGCCAGAGTTGCGGGAATCGCCACTATGAGTTTCGGGGATCTTCCAGGCTGTAAACGCTAACGTAATGGCGGAGAAAACAATCAATGCAACAAACAGTGAGCGCCAACCCAGTAATAACAACAGGTAGCCCCCGAACAGAGGCGCAATGAGTGTGGCGATCATTGTTACCAGGTGCATCAGAGACAGGACACGTGCAGCTTCAGTAACAGGAAACAGATCCCGGACGATTGTTCTTCCAAGCACTGAGGCTGCCGCGCCCCCGAGTGCCTGAACAAATCGAAGCAGGATGAGTTGTTCGGCGTCACTGGCTAAAACGCATCCCAGGCTTGCTACAACGTAAAGGGTGATCCCACCAAGTAGCAGGGGGCGACGGCCGAATTTATCGGAAAGGGGGCCGTAGAACAGCATGCCGATGAATAGTCCGATCAGAAACGCCGTGATGGTCAGCTGGATGCTTGATTCCGGGCTCCCCAGATCTTCAGCAATAGCCGTCAGTCCCGGGAGGTACATGTCGATAGACAGTGGTCCGAAAGCTTGAAGTGCCGCCAGCAGTGCTATAAGGCGGTGTGGACGTTCAATCGTCGGCATGGATATTCACTTGAGGTTTAACGAAAGAAGAAAAGGGGGCTGCCCTCCCAGGGGCAGCCTGACGCTCGCATTAAAATGGAACAACAGCAACCAGCTGTGCGTATACGTTTAGGTCATCATCGTTTTGAGTGCCACCGTCGGCAACGCTATTATCCGGCTTGTAAAAGCCAACCAGCGGACTGATGATCAGGTGGTCGTGGGCGACCCAGTCCACGTAAAGATCCAGTTCCGTGGCATCTGTGCTGTCGCCGCTGACGTTGTTAAAGCGGTAAGCCAAGGCGCCCACTGTCACGGCTTCTGAAGGAGACAATGTGAGGCCAGCATGATGGATTCCGGTATTACTGTTGAAGGGGCCTGCATAGTTGCCTGCTACTTCACCCTGGAACCATTTTCCATAGATACTGAAACCGTTGAAAAGGCTGTCCCAGTTTTCCGAATAGCGGGTGTAGCGGTAGGTAACGCTGGGCGACCAGTTTACATCGCTGAAGCTATAACCGCCCTCTACATACCAGGCATTTTCGTCGTTTGAGTCGGTGTCCTGGTGAGCGTACTCAAATGCAAAGTTGGCATTTTCGATGCCGGCATTGCCAGATGCTCTCAGGCTGTAGATATTCATGCCGTCCCGCTCTGCGACTGCGGGGCTTGCCCATTGCTCATCCACATCAAGCCCTTTGATGTAGGAGAACTCGACAAAGCCTTGTTCAGATGTGTACCCCAGAGTTGTTGCTGCCATTTCAGTTGATGCTTGGGCGTCATTATCAGACTTGAACCAAAGCAAGTCTGCTTTCAGGCCCTGCTGAGTATTCAGGCGAATAGTGGCCGTCTGGTCAAACGCTCGGCGAGCGGCCAGATAATAGGCTCCTCCGCGGTTGAGCTCTCCATTGGCCAGTGAGTTACCCAGATTGAGCCCATCGTCATTGACAATAAAACCATCGCCGATCTGAATCACTTGGCGGCCCAGGGAGGCTTCGAGACCATTCTCGCCCAATGCAGGTATAGAGGTTCCGGAGCGCCATCCGATATAAGCGTCCTCGAGTTCAGTTTCTCTTTCAGATCCATCGGTTAGGCCAGCTGCATCGCCGTCGCCCCAGGTCCCGGAACTGACATAGTTGACTGCGCCGAAGAATGTCTGACCCCCTCCGGTGGAGTAGTCTCCGCTCAAGCCATATTTGGCGAAGCCTTCGCTCCAGGTGGCGCCATCGTTGCCTCCAAAGTAATTTTTCTGGCTATCAAAGTACCCGGCTACACCTAGAAAATCGGCGTTCAGGGTTGAGTTCTCATCTTTGTGAAGTTCATATGCGGATGCTTTGGCTACGACCAATAATGCAATTGCTGATGCGAGGGTTGCTTTGCTCACGGTGTTTAGTGTTTTCATGGAACGCTCCTGAATCGAAAGGTGAATACACCTGTCGTGGTTTGTTGCTATTTTTTGCTTGCCCCATACTGAGGCGCATTAAAGCGAGTCTTGTCTGCTCGCAGTTGGTGTGACCCAATGCCAATGAGGCCACAGAAGGCCAATCTGTAATTGTTCTAATCTGTCATTGGTTTTGTTTCTCCGCGCCAGGCGAAGCCTGACCAAGAGCTTGGGGTGTCGAACCGATACTGTTACTGAAATGCACAAGTGAGACACTCCCTTCCCTCCGTTGCGCGCCAAGTTGATGAGGAAAAAGGCTGGCTAAGGCTTCCCCGGGGGCATAGGGGTCATAAAACCGTGTAGTTCCCGAAAGTGGCGCAGCTTTTGCTCTATTACAAAAAGATGTCTCCGTGCGTTTATATTGGTAACATGTTAATGAAATTTTGGTGCTTATGCGGGAGGTGCCCATGAACATGCCGGCTCAAATTCTCTCCTCGAATCTGGATAGTTGGAATGATGCATTGCAGAGTCTGTGCGGTCCCTATAAAACCGAACCTGCAAGGAATGCGTCCTTGTTTATCGGGGAGGTGCGCGCGTCGGAAAAGGCGGGATTAACGCTTGCGCATATGAAAACTAATGCAGATTCCATTCATCGGGATGTGAGGCCTGGTGAAAGTGTCGATGATCGCTATTGCTTCATGGTCAGTCAGAGGCGAGGCCGCTCCACAATCCGTCAAGGCGGTGTCGATATCAGGCTCTCGCCTGGTGACATCATCCTGATGGATTCCGTTGCCCCTTGTGAGATCAAGCCAGAGGGGTTGATGGAGCACGCTTCATTGTGTTTGCCCCGTGCCGAAATCCGAAGCATCGTAAATATTGGAACCACCCTCTTTGGCAAGGTATCGATGCAATGTGCCAGTGGCCGGATTCTTCACTCAATGTTTGATGAGCTCTGTAGCGATGTGCCTATTGGTGAGTCCAGAGAAGCCGAAGATGAGGCGATTATTGCCGCCTACACTTCTCTTCTCGGCACTTCGCTACGTTGTGGAGACGACGACCATGAAGTGATGGAGAACCTCTCCGGGGCTGGCCTGCGGAAATTCGCCGAAAAGCTGATCAATGGTTCGCTGGATTCACCTTCTCTGTCTCCTGGGACACTGGCGGAAGAGCTTCGGATCTCTGTCCGACACCTCTATCGCCTGTTTGAAGAAGAGGGCGAGAGTGTCTGCCGTTATATCCAGAGGGCGCGCCTTCAAAGAAGCGCTGAGGATCTGAGTAGTTCCAGGTTCAAGCACGAAACTATTACGTCCATTGCCTATCGCTGGGGGTTTGCGGATTCGGCACATTTCAGCCGCTCTTTCAAGAAGGAGTTCTGTTGTTCGCCCAGGGAGTACAGGAATACAGCGCTTGGTGTTCAATAAAAAAATCTGCAGCTCCTTCTACTTTATGGCGCTGCAGATCTTATTTTAGGTTGTGCCGTAGTCAATCCTGACAATCAGGCGACTGCAAGATAGTGTTTGATAAAGGAGTCGGTTTTAATATTCCACAGTACCGGAGTGCCTTTTTCGACAAACCAGATGTCGCCTTCCCGGTATGTATTGGTTTCCCCCGTCTTTTCATTGGTCAGTTCCACTTCGCCTTTAACAACAACAGCGTGCTCATTGAAAGGGTACGTCATGCGGAACTTGCTCTTGTTTACCCCGAAGTAAGCCGAGTTCACCGGGTCTGTGGGAGCTCCGAACGTCATCTTCCCAAAGGCGGCGCCTTCGCCCTCAAGGATTTCGGAGCCCAGGTCCGCTACAGTGCCCCAGGAGTCCAACTGGTTGATATCGATATTGGTGGAAACAGGTTTCATGATTAAAGCTCTTCCTTATTTACAGGTGATTGAAATTAACGGCGACCAGTCCAGTAACCTGAAAGCTGGTGCCAGGCCTTGCCTGCGGTCAGGATGGCAGGGCGAAACTTCTCTTTTCCGAGAATATTGGCCTGCTTGATGGAGCTCACCAGGTCGTACCTTGATGATCCTTCACTCATGCCCTCAGCTAGAATCTTGCAAATAATATGGCTTGGGGTGACACCGAAACCTGCCCATCCCTGTACGAAGAAAACATTTGGGTGTTCAGGCATGGAGCCAAGATTCGGGAAAAGTTTTGATGTGCACGCCATTGGGCCACCCCAGCAAAGGTCGATGCCGACGTCTTTCAGATACGGAAAGATCTTGAGCATCTGAGCGCGCTGCCATGCTTTGATATCGGTAGGAATGTGTTCGATAACACGGGTGGCAGAACCGAACAGCAGCCTGTTCTCGTTGGTGATCCGAAAGTAGTCGATGACTGGGCGAATGTCGCTGTAGGCACCGCGAATCGGGCTGATTTTCTGTACCAGCTCGTCTGACAGTGGTTCGGTTACCAACTGGAAGGCGTAGGTGTTGATGATTTTCTTGTCCAGCTCGGGTTCAATGCCGTTATTGAAGCTGTCACATGCCCAAAGGAGTTTGCTGGCTTTAACAGAACCTTTTGCGGTTCGTACCTTGACGGTGTCTCCGTATTCGACGGACAGTGCCGGGCTGTTCTCGAAGATCCTGGCGCCGTAACTGGTCAGCGCTTTGGCCTCGCCGAGAAGGAGGTTCAGCGAGTGTACCTGGCCTGCGCCCATGTGCTTCAGCGCGCAGGAGTATGCATCAGAGCCGACGATGGACTGGACGTCGTTGCCGGTGAGCAATTCGATGTCCTGATCAGGTGCGACGGAACGAAACTCCTTTTCCCATTCCCTGAGAGTCTTCTCCTGCCGGGAGTTGAAGCCGAGATAGGCGTAACCATGTCGGAAGTCGGCATCAATGTCATATTTCTTGATTCGGTCCTTGATGATCCTGGCGCCCTCATCGCTGATCTCGAAAATCCGACGAAGGCCCTCCTCACCAACATCCTTCTTGATGGTTTCCAGATCATGCCCAATGCCAGCCATGATCTGACCACCATTTCGGCCCGTGCCGCCAAAGCCCAGATATCTCGCTTCCAGGACTACAACATTGGTAATGCCCTTCTCAGCCAGTTCCAATGCAGTATTAATGCCGGCAAAGCCGCCACCAATAACAACAACATCTGCTTCGATATCGGATTCCAGCGATGGGAAACTGAGCTCGTACTTTTTGGTCGCGGTGTAGTAGGTTGGGGTTTCTATTTTGATCATCGGAAAGTTCCAAGTATCAGAAAGTGCAAAACGTTAGACTCCATATCCTGAGTGCTCCCGTCCATGGAAACCATTAAACGCTGAACGGTGTTGCAAGAATTGTCTGAGGCGGACATGGCCTTGCATTTTAATGCCAAGGCCTGTCAGAGCTTGGCTGTCAGTGCCTGAAAGTGCTTCACGGCTGATTCGGCTATGGCACAATCCTCTGCTTCAGACGCGCCAGAAATCCCTATGGAGCCAAGCCTTTCGCCCTTGTGGATAATAGGTTCACCGCCCCCGAAAAATGCCAGCTTCTCCTGTAAGGGCAGTCCCATGCGCACACCGGGCGATAAATCAGAAAAGCGTTCATCCCAGAGTTTAGTTGAAGCTGAGAAGGCAAGAGCTGTATTTGCCTTTCGTTCGGCAATTGACCGGCAGGGAATCGGAGCGCCATCCATGCGAATGGATGCCAAAGGGTTTGCAGCAGAATCCAACACCACGATGGCCACGTTTCTGCCTTGCTGGCGCGCCTGCGTCAGAGCTTGGTGAGCCAGTTCAAGAGCGCAGTCAAGAGTGATGCTTTCTGTGGAAATCACGTAGTCGGTCATATTGCTCGTCCAATAGCTGAAAAAACGTTATGATGTTAACATTATTGCATGGATAATCACCGCTCACATAATGGATTTACGCTACATACTGAGGCAGGAAAACGGTGACCAACCTTGTGTTCAGGCCCTTTGAAGCTGTTGGGTGTTGGTTGGGCACTGACCGTCCGGCACTCTTTTCTGCCCTCTTACTTGCACTCTCCGCGTGGATTGCTTTCAGCATTGCCAGCATGCTGCATTTGCAGAATGCCTTTTGGGCGGCGATGCCCGTTTGGGTGGTTGCACAGTCTTCCAGGGGACTACTGCTGGCAAGAGCTTTTTATAGAATTGTCGGAACCTTGACTGGCGCTGCTGCAGGGTTGGCGCTGCTGCAGTCGCAATTGGATGGCTATGTCATCGCGATTTTGCTGGCTAGCCTCGCCGCTCTCTCTGCTGGTTTGACTCACGTTCTGAGAGGGCCCCAGGCCTATGCCAGCTTGATGACCGGCATTACGGCGGCGGTTGTGGTTATTCCCGCTTTGGCCAGTGATCTTCCGTCAATCGGCCTTGCCATCGCCAGAATTGAGTGCACGCTGATTGGTGTGGCATCGGTGACATTGATTATGGGGGTTTTTACCCCGCCTTCCCCTCGTGAGCCGTTTTACCGCAAGGTTCGCCAGTTTGAGCACGATTGTATCCGGTTCGCTTTGCAGCAGCTAAAAGGGGGCTATGAGAACAGGGAGTCCGAGAGCCGCAAGCTCATGGTTGCAATGGCCGATATCAATAGCGAAGCAACGGTAGTGACTGCGGGCTCTATTGAAAGTCACCGGCGACAACTTCAGATAGAAGCAATTGTCACAAACTGCATGATGCTGATTGCTGAGTGTCGGGCACTTGCCAGCCAGTCCGGGGGGTGGGGACAAGGCCTGGAAAGACTTTGTTCTCAGCTCGAAGGGTTGCTTCCGAGATTCTCCTCCACTGAGCCGGCACGGCCGCAACCGTGGTGGTTTGAGGATAAGTTGGAAATCCCGGAAGAAAGGGCATTGAAGCACACTGTGATTCGCATCCTCCAGGCGGACGCAGAACTTGTTTCTCATCAAGCGCCCAAGCGCAGACCGTTTTCTCCCCTAGCGCCATACGCTGATGGATGGCTCGCGCTCAGAACGGCGGTATTGTCTGGATTGGCTGTGCTGGTCGCAGCGCTTGCAACTTCGACAATCAAACTAACGGGCGTGGAAATCGGTGCACTTGGAATCTGTATTTTCTCGTTGGTCCTGGGGTCCATGCCGGAGCCCCAAAAAATCGCGCCAAAACTGCTTTCAGGTGTGATTGCCGGCGTTATATTTGCGATCGGTTATAGGCTGGTGATACAGCCCGAAATCAATTCGCTGCACCTCCTTCTGCTTTCGATTGCTCCCTTTTTCCTTCTTGGAGGGATAGCCCGAACGAGTGAACGCTTTTCAGTTCCAGCTCTGGACGCCAATATGTGTTTTTTGCTTGCCAGTCAGGCCGGGATGCCTGAAGCAAACGTTGCTGCCGTTCTTCAGCAATCACTTGCGCTAACGATTGGTGCTGGCCTTGTTGCATCCGGCTATTTGCTGGTACCTGTGGATCCTCGGTATTTTGCTGAGCTCTCGGTTCGGTCCCTCAGGAAACACCTCTCCACCCTGGCTTGGTCCGAGACCGGCTCCCATGATCAACTGAAAGCTAAAATCCGACAGAGAATCGTTCGATGCTTTCTGTATGCAAACAGGGAGAGTCTGTCGGCTTATGGAGCACCCACGGGGTTATTGTCGGCATTGAACCTGGCAGATGCTATCGTGCAATTGAAAGCGCTTGGCACCGATAGAACCGCACGGCGGAGCCTTAGGGCTCTGAGGTTTCTGTCCAAAGATCCCGAACAAGTCCTGCGCATCATCGATAAGTTGGCGCTCCGGAGCGCTTTACCTGAGGTGGCAGCGACCCTAGATAAAGCCGCACTCGGATTGAAGGAGATACAGCGGCTGGATGGTGTGTGGAATCCATAAATCAATGCACTCTACTGATTACTGATTCGCATTACGACTTGAGGGGGGCATCCTGAGTTTCCAGCATTTCCTGAATGCGCTTGGTTGCTTCCTGGGTTCGGTCAGCCAGCTTTTTTACTTCGTCAGCAACGACTGAGAACCCCCGCCCTGCAGATCCTGCCCGGGCGGCTTCAATGGCCGCATTCAGGGCCAACAAATTTGTTTGCGTGGCTATGCCGCTAATGACATCGACGACATCCGCTATCTGGCTGTAGGTTTCCCGGCTGTTTTCCTTAAGCCGATCGTGGGCAATTTTTGCTGATCGTTCGTCCTCAATGTTTCTGACAGCGCCTATTGCGCGAATCAACTTGCCTTGTTCGTCACGAATAGCCCGGCCGCGCTCCCTAAACCAGCAGTAGCCTTCCGTTTTATGCCGCATCCTGAATTCTTCGACGTATTCACCCGAGCCCGAAGGGTTGTTAATCTCCCGTTCAAATGCACTAAGAATTCGGGGCAAGTCCTCTGGGTGGGTAATGTTTACCTGGCTGTCCATACCGTCAGGTAATTCTTCTCTGGAGTAGCCAAGCAGTCGTCGGAACTGGTCGGTAATATACATGTTGCTACCCGGATCCTCTGGCCGTCCGTTTGTGATCACAAAGTCCCATACTCCTTCGGTGAGTGTGGACTGAATCATTCGCCAGACCTTTTGTTCGTTTTCAAGCTCCATTCGGGCAGAGTTGGCGTTTTCCAGGGCTATCTGGAGGTGATTTCTTTCTTGCTTGAGTTGTTCGATTGACTGCGAATACTGCTCTTTCTCCTGTGATTGGATTTGCTTCAGCTTGTCCAGTGATTGCTTGAGCGTTTGCCTTTCAGATTCCAGAGTAGATCCAGCGGTTTCAATCCGGCCCATAAAAGAACGAATGGATAAGTTGAGGTCGGGGTGCCTTGAAACTTCCGTAAAACTTTCAAGGTCAGATGTGATATCAACGCTACTCGAATCGAGTATTGCAACGATCTCGGATACAAGCTGTTTTGAGGAGCCTCGTTTGAACATGGGTTACTACCTCTATCCTCTTTTGTGGACTACAGGTTTGATTTGATGGAACGCCAGAAGGCTTCAATTTGCTGCGTACGAGTGGGGCCGAGGTTTTCCACAAAGTAGAGCTTTCGCCGGTAATCGGTGCCGAGCACTTTGGCGGGGTTCAGGCCTACGCCCTGATTCGATGCTACAGAAGGGGGAAGGTGGGAGAAAAAGTGCGTGGCGCTGGCGTTTCGCCTTCCGCTCTCCTGTTTCAGCATGTAGTCAATGAACTGGTATGCCGCGTTTTTTCTGGTTGAGGTTTGGAGGATCGTCCAGCTATCAATCGTGAGGAGGCCTCCCTCATCGGGAAGCATGAAGTTTATAGTGTCACGGGACTGCTTTGCGGCCAGTGCATGGCCGGACCAGGCCATGGCTACACACAATTCTCCTCTTGCAA
This sequence comes from Marinobacter alkalisoli, assembly GCF_045449855.1. Lineage (NCBI taxonomy): Bacteria > Pseudomonadati > Pseudomonadota > Gammaproteobacteria > Pseudomonadales > Marinobacteraceae > Marinobacter > Marinobacter alkalisoli. The sequence goes on along the minus strand of NZ_JBJJLC010000012.1, from coordinate 79,832 downwards.
GGCCTTGGATATAGCTTTCGTTATTAACCTGACGGATATAGTGAACCGACTCTTCGAGCCCTTTCGAGTATTTTTCAAGGCGTCGTTCACTGGTGTGGTCGAGCTTTCCGCCAACAAAATTGGCTTTCAGTGAAAGCACCTCCTTTGGTGCTTCCAGCCAACTCACCCCGCACGTTGAAAGTTTCTCAAGGTAGTCATTGTAAAAAACCAGAGACCAACTCTGGGGTATTTCGCCAGCAAGTTTCCGTTCGACCGACGGGCTGTCGTAGGCAATGCCTATGGCTGCCCAAAGGTAGGGGATAGCGTAAGCATCTGCACTGTTGAACGCAGCGAGCGCTGCCAGGAGGCTGTTATCGATTTCACCATGATTTGGCAGTCGGGTTGTGTCGAGCTTTTCAAGTCGCCCCTTTGCAATGAGCGCAGGCAGTTGAAAATGGGATGGCACCACGATGTCATAGTCCGCTTCGTTCTTAAGCGCCAGTTCCAGTTCCTCGACGGTTGTGTACTCGGTCAACTGAACGTCAATGCCGGTGTCCTGCTCAAACTTTTCGACTAACTCCGTATCGATGTAGTTTTTCCAGTTATAGATCTTTAACGGCTCCGAGTAAGCAGTGCTCCAGAAGCCGAGGAGGAAGAAGGCCGTTAGCAGTAATTTTGTTCTGTTCATTGTTCTGCCTCTGACAAAAAAAGCCCGGGCTTGATAAACACCCGGGCAGAATAGGGGGACTTCGTTACATGTGCGGCACTGGTTTACGAAAGGTCAGCTTCGAAGAGGCCGCGTTTCATGTAGAACTTCACCCAAAGCGCGGCAATGATGCTGGTGACCAGCAGAATGCCTCCGGTAATTTTGTAGACCAAAACAGTCATTTCCGGCGATGGTGAATTATTGAACGCCACGTAGGTCATGCCCACTATGCCGAAGAGCTGAGGCAGTGGATAAAACGGCGTTCTGAAGGGGCGTTTGATGTGTGGCATGCGGCGCCGCAGAACCAGAACATCGATGTGGGCGACAACATACGCCAGCAGCCAGCTCGTGGAGGCGGCAATAACCAGGGTGATCAGGTCATCAATACCCATAAGTACGACAGGAATGGCAATGATGGCGACCATGAACAGAATGCCAACCCATGGAGTGCCAAATTTCTTGCTGACAACTTTCAGTTGTGGAAAAGCCTGCTTGTTCTCCGCCATACCATGCAGCATGCGTGGTACGCCAGCAAGAACTGTGTTTACGGTGCTGCAGGTGGCTGCAACCGCCATGACTGCAGCCACGATCAGACCACCCTGGCCGAAGACGGCGTTGGCATAATCGAGGTATGGAATCGGGGAGGCAAGAATGGACTCAGTGTTCATGTAGTAGCCCACGCCAGCGACGAAGACCAGGAAAATGGCCAGCATGGCAACCAGCGACAGGCTCATGGCGCGAGGGATGTTCTTTTCTGGGTTTTTAACCTCGTTGATCATGGGACAGATGAATTCAACACCCACCATCAACCACATCGCCATGGCGATCAATCCGATAAAGCTGCCATCCATGACGCCACCGAAGCTCCAGTCGATTGTCGCCCCGGTGACTTCCGGGTGTGGCTCCACAGTCCCGGTGACAGCGCACAAGCCAACAACAACGAGCGCGACCACCAGGATGAATGCAAGAATGTTCTGGGCTCCGGCAAATACATCGGCGCCGAGATAGTTGGTGAATGCAAAGAACGCCAGTATGCCAAATGGAACGACGTACTGGGGGAATACACCCGGCAGCAATTCACCGATAATGGCGTCGACAAGGAGCATTTCGACAGGAATCGCCAGCATGGCGACTACCACGTAGCCAGAGAAGACAGAGACTATTGCAGGAAAGTGGCCAATGGCTTTTTGAGTATAGGTCGCCAACGTGCCTTCCTGGGGAAACATCAGGGATAATTCGGAAAATGAGAAGGCATTACATTGGGCCAGGATAAAGGCAGCAAACATCGCCGCAATGAATGCCGTTCCACCAATGCCTATGCCTTGAGTGGCGGTAATCATGGAGCCCTGCACAATGACCAGTCCGATACAGATGGCCATCATCGTCATGAACCCGAGCTTCTTGGTACTCTTTTGCACGGCGGTACCCTCCTTCGGAGTGTCTGATACAGTTGTTATGCTCATAATTTTCTCCGGGTCTGGTGCCTTTATGGCACTTTTATTGTCAGTTTGCATGCATCGCAACACAGCGATGGATGTTGTCTACTGTGACCGCAAGAATCGGTATTTTCTTGTATAGAATTGTCCGGTACTTGTATTTCCTTGCCAGTCATCTCGTGACGAGAACTTGCCAAAACTAAAAAAACCGCCCGACTGTCAGGCCAGACGGTAAAACGCTGCCAGCCCAGCAGCGATGAGGGTTTGTATTATTCCGAGCCCATCTGAAAAGCGATAACGGACTTCAGAATGGATTTGAAGTTTCCTACCTGCTCCTCGGAGAACTCACCGAACACCTTGTCCTGTTGTTCCTGGGCAATCCTCCAGAGCATCTCAGCCTGATCTATACCCTCTGTGGTCAGCCGATAGCCTTCTTCATTGTCTTCAACCAGACCTTTGCGGTTGAGAATATCCACTGCCAGCTCGATCTCCCGCATGGGCATCGCTACCTCCTTTTGCAGGTCGCACTTGCTGAGACAGGAGTCATGTTCAAGCACCATCAGCATTCTTGCTTCGTTGGCGCGAAATCCCGTTGAAAGTTGTTTGGGTTGGTAGTTGGCCTGATAGCTACGCACCGCCTGAGTCATCAGGTAGTACAGGTTATGGCTGAGTCGTCCCTGAAATGCGCTGGATGGTAACTGTTCGGACGATGCCTTGTTCATCCTAGTGTGCGGAAGCACCATGGAGTAAGCGCCCTGATGGTAGAGCAGGGGAGAGCGTCCGAAGTCGTCAAAGGTGATGACCTTGCCAATAATGATCCAGTGATCGCCTCCTTCAACGATGTTGTAGGTTTCGCACTGAAAGCGGGCGGCAGTGTCCAGCAGAATTGGAGCGCCACCGAGGCCGGTTTCGTGTTCGATGCCCTCGAACTTGTCATCTCTGGGGCGGGCAAAACGGTTGGAAACATCAATCTGATCTGCCGCAAGAATATTTACTGCGAAGTGGCTGCTGTTCTTGAATACTTCGTAACTGCTGGATTTCTTCTCAATGCTCCAGAGTATGAGTGCCGGATCAATCGATACGGAATTAAAGCTGTTGGCCGTCACCCCCGCTTTTTGGCCGGATTCTGTTGCACTGGTCATCACGGTGATGCCTGTTGCAAAGTTTCCCAGGGCGCGTCGGAATGCTTTTGGATCAATAGTGGTTTGGTTTTGCTCGTTCATGTCTGGCTCCCTCGCCATGGCTTTCACGGTACCCATGGTGATTTCATATCTTTTTATTTATTGCTTCGGTTTATTTCAGCGTGGGGTCAGGTTCCAGGCCCATCAGCTCGCGGCCAAGGATCTGGGCGCAGACGTCATAGTCGGTATAGGCATGGGCACCGGTCATATGTGAGTCCCGGAACAGGCGCTGAAGCTCGTTGCCCTCGAACCAGCTAGTGCCACCAGCGGCTTCAAAGAGCCTGTCGACAGCCTGGATACACATCTTGACCGCATAAGCCTGGTTGGTTCGCCAGAACGCCAGTGTTTCCGGGGTCGGGTAGGTCTGGCGCTCGCTGTGCCAACGATGTTCTTCCCATGTTTTCTCAAGGAACGCGCGGGCCGCATGCACTTGATGCGTTGATTCAGCGAGGCGCATCAGCGCTGGTGTTGCTGTTCCAACGCTGGCACCTGTATAAGCACGCACCCGGTTTTTGGTCTTGTCCTTGAATGCTTCGAGCATGCGCTCAGCGATACCAAGGCTGATCGCCGAAAAACCACTGGCAAAGTAAGGCCTGTAGGGGGAGTAGAAAATCTTGCTGTCCGGGTACAAACCATATCCGGCTGATTTGCCTTCCATCATGTCTTTGGCAGACTGAATCCTGTGTTCCGGTACGAATACGTCCTCGATCAGCAGTGTTTTTGTTCCGCTGCCGCGCATGCCGGCGGCGAACCAGTCATCAACAATCGTATAGTCCTGACGCGGAAGCACGGCAAAGCAGTAATCCTTTGTTCCGCTGCTGGTATCACGCATCAATCCGACAATGGCCCATTCCGCGTGGTCACAGCCACTGCTCCATCCCATTTTGCCACTCAGGCGAATGCCGCCTTCGACCTCGGTGGGTTTGCCGAAAGGAGCGATGCTACTACTGGCGGTAGCATCCGGGTTGTCGCCCCAGATTTCGTCTTGCAGCTTTTTCGGGAACATCGCCAGTTGGTGGCTGTGAGTGCACAGCAAGCTGAACGCCCAGGCAGTACTGGCACATGTGGTTGCCAATGCTGCCACGCAATCTGCAAATTCAGGCAGGCTGATTTCCATGCCGCCAAAGGCCTTTGGCTGAAAGGCGCGATGCATTCCAATGCCTTTTAGCAGCGCAATGTTTTCTTCGGGAACGGTGCGATCACGTTCGGCGCGATCAGCATTGGCGGCAATTTTAGGAAGAACACCTTTGAGATCTGCAAGAAGCGGATTTGGCTTTTTCATGGTTTCGCCTTTTTGTCGGTTGTGTCCAGTTCGGAGCCCTTGCCGTTAATTTTGCTGAATGTCGGCGTTTAATCGTGGTGGCTAAGCTCCAGTGTCTGCATTATGTGGCGAACATGCGTGAGGTAGAATGGACGAATCGGAGCGAATATTGCACTTTTCATGGCTAAGAAGGTGCTGGAGATTATGATGGGCGATGTTCGGTACTGGGGCCGCTCAATACCTGAGCGGCCAAGTGCAGGTCAGAGGTTGAGAAGTACCAGGCTTATGCCGGGAAACAGGAAGAGAAGGATAATTCGTGCAATATCCGACACCAGGAAGGGCACGATCCGCTTCGAGATATCAATCAATGACACGTCCTTGACTGCTCGCTGAACAATAAACAGGTTCATCCCGAGCGGTGGGGTGATCAGGCCTATCTCGACGACCATGAGGGCAAGAATCCCAAACCAGATGGACTTCTCGGAAGGTCCGAGACCCAGAATTTCCAGTTCCATGATGACTGGGTAGAAGATCGGGACGGTGAGGAGGATCATTGCCAGGGAGTCCATGAAGCACCCCAGGATCAGATATAAAATCAGAATTGCAGCAACCACGAAAAGGGGAGGAAGCCCGGACTCGACCACCCATGATGTCAGTTCAACGGGCATGCGTGACAGTGCAAGCCCGGAATTGAGTAAATCTGCCCCCAGCAGAACGAGGAAAATCATGGCTGTGGTTTGTGCGGTGCCCATTAGGCTCGATTTAAGACCATCTCCGCGAAGGCCGCCCTGAAAAAAGGCGAGGAGGCCACAGGCAGCCGCGCCTATGGAAGCAGCTTCGGTGGGGTTGGCCCAGCCGGCGTATATGCCGACAATAACCACAAGAAATACAAATGCCACGGGAATGATCGCCCAGACTGCCCTGAGCTTTTCTTCAATTGAAACGTCCACCGGGTTGTTCTGGACGCTGTTCTCCCCTGAAATCAGGATGCGCAGAACCACCATGTACCCAATGGCGGCAATAATGCCGGGGATGACCGCCGCCACGAAGAGCTTGGCGATGGACTCCTGCGTCAGAACGGCATATACGATCAATGGAACTGACGGTGGTATGAGTATGCCTAGAGTTCCTCCTGCGGCAACGGTAGCTGAGGCCAGGTTGCCGGGGTAGCCGTAGCGGCGTAATTCGGGCAGGGCGACTTTTGACATAGTAGCGGAAGTTGCCAGTGACGATCCGCAGATGGCGCCGAACCCGGCGCAGGCGGCCAAAGCGGACATGCCTAGCCCTCCCCGAACTTTGCCGGTAAAAGCTGCCGCACAGCGGAAAATGGCTCGGGAAAGTCCCCCGTGGGTAGCAAATTGCCCCATCAACACGAAAAGGGGAATCACGGCCAGGTCGTAGTTGGAAAGGCGTGAATAGGCGAGGTTGTTCAGGGTGAAAAGCAGTGAATTGAGATCACCGCTGTTGACGACCCAGTAACACAGTGCACCGCCCGCAAGCATAGCGATGCCAATATGGATGCGGAGGACGAGCATCAGCAGGGTCACGCCAAGGGCTGCCAGCCCTAGTGTCATACTGCTCATGTGTCCTCCCCTGAGTTCATGAGAATGTGAGAAAAACGGTTAAGTGAACACAGCGCGAGCAACAGAAAGCTGGGAACGATAAGGGCTAGCGGAATCCAGAGAGGTATGGCGAGCAGTGTTGTCTGATCGCCATACTCGAAGTTGTCCATGGTTTGTAATCCTGTGCGCCAGGCTATAACAATGGCTGCGAACAGGCATAGGAGGTGTGCAATCGCGTCGAGAACCCGGCGAATCAATCGGGGCGCAGCAGAGGTAAATGACTCGGCTCTCAGGTGATAGCCCTGCAACTCGCAGACCGGAAGGAAACCCGCAATAGCAACGGCGGCTCCCACTTTCAACAACTCCATGTCGCCGGGGATAGGCAGGGAAAACAGTTTCCTTCCCACGATCGATACGATGGACATGGCTACAATTAGCAGGAGGATGCTGCCTCCTGCCAAGGCGAATAACCTGGCTGTTCTATCCAGGAAAATCTGAATCATAATGTCACCCTCATACGCCCACAACAGATTGATTCTGAAACGTTCCGGAGATCTTTAGTCCACGCTGGACAGCTCCCTGACAGTCTCGACCAATGTCTCGCCATCAAGACCCTTTTCCGAAGCGCGCTTTGCCCATTGCTGTGGGAGCTCCCGAACCTGCTCTCTCAATTCGTTGTAATGAGCCTCTATCAGTTCGGTGACGCTCTCCTCATCGACCAGTGAGCGTGCGCGTACCATTTCTTTGTCCCAGGCTTCGCCAAAGGCGCGAACCAGTGGTTCGCCGCTGTTGTCGTTGATGATCTCCCTGAGATCTTCAGGCAGGCGATCGTAGGTTCTCTTGCTCATCAGCATGGCGAGAATGGTGTAGCCGAAAGCCGCACGCTCTTCCCCGAGTTGTGTGTGGTGGTTGGTGACCTCATTAAGTTTGGTGGGCGGTACAACCTCCCAGGTTGCAACGGCACCATCAACCACGCCCTTGGCTATGGATTCGGTCATTTGCGCGGGTGGCATGCTGACCGGTGTCGCGCCCAGCGCATCCAGGGTTTCGGCGATGATTCGGCCGGAGGCCCGGAGCTTGAGACCTTGCAGGTCGGCTAATGAGTTGATGGGAGTTTCCCGGGTGTGAATGTCCATGCCGCCATCGCCGAAAAGGGCAAGCACCTTGAAGCGGCTGTAATCCTTGTAGGCATGCTGCTGGTAGAACTCCCAGATAATATCGTTGCCGCTCACGCCCCCATAAGGCAGCAGGAAAGGCAGTTCCAGCGCTTCTGTCCGTGGGAATTTACCCGGTGAGTATCCAGGTGCAGTCCAGACGATGTCCGCTACGCCGTTCCGGGCCATGTCTGCGAGATCGGAGGGACTGCCGCCCAGTTGCATGGAAGGATAGATCTGGCACTGCAAGCGACCATCTGAATCGGCCTCCAGCTTCTCGCACCAGGGCTCTATGACGTTTGCATGAGCATTGGAGCTGGCTGGTAGGAAGTGGCTTACACGAAGTGTGTAGCTGTTCGCGTTGGCTGTTGAGGACAGCGCGAGAGTGCAGCAGAGAGCGATTGAAAGCCGTGAGAGCATCGTTAGACTCCTGTTTGTTTTTGTTCGCCTTGATCATGCCGTTCGACATTTGGCATGTCATTAACATATTAACAAAGTGGTGGGGTGTCAAACGCATTTATTTTGGGTGAGGAGGGACCAATTGGTGGGTATGCGGTTTTTGTACCAAGCGACAGTGGGATGGAAGGGCGGGGAATTGTTGGGCTTTGAGGCTCCCGGGTCAGCTGAGAGCCTGGTTTTTGTCTATCTTGTCACTGCTGTTACGATACTGCCCTGGACTCATCCCTGCGTTTCGTGAGAAAAAACGGCTGAAATAGGCCGGATCCTTGAAGCCCAGCTCAAAACAGATTTCGTTGATGGATTGGGTGGTAAACAGTAGCAGCCTTTTACTCTCCTGCATCAGTCTCTCATGAATAATTTTTTTTGAGGGCAGGTCGGCAATTCGTCGGCAAATATCGTTCAGCCGGGCCTCTGTGACCCCGAGACAGTCAGCGTAGTCTGACAGCGACCAGTGCTCCCGGAAATGGGTCTCAATTTTCTCGTTAAAGCGCTGGAAAACCACCATATCTTCGCTGCGAGTGGTCAGACCTTGTTCGCGGTTGGTATTCGATAGTCGAAACAGGTTGATGAAGATAAGCTGGGTCAGGTTCTCAAGGGCGAGATTCTTGCCAGGTCGGTCCGATACAAACTCTTCCCGAACGGAGTTGAACAGGTTGTTGATCTCGCCGGCTGTAATGATATCAGTGCCAGGTTTTTCCTTCAGCGCGACGCAAGCCGGACTTATGAAAGGCCCTGAGCCAAGTCCGTGTGGTGCCTCAAGTAGCGGCCAGATAAGCTGCTGCCGTACGGTCAGCACATGGCCATCACTTTTGCTGTCGGTAATGAATGCGTGTGGCACGGTCGGAGGTGTCAGAAAAAACATCGGGGCGCGAGCTTCGTAACGCTTCTCATCAAGAAATACGCGCACCATGCCGCTCGCTACATAGTGCACCTGAAAGAAGCGGTCATGGCGGTGTACCGGCATATTACGGCCGAAAAAGCTGGCCAGCTTGCCCAGTGATTCATAGTGGATGTCCGCATCCTGGTAACGCTGGTCATAAACCTGTCCAATATTGATGTTTGGAATGGTGTGGTTATCCGCCATCTCGTTACCTGCCGCTGAAATTACACGCCAAAGGCTTCAGGGGTTTATTTTCTTGAATTCGTTCAGGAGCTGAAGCAGTTCCTGCATTTTGTCCTTGCCGAACTGGTCTTGAATTCTCTGGTAGTTTCGCTCCATATCTTCTTTCATTGCAGCAAAAGCGTTTTCACCCTTCTCTGTCAGTCTGACATGAACGCGTCGCTGGTCGGTGTCGCTCTTTCGTTTAATGACATAGCCATCCCGGATCATCCGGTTCAGGACGCCCGTCATGCTCGGCTTGAGAATGCAGGCCAGTTCCGCGAGGCGATACACTTCAACTTCTTTGTGCTGATTCAGAATACGGATGACTCGCCATTGCTGTTCGGTGAGACCGTGCTCATTGAGTGCGGGCCGGAAGAAGGCCATTGCTGCTTCTCTTGCCTGCAGCAGGGTCAGGGTCAGGGAGGGGCGAGTTCTCGACATGGATCTGAAAAATCCTCTCAGTTGGTTTACATCAATCTGGAATTCTAACCCAGTTTGGCACATTCGGAATGAATAGAGAGCAGGTGAGTCGGCGGAATGTCACTCTGGTCCATGTTTATGCACATTCAGACAAGCGTCGAAGATCCGGAGCTCCTAGAATTGTAACGGTAAAAAATCCGGGCGACCTCAGGCTTGCCGGCCCTTGAAGGTGTCCGCTCAGTTAATGTTGGGAGCGTAAGTCGATGACAACCGAACATACAGCCGTTCTTTCCCAGGTGGCGGAGTTTGTAGAACGAACTCACGGATCGTTCATTGATGGTCAGCCATTCAAGCCCAATGGCTCCGGGTCAATGCACGTATTCAACCCCGCATCGGGTGAAGCCCTGTCCTGCTATCAACCAGCCAGTGCCGAAGACGTGGATCGTGCGGTTAACTCTGCTTACCGGGCGTTCAGGTCCGGAGTCTGGAGCAAACTGGCGCCAAATGTACGCGAGCGCACCTTGTTAACATTTGCCACGCTGGTTGAAGAGCATGGTGAGGAACTGGCTCAGTTGGAAGCTCTTAATCAGGGTAAATCCATCAATGTCGCCCGTGGGATCGATGTTGGCGCCTCTGTCGATTACATGCGTTACATGGCGGGCTGGACGACCAAGATCGAGGGGCAGACCCTGGAGGTGTCGATTCCCGTGCCCCAGGGGGCGTCGTTTAATGCCTATACTCGCAGGGAGCCCGCTGGTGTGGTGGCAGGCATCGTGCCCTGGAACTTCCCGATGATGATTGCATTGTGGAAAGTTATGCCGGCTTTGGCGTGCGGTTGTTCGGTCGTTATCAAACCGGCTGATGAAACGCCTCTGACCGCACTCCGCCTGGCCGAATTGGCGCGTGATGCGGGCATACCTGACGGAATCTTCAATGTCATTGTTGGCAAGGGGGCGGAGGCCGGTGCGGCCCTGGTTTCCCATCCGCTTGTCAATAAGGTGTCCTTTACCGGTTCTACGGCGGTGGGCAAACAGGTCGGGATTGCCGCCCTTGAGAACATGACTCGCTTTACCCTGGAGCTCGGTGGCAAGAACCCGATGTTGATTCTGGAGGATGCGGATATCGAGCAGGCCGTCGGGGGAGCGATCGGTGGTGGCTTGCTGAACCAGGGGCAAGTGTGTGCCGCCGCTTCGCGGATCTACGTTCACAAGAGCCAGTATAAAAAGTTTGTGGAAGCACTGGCCAGTGCGGTCAAAAAGATGAAGGTAGGTGCTGGAATGGACCCATCTTCCGAAATAACCGCTCTGGTTTCCGAAAAGCAATTGGCCAGTGTGGAGGGCTACCTTGAGGCGGCTAGAAAGGAAGGTGCCGTATTCGCAGCGGGCGGAGAGAAGAGTGAGCTTCCGGGTTATTTTGTGAATCCCACAGTGTTGTCCGACGTTGATCAGAGCATGACCTGCGTGCAGGAGGAGATCTTCGGGCCGGTGTTGTCCGTGGTGCCGTTTGATTCGGTTGAAGATGCCCTGATGAAAGTGAATGACAGTCGGTATGGGCTGACAGCCAGCATCTGGAGCAACGATCTGTCCCGGGTAATGAAGCTGATTCCTGAGATCGAAGCGGGGACTGTCTGGGTAAATAATCACGTGCCGGTGGACCCGAACCTTCCATTCGGAGGTTTCAAACAGTCTGGAATGGGAAGGGAGTTCGGCAAGAGTGCGATCGAAGGTTTCACCGAATTGAAGTCAGTGTGTATTACCTACTGATCCGTTCCGGAGTGGAGGGGTGCGAGCACCCCTGCTCACTCTCAAACATGCAAGGCTTTCGATGTCCTGCCCATCAGCTCCCTGGAAAATGATCGTTAGTGCTGTGGAAAGTACAATTTTTTCCCTGTAATGGGCATTTTTCTCTGGGGGCTCTCGGCGCAGAATGGTACCAACTGAATTGAGATAAAAGGTTGAGCGCGACTTCAAAATTGCTTATCGTTACCATTATATCGTTAATATGTTAACAAAAAGTGATTCGCAGTCAGTGCTTATCAAATGCGAGGAGAAAACAATGACACGCCCAATTGAACAGGCGGCGACCGGAACGATCTTCGGAGTTGCCTTGAACTATCACAGCCAGCTTGACCACAAGCTTGCCGAATTTCGGGAAGCGCCATACAAAGCGCCTCCGACCAAGCCGGTTCTTTTCATCAAGACCCCTAATACTCGCAATCGGCACGAGGGCTCTGTTGTTTTTCCAGCATCCTGCGAAAGGCTTCAGCCAGGCCCGTCAATTGGCGTCGTAATCGGCAAGAAAGCGAGTCGCGTCAAGAAAGATGGGGTGCTCTCATACGTGGCTGGGCTGACCATTGTCAACGAATTCAGTCTTCCGGAGGACAGCTTTTACCGGCCAGCAGTTAAAGCGAAGTGTCGTGACGGATTTTGTCCGATGGGCCCGGAGCTGGTCGAACTTGCTGACATCGCGGATCCGGATCAATTGGTTCTCAAGCTGTATGTAAATGGAGAACTTCGCCAGGAAGGTAGCACGGCAGACTGGGTTCGGAGTATCCAGGAACTTCTGGTGGATATTACAGAGTTCATGACCCTGAACGAGGGTGACGTGCTGATAACCGGCACACCTGGCGGGCGTGTTGATGTCAAACCGGGAGATCAGGTGACTGTCGAAGTATCGGGGCTTGGCTCCCTGACCAATACCATTGTGGCGGAATAAAAAGGAGTCATGTCATGAAACAGGCACGTATCAGATTTGATGGAAAAGTGCTGGATGTAAAGGTAGACGACCAGGGTGACATTGTCCTGCCCGATGAAAAACGCTTGGCTGCCGAGAATGTTGAATGGTTGCCGCCGGCTGAAGGCAGCATGTTCGCACTCGGGCTCAATTATGCTGACCATGCTGCTGAGCTCGACTTCAAGGCTCCGGAGGAGCCCCTGGTGTTTATCAAGGCACCAAACACCTACACCGGCCACCGCAAAGTGACTTGGCGCCCGGATAATGTCGACTACATGCACTATGAGTGCGAGCTGGTTGCGGTTATCGGGAAGGAAGCCAAAAACGTCAAACGCGAACACGCGCTGGATTACGTACGTGGTTACACCGTCTGTAACGACTATGCGATCCGTGATTACCTCGAAAACTACTATCGCCCCAATCTGCGCGTTAAAAACCGGGATGCGACCACACCGGTAGGCCCGTGGATTGTGGACGCACAAAGCATTTCCAGCCCCAACAACTTGACCATCCGCACGTGGATTAATGGTGAGCTAAAGCAGGAAGGCACTACTGCGGACATGATCTTTGATATTCCGTTTCTGATTGAATACCTCTCGAGCTTCATGACCCTTCAGCCCGGCGACATGATTGCAACAGGCACTCCGAAGGGTCTGGCGGATGTTAAACCCGGTGATGAGGTGACGGTAGAGGTTGAAGGCGTTGGGCGCCTGACCAACACGATTGTGACGGAATCCGAATTTTTTGCGAATCACGCCTAACGAGGTGAAGACTATGATCAAGCATTGGATCAACGGCGAGCAGGTCGCCAGTAAAGAGACTTTTGAGAACATTAATCCGGCGACGGGTGAGGTTATTTGCGAAGTGGCCAGCGGTGGCCAGGATGAAATCAATCAGGCGGTTGCGGCCGCCAAGGCGGCGTTCCCGGGTTGGGCAAATACGCCAGCGAAAGAGCGTGCCCGTCTTATGCGGCGTCTGGGTGAGCTGATCGATGAAAACGTTCCGCACCTGGCCGAGCTGGAAACCCTGGATACTGGGCTGCCCATTCATCAGACCAAAAACGTGCTGATTCCCCGCGCATCCCACAACTTCAACTTCTTCGCGGAAGTGTGCACCCGCATGGATGGTCATACCTATCCGGTTGATGACCAGATGCTCAACTATACTTTGCATCAGCCTGTCGGTGTTTGCGGCCTGGTATCACCCTGGAACGTTCCATTCATGACAGCGACCTGGAAAACTGCTCCTTGTCTCGCGCTGGGGAATACCGCCGTTCTCAAGATGTCTGAGTTGTCCCCGCTGACCGCAAACGAGCTCGGCCGACTGGTGTTGGAAGCCGGTATTCCGAAAGGGGTTCTGAACGTGGTTCAGGGCTATGGCCACACTGCTGGTGATGCGCTGGTCAAGCATCCCGATGTTCGGGCTATCTCGTTTACTGGCGGCACAGCGACCGGTCAGAAAATTATGTCTAACGCCGGTCTAAAGAAGTATTCCATGGAATTGGGCGGCAAGTCTCCGGTACTGATCTTTGACGATGCAGACCTGGATCGCGCCCTGGATGCTGCTCTGTTCACTATCTTCTCCCTGAACGGCGAGCGTTGCACTGCCGGTAGTCGGATTTTCATTCAGGAGAGCGCCTACGACAAATTTGTTGAAGAGTTTGCGGCCCGTGCCAAACGCCTGATCGTTGGTGATCCACAGGATCCGAACACCCAGGTAGGGTCCATGATCACCCAGGCGCACTACGAGAAAGTCACCGGTTACATCAAACTGGGTATCGAAGAAGGCGCCAAATTGATGGCGGGTGGCCTTGAGCGTCCTGAAGGTTTGCCGGATAACGTCAGCAAGGGCCAGTTTATTCAACCGACCGTGTTTGCGGATGTCGATAACCAGATGCGCATCGCTCAGGAGGAAATCTTCGGTCCCGTGGTTTGCCTGATGAAATTCAAGGACGAAGCCGAGGCACTGAAGCTCGCCAATGATACCCAGTACGGCCTGGCTTCTTACATCTGGACTCAGGACATTGGCAAAGCACATCGTCTGGCTCGCGGCATTGAGGCCGGCATGGTCTTTATCAACAGCCAGAACGTTCGCGATTTGCGTCAGCCCTTTGGTGGTATCAAGGGCTCGGGCACCGGTCGCGAAGGCGGCGAATACAGCTTCGAAGTCTTTACGGAAGTGAAGAACGTGTGCATCTCGATGGGAAGTCATCACATACCGCGCTGGGGTGTCTGATCTAAACGTTCAGAGCTGGGGCCTGCCGAGGTGAGGCGGCCCCGTCCAACAATAATACTGGGCCATCAAGGCCTGTAGGAGAAGTGTTATGGGTGAAATCGCACTGGCAGCTAAAGTCTGCCACGTTCCGTCAATGTACCTTTCCGAATTACCGGGGCCACATCACGGTTGCCGTGAAAAGGCGATCGCCGGCCACAAGGAAATTGCGCGAAGGGGCCGTGATGCCGGTGCCGATACGGCCGTTGTCTTTGATGTGCACTGGCTCGTCAACAGTGGTTACCACCTGAATTGTCGGGATCATTTCAGTGGCGTGTACACCAGCAATGAATTGCCACACTTTATCCGTGACATGGAATACGAATACCAGGGCAGTACCGAACTGGGAAAACTGATTGCGGAAGAGGCCAACGAGGCTGATGTCCGCACTTTGGCTCATGACATCCCCAGCCTGGAGCTGGAATACGGCACCTTGGTTCCCATGCGTTACATGAATATGGACGTACCGAAGGAAGACCATTTCAAGGTGGTCTCGGTGGCTGCCTGGTGTGCCTGGCACAAGCTGGAGGACAGTTTCACCTTTGGCGCCGCTGTACGTCGTGCCATTGAACGCAGTGACAAAAAAGTGCTTGTACTGGCGTCTGGATCCCTGTCCCATCGTTTCTCGGATGACCGGGAAGCGCAGAACAATATGCACAACTGGACGCGTGAGTTTGATCGCCAGGTGGATCTTCGCGTGGTGGAACTCTGGAAGGAAGGTCGCTTTGAAGAGTTTTGCGACATGCTGCCGGACTATGCCCAACATTGTTTCGGCGAGGGCGGCATGCACGACACGGCGATGTTGCTGGGTTTGCTGGGAGGGCGTGAATACCGTGGCAAAGTGGAAGTTCTCACCGAACCGTTTGGTAGTTCAGGCACCGGCCAGATGAATGCGATCTTCCCAGTGTGAGGACTAGACGATGCCACATTTTATCGCAGAATATTCCGGCAACCTTGAAGATGATATCGATCTTCCGGGACTTTTCGAGAAGGTGCACCGGACCCTGGGGGAGACGGGTGTTTTCCCTCTGGGTGGAATTCGAAGCCGCGCCGTGAAGGCTGAGACGTATCGGATCGCGGATGCAAAACACGATTACGGCTTTGTGCATATGACCTTGAAAGTCGGTTCCGGGCGGTCACTGGAAATTCGCCGGCAGGCGGGTGATGCATTGTTCGAAGCCATCAAGGCGCATTTCGCGCCGATTCAGGAAAAGCGTCTACTGGCGATTTCCTTTGAGTTGGCTGAATTACACCCGGATCTGAACTACAAGCACAACAACATTCATTCGTTCCTGAAGCAGCAGTCAGAGCAGTGAGAACTGGCTCTGACTGCTGCTTGGATAATCGATTAGAGGGCGACCCCCATGCTTAACAAAGATGCCGTTCGGGAAGCTGCGAGAAGGCTTCACGAAGCTGAGCGATCACGTGAACAGATCAAACAACTGTCACTTCAGAACCCTGAAATGACCATTGAGGATGCCTATACCATCCAGAAAGCCTGGGTGGACCTCAAGATCGCCGAAGGGCGTAAGCTGATCGGCCACAAGATCGGGTTAACATCCCGGGCGATGCAGGTGTCCTCGAATATCACGGAACCGGACTACGGTGCCCTGCTCGATGATATGTTGTTTGAAGAGGGCACAGACATCCCGTTTGAACGCTTTATTGTGCCGCGGGTGGAAGTGGAACTGGCCTTTATCCTGAAAAAGCCGCTTAAAGGACCAAACTGCACCATCTTCGATGTTCTGGCTGCTACCGACTATGTTGTTCCGGCACTCGAGATCATTGATGCCCGAATCCAGCGAGTTGACCCCGACACCCAGGTGACCCGGAAGGTATTCGATACCATCTCCGATAATGCGGCGAACGGCGGCATTGTTATGGGTGGCCGCCCGATCCTGCCCCACGAAGTGGACCTTCGGCGCGTATCCGCGGTGCTATACCGCAATGGTGTGATTGAAGAGTCTGGCGTTTCTGCAGCGGTACTGAATCACCCCGCCAAGGGTGTCGCCTGGCTTGCGAACCGGTTGGCTCCTTACGATGTCCAGCTCGAGGCAGGCCAGATAATCCTCGGTGGTTCATTCACTCGTCCCGTCGATGCCAATCCGGGTGATACGTTCCACGTTGATTACGATCAACTGGGATCCATTGCATGTCGCTTTATGTGAATCGAGGCGCCCCATGGACTTAATGACCAATACGTTCAAAGCAAAACTCGGTGAGGAATCGGCCCAGATCGGATTGTGGCTCGGGCTTGCTGATGCATATCCGGCTGAGCTGGCTGCCAACGCTGGGTTTGACTGGTTGCTGATCGATGCCGAGCATGCGCCGAACACCATTCCGTCGATTCTTTCGCAGCTTCAGGCCATTGCTCCGTATCAGGCCCAGCCGATTGTCCGCCCGCCGGACAGCTCAACGGTGGGTATCAAGCAAGTGCTGGATCTCGGCGCACAAACCCTACTGGTGCCCATGGTGGAGACGGCAGAGCAGGCTGAGGGGATCGTTCGTGCTGCGCACTACCCGCCCGGTGGTGTCCGTGGGGTTGGCAGTGCGCTTGCCAGGGCTTCGCGCTGGAATTCTATCCCCGACTACCTGCAGCGTGCGGATGAAGAGGTTTGCTTGCTGCTACAGGTGGAATCGGTAGCCGGCCTGAAAAATCTTGAGGCAATCGCCAAGGTCTCCGGCGTTGACGGAGTCTTTATCGGACCGGCCGATCTAGCGGCAGCCATGGGGCACCTCGGGAACCCGGGGCATCCGGAGGTACAGAACACCATCGAGACCGCGATTCAGGCCATTCGTTCTTGTGGTAAGGCGGCGGGTATCCTCGCAGCTGATGAGACGTTGGCAAGGCGGTATCTGGAGCTCGGCGCGAACTTTGTTGCCGTGGGTGTCGATACCTCCCTTCTCACCAAAGCGCTGAAATCCCTGGCTGTAAAATTCAAACCGGAACTGTCCGGTAACGATTCCGGTCCCCAGAGCAGCGTTTACTAATTCAGGAAATGTGATACATGAAACTCGTTGACCCACAACTACTCAAGCAACAGGCTTTTGTAAATGGTGAATGGACGGACGGCGAAAGCGGCGACCTGATGGAGGTCCGCAATCCGGCCGATGGCGAATTGATCGTCGAGATTGCCTCGGTGGGCAGAAAGGAAACCGCCAGGGCGATCGATGCAGCAGAGGAGGCGTGGAGCTCCTGGCGAAACACAACCGCAAAGGAACGCTCAAAGATCCTGCGCCGCTGGTTCGATATGATCGTCGAGAATCAGGAAGATCTGGCGCAGATTCTCAGTGCCGAACAGGGTAAGCCACTGGCGGAAAGCCGGGGCGAGATTCTGTATGGCGCCAGTTTTATCGAGTGGTTTGCCGAAGAAGCAAAGCGTACCTACGGAGACGTGATTCCCCACGACAAAGATGGTCGCCGGCTTGTTGTCATCAAGCAGCCGGTGGGTGTTGTAGCGGCTATCACGCCCTGGAACTTTCCCAACGCGATGATTACCCGCAAAGTCGGGCCTGCGCTTGCCGCCGGCTGCACGGTAGTACTGAAGCCCGCCTCTGAAACACCGCTGTCAGCCCTGGCGTTGGCAGAGTTAGGGGCTCGTGCTGGCCTTCCGGCAGGAGTGCTGAATGTGGTTCCGGGACGAAGCTCCCGGGAGATTGGCAGCGAGCTGACCACCAATCCCAAAGTTCGCAAGCTGTCCTTCACCGGTTCCACCGGCGTTGGCAAGGTGCTGATGGAACAGTGTGCGAGCACTATTAAGAAGCTCAGCTTGGAACTCGGTGGCAACGCTCCGTTTATTGTATTTGAAGATGCGGACATCGATGCTGCCGTGCAGGGTGCCATCGACTCGAAATTCCGCAATGCGGGGCAGACCTGTGTCTGTACCAATCGGATTCTGGTTCAGAACTCAGTGGCTGAAGAGTTCACCGAAAAGCTCGCCAGGGCAGTATCCGAGCTTCGCGTGGGCGCGGCCCTCGAGGAAGGCGTTCAACAAGGTCCTTTGATCAATCAGGCCGCGGTACTCAAGGTCAAGGAACACATTGACGATGCAGTCGCCAAGGGCGCGTCTGTTGTGGCGGGTGGTGAGCTCCACGATCGTGGCGGCAACTTCTTCCAGCCAACAGTGCTATCGGGTGTGACTGCCGATATGTTGGTGGCTTACGAGGAGACCTTCGGACCGCTCGCGCCAGTGTTCGGCTTCGAGACTGAGGAAGAGGCTGTTCAAATGGCCAACGACACCGAATTCGGGCTGGCTTCCTACATCTATACACGTGACCTGGCCCGCTCCTGGCGTGTCAGCGAGGCCCTGGAATACGGCATGGTGGGTGTGAACGAAGGCCTGATTTCCACCGAAGTGGCCCCTTTCGGCGGCATCAAGCAGTCCGGTCTCGGACGGGAGGGCTCTCATTACGGAATCGACGATTACGTCGAACAGAAATATATGTGTCTGGGGATTAAATAACTCCAAACACAAAACCAGTGTCAGCGTTGTGGTCTCTCCACGCTTTGCCGGCGATTTATTCGCCGGCTTTTTTTGTGTTCTTCATGGCCGCGGTCGGCCTGTTGTTGCAGCTTTTGTAATATCTGCTGGACTTGGGGATGGTGGCCGTGGCGCTGCTGCCAATCCTGTAGGAGCGCAAGTGCTTCAGGAATTCGCCCTAGTTGCTCCAGAGCCAATGCATAGGTATAGGTGTAGCGGGGATTGGCGGGCGCCAGCTCTGCCGCTTTTTTCAGGGCGACGCCGGCCGGCTCGTACTGTTTTTGGCGGACATAGGAGAGCCCCAATGCATAGTGGCTAGCGGTAGGCTGTCCATCGAGCGCAGGGCGCCCTGACGTACCAGTACTTCTTCGTCGTTGAGCAGATTTTGCAGTGTCACGAGGCTATTGCGATCGTGGTAGGGCGTATGGCGGAGCTGCCGAGCACTATGGCAGGATGATTACTCCTGAGTTCAGCAAAAAAGACACCTGTTGTCAAAAGGCCTCGCTATTGGAAGCCGTCGTTTCATTTTCCCTCTCAGCCTGGCAGCAGGGCGCTCAACTTCCCGGAGTGCCCAGTGGATTAAGCTTCGGAGCACTCATTTCTGCGAACCTGGGGCAAGCGCTGTCTGCAGTCTCAGGCAACTTCTTCTGCATAACCAGTCAGGCGGTACGGCATCCTTTCAGGCCTAATGAATCCGGAAAGATGGTTTATTGAACTTGTGAACCTTTAAGGAGTTGCTTTGCTGCCGACCTTGTTCGAACGCTTCGGGTCGGCAGCCTTTTTCAACGGTTTATGAGGTTACCGATTGCCGGAAGGACAAAATTCGTCAAGAGGACAGGATAACAATGACAAAGACTGTAAGCAGCGAAAAATTATTCATCAACGGCAGAATCTACACCGTGAATGCAGAGGCCCCCTGGGTCGACGCCATGCTTGTGCGCGATGGTGTGATCCAGGCTCTCGGATCTGACCGGGAACTGAGAAATGCCGTGGGCAGTGAGGTCGAGGTGGTCGACCTAGAGGGACGTATGCTGATGCCCGGGATTCATGACGCCCACATTCATCTGCTGATGAGTGGTCTGAAATTCGGGTTCGAATGCCGTGTTTCGATGGATGCAAATGCAGATCAGGTGGCAGAGCAGCTCTGTGACTGCCTGAAGTGCCGTAGCTCTAAACTCAGCAACTGGGTCATTGGCGGTGAATTTAATCCATATGCTTTTGAAGAGGGCACGCTGGATCGCGCTGCTCTGGACCAGAAGTTCCCGGATCGACCGGTATACCTGTTCGATTACTCAATCCATCACGCACTGGTGAATTCCAAGGCGCTGGAGCTTGCCGGCATCAATGCCTCAACACCCGACCCTCGAGGTGGTCGATTTGTTCGGCGCACTGGTTCTGATGAGCCCACCGGTGAGCTGGTGGAGCGCGCGCGCTGGCCGGTCAGTCGTGTTATCCCCCCCTATGAGCCGGACATTTACCGGGATGCCCTGCGCTGGTCCCAGGAGATGGCACACCGCTTCGGCATCACGTCGGTGCAGGAGGCTTCTGCTTCATTGCCAGAGCTGAAAGCGTTAAGGGAACTGGAGGAGGCCGATGAGCTGAAAATGCATGTTGCGGCGCACCTGGTTTGGGAGGAGGTCACCTTTGCTGGTGGCCTCAGTTGTGAAGAGCAGGAAGGTTTGATAGCCAGTCGCAGCGATCACAAAAGCCGCCATGTTAATACCCGATTCGTCAAA
This sequence comes from Marinobacter alkalisoli, assembly GCF_045449855.1. Classification (NCBI taxonomy): domain Bacteria; kingdom Pseudomonadati; phylum Pseudomonadota; class Gammaproteobacteria; order Pseudomonadales; family Marinobacteraceae; genus Marinobacter; species Marinobacter alkalisoli. Next base: position 59,351 of record NZ_JBJJLC010000012.1, on the reverse strand, counting down.
TGCTGGCTCGACGGTGCACCACTGGGGCCCCACTTTACCGAGGCCAGAATTGATGCCGCCAGCAACCGCATCGATCAGGACAAGATCCTGATACCGGAAGACCAGTTGACGGAAGCGTTAATGCGATTCGATCGTGATGGCATCACGCTGAAAATGCATTGCGCTGGCGAAGGCGCTGTCAGAACCGCACTGAATGCAGTGGAGCGAGTCAGGGCTGCTAACGGGAACGATGGACCGCTTCACGAGATCGCTCACGCCGGTTTCGTACATCCGGACGACCGACCACGGCTTGCCAGGTTGCGGGTGGTTGCAGAGATGTCGCCGGCGCTCTGGCACCGTAAAGAACCGGAGTTCGAACCCCTGAAGGCAGGGTTCAAGTTTAATACTCTGGACGCCATGGGTACTCATATCACGATCGGCTCCGACTGGATTATCACTCCGGATCCGAACCTGTTCCCGGCGTTGCAAGGCATGCTCGAAAGAGGGGACGAAAGTGTCGACCTCCGTAAAGCATTGCGGATGATGACACTGGACGGTGCGCGGGCGGTTGGTCAGGAAAAGCAGATCGGCTCGCTTGAGGTCGGCAAGGCGGCCGACTTTATTATTCTTGATCGTAACCTGTTCGAAATACCGACCTCGGACGTGGGCGAAACCCGTGTACTGTCGACCTACTTTGCTGGCGACCGCGTTTACTCTGCCTGAGGCAGTTAACTGGAGGAACCATTTAATGATGCATGAGGAACTGGCGGCCTTCAGGGCAGCTATTACAGCCAAGTATGATGAGCACTGCAGCCTCTTCAATCAGGAAAAGGCGGACTCGGTGGTCAGTCGCTTTTTTACACCCGACGCGATCTGGTCGGGGCAGGGACTACCGGAACGGAATGGGCGCACGGAGCTGCTGGCGATGTTTCGGGAAGTAGTAAAGACAGGGCGTATTGATTATCACTCTCTTCGGTCATTCGTCCGGGGAGGATGTGGTTGGGACTATTGCGACTGGTATGTGACGCCGCTTGATTCGGAGCAGCCAGGCTGGTGCTTCCGCACGTTGTTCTGCTGGGTTCTGCTTGATGAGGGTTGGTTCTGCAATGCGGTGAACTGTTATCAAGCAGAAACACCTTCGGTTCTGGCTGAGGAGCTGACAAATGTCTGAGGTGTCAAGAATACCGATTATCCTGTTGACTGGCTTTCTGGGAGCGGGCAAAACAACGCTGTTGCGCCGTTTTCTGAGAGATCAATCGCTGGAACACACGGCGTTCGTTGTTAATGAAATCGGAGCGGTCGGGCTTGATCAGGAACTGCTGAAACAAAATAGCAGCAGCGAACCTGTGTTGCTGTCCGGCGGTTGTATTTGTTGTGCCATGCGCCAGGATCTTGGCTACACGTTGCGGAGTTTATACTTGCAGCGAGAAGAAGGCACGGTACCCCGGTTCGAGCGTCTGGTTATTGAAACCACTGGGCTGGCGAACCCCGGCCCCATTGCTCGTTCACTGCTGGGTGATACCTGGCTGATGAAACGATTCGACCTGAGCAACACGGTGGCGATTGTGGATGCAGTCAATGGTCTTGAAACCCTGGATACGCACCCGGAGGCGGTAGAGCAGGTTGCTCTGGCTGACACGTTGTTGATCTCGAAACTGGATATAGTTCCGGAGGGGAGAGCAACGTTACTTGTCGATCGTCTGGCTGCACTGAACCCCATTGTGCCAGCGTGGTTCCTGGATGACACAGTCGGTGCGGAGGTATTGCAGCATCGACGCAGAGAACTGGTATTCACTGCGTTAGGTGTCGAAGCAGCTCCAAAACATTCTTACCCCGAACAAACAGGCGGTGCGGCTGCAGATACCGCAGTATGGGATCTCAACAAGCCCATTAGTTGGGCTGTTGTTGCTGAAGCCTTCGATCAGGTTATGGCAGTGCACGGTGCGGCATTGCTTAGAGTTAAGGGTATCCTGGATGTGGAGGGCGTTCCGGGACCCGTGTTGGTGAATGCCGTGCAACGCAGTTTTCATCCTCCGGAAGCAATGGATCATTGGCCTGGTGAAAATCGTAACGGGAAGGTTGTGTTCATAACACGCGGTATTGATGCCGACATCGTACTGGAGGACTTTAAATCGTTCTGCGGAGCGGTTTGTAGGCAACTCAGTTGATTGTTGAAGCCCTGTGATTCACGGTATCCGCTCGTAAGTTTTATGTATTCCTGTCGGGAGTATGAATTACCCACACTTGATTGTACTCTGCAAATATATTAACATGTTAATGTTTTGATCTGCATTCTGAATATAAAACAATTATAAGATATTGTGAGGAAAAATCATGATCAAGCTTGAAAGAAGTGGGATTTTTCCAACGGATGGTTTTTCTAGGTTTGAAGGTGATTTCGAGGATATCGTCTGGAAAATCAAGTTCAAGCCTTTGTGTGACGATAAGGACTTTCGGATATCGATATCCTGTCAAGAGGTGGGGGAGGTTAAGCTTCTTGAGTCACTTGTGTCTCCCCATCATCTGGTTCGCGAAGTGGATTACGACACTGATCCTCCTTTTGCAATTGCTTTCAAGAGCTATGGCAAAGTCGCATATCGGCTTGGGCAGGATGAAAGCAAGCTTGGCAATGGCGATCTGGTTTTTATCGACACTGCACGGTCTTATGAGCTCATGTGTCTGGAAGGGGCGCTGATCACGGCGCTGGTAATCCCCAGGGATGCCATGAAGAAACGGTTGCCGTCGGCGGAAATGATGGCGGGTAAGGTATTACCCGCACGATCAGGGAGTTGTCGAATAATCACCAACCTGATGCGCTCTGTTTTCGCTCATGGTGGCAACTCTCCCGACCTGTCGTGCGACTTTCTCAGCACAACCCTTGTCGAGGCTTGCCAATCGGCGTATGCCAGCGCTTTTCAGACTTTTTCTCGCCAATCGGTCAACGTACATGCGTTTCTTTTAAACAGCATTCTCCGGTATATTGATGATAATCTGACCGACAGCGAAATGGCACCGGCAAGTATCGCCGCAACTTTCAATGTGAGCGAGCGTCAGTTATATACTCTGATGAATGAGCTGGGTTTGACGCCGGCGAGGTACATCTGGAACAAGCGATTTGAACTAAGCAGGCGAATGCTGCTCGAAAGTCATTCGCGAAGCAGGACAATTAGTGACATTGCCTATGCCTGCGGTTTCAATAGCTCTTCTCACTTTTCCCGGGAATTCCGTTCCCGTTTTGGCATGACCCCCAGGGATTATCGGTACTCAGAGCGAGAGATGTCAGTCCGCCAGTGAGCCGTTGCCAGGTTTAGCAGGGAAGCTCCACTACTTGTCCTGAACGTGTTGATCCTCCTCTCTATTTTTGTCCTGTTCGTAATCCTGCAAGGCTTATAAAGCTTTTTCTTATATTTCCACCTGCCAGATAAGACGCTATTTCAGTAAATGGCCAGGTACTGGCGTGTCTGAACATCATCGATGTCTCACTTCGGTTCCAGATCCAATTTAACAGCATGAATGGTGTAAACGGTACCCGAAGGTAGATTGTCTGCAGTTTCAGGCAATTCTCTCAGCACAATCAAGCAAGCAGGACTGTAAAAGTTCAGGCGTAATGAAACTGTAAGTTGGTTTCACCTGATTTCCGGCCGTTGAAGGAGAAATAAAGAATTACTTTGTCGATTAATCAGGTGTTAAAGAACACTCGCTAAGTTACAGCTTGAGGAAAACATGAACAAAAAGCTCATTAAAAAGAAACGCGTGTACATTAACAGGCGTGTGCCACTGGCATTATATATTGTAGCCATGCTGCCAATCGCCTTCAGTTCAAACGTTTATGCGAAGCGATTCGATACTGGTGTGCCGGATCTTCAGGCACGGTGGGACAATACACTCAAGTACAGCGCGCTATATCGTGTTGAAGGACTTGATGAGCAAGTCACGGGGAATAGCTTCTCAGCCAACTTCGATGATGGTGATCGAAACTTCGACGTCGGTTTGGTTTCAAACCGCTTGAACCTGCTTTCGGAACTCGATCTCCAGTACCGGAATATAGGGTTCAGGATCAGTGGTTCAGCTTGGTACGATCATGCTTATCAGGGGCGCAATGACAACGACTCTCCCACGACTTTCAACCCTGAAAGTGTGTCTAACGACCGTTTTACACAGGAAACTGAAGAGCTGCATGGCCAGGATGCCGAGCTGCTCGACACGTTTCTTTTTGGCCGCACTGAACTCTTCGGAGCTCCCATTAGTGCGCGACTTGGACGTCATACCCTGCTTTATGGTGAAAGTCTGTTTTTCGGAGGCAACGGTGTTGCCAATGCTCAATCGTCGATAGATGTCGTTAAAGCGCTTTCGGTGCCGGGGTCCCAGTTTAAAGAAATTGCACGGCCAATTAATCAGTTATCTACGTCCATTCAACTGACTCCGGAGATTGGCGTAGGCGCTTACTATCAGTTTGAATGGCGTGAATACCGCCTCCCGGGTTCCGGTAGTTATTTCTCTACCAGCGATATCCTTGATGATGGTGGCGAAAGGTTGTTGATTGGTACCGATAATACAACTGCTTTCCATCGTGGCAAGGATATTGAAGCTGAGGATTCAGGGCAGGGCGGTATGCAAGTCAGATGGAAGCCTGATGGTTCCGAGTTTGATTTCGGGTTCTATGCTGCCAAACATCACAGTAAAACACCGGTTATTTATTTGGAACCCGGGGCGGGCTCCGAAGGGCTTGGTGAATACAGGCTCGTTTACCCTGAGGATATAAAAACATACGGAGCCAGTGTAAGTACGTTGGTTGGGGATACCAACGTAGCTTTGGAAACGTCATATCGACAAGATACGCCTTTAATGGCGCGAGGCGGCGCAGTAGTAGTGAATGCGGACGCCGATAATAGTGGCAATGCAGCCTATCCTGTGGGGGATAGTTTTCATGCCCAGGTATCAACCGTTTCGGTATTACCTGCTTCTACATTCTGGGATGGTGCAACGCTGTTGAGCGAGATTGCGTTCAACCGCCGTCTCAGTATTTCCCGGAATGCTGATCAACTCGATCCCAATGCCACAAGAGATGCCTGGGGTTTGAGGGTTTTATTTGAACCACAGTATTTCCAGGTATTACCGCAGTTGGATCTTTCTGTCCCAATTAACGTCGGTTGGGCTCCTGTCGGGCGCTCATCGGTATTTTCCTTCGGCCCCGATAATGGTGGTGATATTACCTTGGGTTTGAATGCCTCATATCAGGGTGTTTATCGGGCAGGTTTGAGTTGGACTCATTATTACGGTGATAAAGGTGCCACTCTCGATGAGGATGGTGCTTTGTCCTATAAGCAGAATCTGGGTGATAGGGACTTTATCTCGCTTAGGCTCCAGCGCACATTTTAAGAGACGAGGAAATAACAATGAAACATCGTAGATTAAGTATTTTTATTCTTGGTATTTTGATTCATGGCAGTTCAGCCGTTGCCGCTGTTAGTAGTGACGAGGCAGAAAAGCTTAAGAGCGAATTGACGCCATTGGGTGCGGAACGCGCAGGTAATGCTGACGGCACCATCCCCGCCTGGGACGGAGGCGTCACCGAAGTTAAGGCTGGCTGGACCGCTACCGATGAGCGCTATGACCTTTTTCCAAACGAATCTCCGCTTTATGAAATCACTGCGCAGAACTATGAGCAATATAAAGAAAAGCTTAGTGATGGCACGGTAGCGCTGCTGAAGAAATACCCGGAAAGTTTCAGACTCTCGGTCTATCCAACGCATCGCACGATGGCTGCAGCTGAATATGTGTATGAAAATACCTTCAGAAATGCGACTACAGCCAGAGTTTCGGATGATGGAATGGGTGTTGAGGGCGCCTATGGCGGTATTCCATTTCCCATACCGTCGAATGGACTGGAGGCGATGTGGAACCACACTTTGCGCGTTCATCCGCCTGCCGTTCAGTACAGTATTGAGAGTTATGTCGGCTCTTCGAATGGTGAGTATGCATTAACAGTGGGTACTAATCAGGATGTGTCGTATCCCTATTACAATCGGGAGGGCAGTGCATCCGACTGGGAAAAGGCCATTATGATTTCACGAATGGAGCAGGTCTCGCCGCCATTCAAAGCGGGTGAGTCCCTGATAATCAACGATTATGCGCAGTCGGAGCCGAACCGGGAATCCTGGCAATATCTGATGGGGCAGCGTCGCGTACGTAAGTCTCCGAACGTTGGTTATGATACCCCGAACTTTGTTGCATCTGGCGCCATGTACTTTGATGAAGTACTGGGATTCTTTGGTGCTCTCGATCGTTACGACTGGAAACTAGTCGGTAAGAAGGAACTCTATATCCCCTACAATAACAACCGTTTCTTCACTTTTGATGATGATGAAGTTTATGACAATCATCACATTAAGTCTGACAAAGTGCGCTGGGAGCTGCATCGTGTCTGGGTGGTCGAAGCCAGTGTGAAACAGAGTGAGCGGCATGCAGTACCCAAGCGTACGTTTTACCTGGATGAAGACAGCTGGATGGTGGCGATGGTTGACGGTTATGACGCCGAAGGCCGGTTGTGGCGCACCTCCCACAATATGTCCTTTATGGCACCTGATGTCCCCATGATCGTTACCCAGCCCTATATGGTTTTTGATCTGGATGCAGAAACCTTTGTTGCATCTCAGATGTTTAATGGAAATTTCGTTTACCGGCCGGTCAAGCCCAAATCGGATTTCTTCTATAGCCCGAATGCGCTCGCGGGAGACGGTCTTCGCTAGCAGTGCCTGACCAAGCACAAGGACGTGCAATCCAAGGCGATACTGGTTACCGGATACTATGTAATCCGACTAAAACCGGGATTGACGTAGACGTAAAACAACCTATGTGCAGACAGTCCAATGAATCTTAAAACAATACTTCCTTGGGTGCTCGGCTTAAGCGTTACGCTTGGCTCACCATGTTTGCTTGCAGAAAAAGATCCCACTGAGCGGGATGCTGTGATGAGCCCTCTCGCGCATAACCTGCTGTTGAATGCTGTCGGCAAGGCTGGCCACCGATTAGTGGCTGTGGGTGAACGCGGCACCATCCTGTTATCGAATGATGAAGGCAATACCTGGAGCCAGTCCCGAGTACCAGTCAGTGTGACCCTTACGGATGTGGCCTTCGTTAGTGATGATGTCGGGTTTGCCGTCGGCCACAGCGGCGTACTTCTCGAGACCCGTGATGGCGGGGAAACCTGGGTGAAACGCCTTGATGGTCGGGACATCATTAGACTGGTGCAACGAGAGGCTGAATCGGAACCTGGCGCGGAAGCGTTGGCGAGGTACGCAGATCTGATTGGCCGTGACGGACCTGACAAGCCACTCCTTGATATCTGGTTTGATCCCAGGGGAGGCGTCATTGCGACTGGCGCTTTTGGGTTGATGTTACAGAGTAATGATGGTGGCAAGACCTGGGAGTCGAAAACTGGCAATGCTGTCGAATCCGGATGGCGACATCTGTACGCCATCGTGCCGGATGGTGAGCGCCGGTATCTGGTGGGGGAGCAGGGCAGGGTACTGCTTTCGAACAATGACGGTGAAGATTATAAACGCTTGCAGGTCCCCTATGACGGGTCTTTTTTCGGTGCACTGCTAAACGAGGAGCAGCGCTTGCTGGTGTACGGGCTGCGGGGGAATGTCTTGCTCTACGATGCTGTCAGTGGTCGTTGGCAAAGGTTGTCCACTGGAACCAACGCTTCCCTGAGCACTGGAGTCGTACTTGAAGATGGCACGCTGTTGCTGGCAAGTAACGCCGGAGAGTTCTTTTTCAGTAAAGACAACGGCATGACATTTACCAAATCCGGTTATACACATCGAGCGGCCGTGACTGACCTGATTCAGCTGTCGGCTGAGGACCTCGTTCTTGCTACTACCCGCGGTGTTAGTCGGGTGGGCATCTCTAACGTTCTGCAGAGATAAGACACATGGGTACTATCAATAATTCCGACGAGTTGAACCCACTTGAGGGGACAACGTTCGATAACAGGTCCGGCTCTATGGCAGAGCGGGCAATCTTCAATAACAGGGTTCTTATCCTCGCCAGTTTTATCGTTGTTACCCTTATACTCGGGTATTTTTCGGCGGGGCTGAAACTGAGTGCCAGCTTTGACAAGATGCTGCCACAAAATCACCCTTTTATTCTTAATTATCTGGAGCATCGCGACGAACTTACTGGCCTGGGCAACAGCGTTCGAGTCGCAGTGGAAACTCAGGGAGAAAGTATATTAGATCCTGAGTATTTGGAGACGTTACGTCAGATTAACGACGAGTTGTTCATGATGCCGGAAGTTGAGCGGTCTCATATGAAATCGCTTTGGACACCGTCAGTTCGTTGGACCGGAGTTACGGAAGTAGGGCTTGATGGCGGGCCCGTCATTCCACAAAGTTATGATGGTGGGAGTGATAGTCTTGAGCAAATCAGGATAAATATAGAGCGTTCGGGTATCCTCGGCCAACTGGTGTCTGATGATTATCGCTCATCAGTTATAGAGGTGCCGTTACTTGATGGCGGCGACACGAAAATAGACTATGAAAAGCTGAATAATAAGCTGGAAGACCTCCGTAAACGCTACGAAGGTCAAGGCGTTAATATATATATCACCGGTTTTGCAAAGATCATCGGGGATCTGATAGACGGGCTACAAAGCGTTCTGCTGTTCTTTGCGCTGGCCATTACAATTTGCTCTCTTCTACTTTACGGTTATACCCGCTGTGTGCGTAGCACATTGTTGGTCGTACTTTGTTCTGTGATTGCTGTTCTTTGGCTCTGCGGAATCCTGAAACTACTTGATCTTTCTCTGGATCCCTACTCAATACTCGTGCCCTTTTTGGTATTCGCTATCGGGATGAGCCATGCGGCACAAAAAATGAACGGCATCATGCAGGATGTCGGCCGCGGTTACGACAAGTTGATAGCAGCACGGTTCACATTTCGCAGGTTGTTTGTGGCGGGATTTACGGCGCTAGCTGCAGATGCTGTGGGCTTCGCTGTGTTGATGATCATCGATATCCCGGTTATTCGTGAGCTTGCCATAACCGCCAGCATCGGTGTTGCCGTTCTGGTGTTTACCAACCTCGTGTTATTGCCAGTGTTGTTGTCTTATACAGGCGTGAGCTCTCGGGCTGCAGTACGCTCGCTAAGAGCAGAAACCGGTGAAAAGCATCCTGTTTGGGTGTTTCTGGACAAGTTCACCGCAAAACCCTGGGCATCGGTTGCTGTTATCGTCGGCTTGGTAATGGGGGTATCCGGACTGGCTGTAAGCGTTGACCTGCGAATTGGTGACCTGGATCCGGGCGCGCCTGAGTTGCGGCAGGATTCGCGCTACAACCAGGATAATCAGTTTATTGTCGAGAATTATAGTGCCAGTAGCGACCTGTTCGTGGTTATGGTCACGACTCCGGAATACCAATGTGCAAACTACGGTACGTTGGTTGATGTCGATGCACTGGAGTGGGAATTGCGACAGGTGGCCGGTGTTGAAAGAACGGAATCCTTTGCTTCTTTAAGTAAGAAGCAGTTCATGGGAATGAACGAAGGCAACACAAACTGGTTTGATTTGCCGCGTTCGGAAAGTATTCTCAATGCTATTGTAACTCGAGCCCCAAGAGAGTTCTTCAATCAGAAATGTAACCTGCTTAGCCTTTATGTTTACTTGAAAGATCATAAGGCCGATACCCTTACCCGTGTAGTCGAAACGGTCGAAGGTTTTGCACAGCGTAATAATACCGACGACGTTCAGTTTCTTCCGGCCGCAGGTAATGCGGGTATCGAAGCTGCGACGAATGTTGTGGTTAAGCGCGCCAACGTGCAAATGCTGTTTCTGGTCTATGTGGCCGTTATGGTTTTGGCATTTCTGACATTCCGGTCGTGGCGTGCGGTGGTCTGTGCTGTTTTACCCCTGATGTTGACATCGGTGTTGTGCGAGGCGCTCATGGTGGCTTTGGGGATTGGTGTCAAAGTCGCGACATTGCCTGTGGTGGCTCTGGGCGTTGGTATCGGGGTGGATTATGCTCTCTATGTGCTTTCTGTCACGCTGGCCGGGCTGAAGGCGGGACAGACTCTTTCCGAGGCATACTACCGGGCGCTTCTGTTTACCGGTAAGGTCGTGGTACTAACCGGCATCACACTGGGGATAGCTGTTTCCACTTGGGCGTTCTCTCCAATCAAGTTCCAGGCTGATATGGGTATCTTGCTTGCCTTCATGTTCGTGTGGAATATGGTTGGTGCACTGATATTTCTGCCGGCGCTCGGTCATTTCCTTCTTAAGCCAGAAAAAATTCGGCTGGGCAGCAATGCCTCTGACGCTCCAACTATCAAAGTGAACGAGGATGCTCCATCTGCCCAGATACAGGATAGGGTGGCAAGTGCGGCTTTGGGGAGTGAGCAATAATGACAAAGGCTGTTCATCGCAGTATCCGGCTGTCGGTATCGGCAGCCATCCTGGGACTGGTGTCGACACTAGCTTCCGCTAATCCGGACAAGCCCAATTTTCTGGTGATTGTGGCGGATGACCTCGGATATTCAGATATAGGAAGCTTTGGAGGAGAAATAGAAACGCCTAGTCTCGACGCCATTGCCAATTCAGGCACTCGATTGACCAATTTTGTCGTGGCGCCGACCTGCTCCCCCACCCGATCCATGTTGTTGTCCGGCACCGACAGTCACCTGGCGGGTTTGGGAAATATGGCTGAGGTGGTGAGTGACACTCAAAAAGGGGAGCACGGTTACGAAGGCTTTTTGAATGCGTCAGTCGCGACTTTGCCTGAAGTGCTGGGGGATGCCGGCTACGAAACCTTTATGGCTGGCAAGTGGCACCTGGGGAGAAGTGAAGAACACAGCCCGGCAGCTCGGGGATTTAACAACTCTTTTGCACTGATTCAGGGCGGGGCCAGTAGCTTCAGCGACATGTCTGCAATTCAGGCAAGCGATCCAGTGGCCATATACCGTGCCGATGGCAAGCAGGTCGACGGTCTCCCAGAAGACTTCTTTGCGACGCATTTCTACACAGATAAAGCAATCGAGTATATCGACAACGCCATTGCCAAAGAAAAGCCTTTCTTTGGCTACCTTGCTTATACGGCGCCTCATTGGCCGCTGCAGGCGCCTGATGCATATCTTGACAAGTACACAGGTCGTTATGAGGAAGGCTATGAAGCCATACGCGAGGCTCGGTTAAAGCGAATGAAAGAGTTGGGTATCGTCGCAGACAACATAGAGGTCGGTCCCTTTATCGGTGGACTCCCCAAGTGGGACGAATTAACCGACGAGGAGAGGGAAATAGAGGCGCGGCGTATGGAAGTGTATGCTGCAATGGTCGATAACCTTGACGCCAATATCGGTCGCCTGATGGACTGGCTGGATAAAAAGGGCCGGCTTGACAATACTGTAATACTATTCGCATCAGATAATGGCGCGGAAGGTAACAATCCGACATTGCATCCCCAGACAAAACAGTGGATCGCCGAGAAATTCGATAACAGCCTCGAAAATATGGGGCGGAAAGGCTCCTATATCTGGTATGGCCCTCAATGGGGACAGGTTGGTAGCACACCTTTTGCTTTCTTCAAAGGATTTACCTCCGAAGGCGGTATTCGTGCCCCGGCGATCATTCGATATCCCGATCAGAACAGCGATAGTCAGGGTAGTATTGATCACTCATTGTACAGTGTGATGGATGTTATGCCGACCTTTCTTGAGTTGGCCGGCGTAAAGGCGCCGGACACACCCTATAAGGGCCGGGACATCCATCCTATTCAGGGTATGTCCATGCTCAACTCGCTGGCCGCCGCGCAAAATGGTAAGGAACGGGTGCTTGGCTGGGAGTTGTTTGGGCGGACCGCAATACGAAAGGGGGATTGGAAGCTTCGTCACATAGGCGCCCCCTTTGAAAGCAGGCAATGGGCACTGTTCAATGTAAAGTCTGACCCTGCAGAATTGGTCGATCTGTCTGATGAGTATCCGGATAAGGTATCTGATCTCAAAGCTGAGTGGAAAGATTACGCTGAGAGAAATAATGTGATTGAGCTCACTCCTGAAGAGATGCAGAAAATCGGATACAGTTTTTATAACTGTGTGTTTGACCACTGTATTTAAAAGCGGCTGTTATCGAAATCGCCGAGCAGCGTAACATCGCTTGTCTCGGCCATCGCTGAGTCAGGGTGACTACCGAACTATTCCTGATACTGCTTCTCATGACAATCGATACAGCGCTCGCTGCCGACATAGGCCGGGACGTAGCCGGTCAAAAAAGCCAGATACTTATGAGGATAACTCTGGGTGCGCATGGGAGTCGTCCTTTCAATGCCCTCTCAGCCTGGCGGCCAGGGCGCTCAACTTCCCGACATACCCAATGAAATAACGCCTCGGACCACTCATTTCCGCAACCCCGGGGGGACGCTGTCTGCAGTCTCAGACAACTTCTTCTGCATAACCAGTCAGGCGGTACGAAATCCATTCAGGTCTAATGAATCCGGAAAAATAGATCGGCTCGATTGAGGTCGGCAAGGTGGCCGACTGTATTGTCCTTGATCGTAACCTGTTTGAAATACCGACCTCCGACATGGGCGAAACCCGTGTGCTGTCGACCTATTTTGCCGGCGACAGCGCTTACACTGCCTGAGGCAGATGACTGGAGGAATCATTGAATGATGCATGAGATAACGACAATTACTATGGCCAAGAGTTGTCGCAGGACCCTTCGTATCGATTGCAAGCGTTTGCTTCTCAAAACTTCACGTCTTCCAACTATGGAGCTTTACGTCTGTACCACACCCAGGGTGGAGCAGTGCATGTAAACGGCTCCGATGTCGCCAACACTCTCCAAAAATACACCAAAGTGGGCTTAGAGAATCGGTCGTTGGCTTGATAGCCGGAATCAGCTGATGCTCACCTATGCCGAGAACTCTAAAAACACGTCTGACAGTAGCCAGCGCATGCTGCGCTGTGCTCATGTCTATTGAGGAGTGCATGATCATGAATAAACAACAAAGTGTTTCGACTGACGCACTGACAGCATCAAACAAGCAGACTACGCTTGCATTGGTACTAATTTCGGCTGTTGCTCCGGCCGTGCTGACGATGGCCCCTGTTGTTGCCGGCCAGCTGGCTGCCGAGCTTCAGATGGGCCCCGCTTTCATTGGCACTCTTTTTACATTCGAACTGGGCGCCATGAGTCTGGCCAGTCTGCCGGCCTGTTACTGGCTGTCACGCTTTAACTGGCGTATCGCAGGCACTATAGCGGCCGTGCTTTTCATTCTGGCTAACCTGGGCTCAGTCGTAGCTAGCTCGGCCTCGGAGTTGATTCCGTTACGCATTGTCAGCGGTCTCGGTGGCGGTTCAGTGATGATTCTGTGTATGGGTGCTGCATCCACGTTGCCCCAGCCAGACCGTATATATGGCCTGTGGGTCATGGGACAATTGGCGTTGGGCGCTCTGGGGTTGGCTCTGCTGCCCAACCTGTTTGCCCACTTTGGACTCTCTGCGTTCTTCGCTTTACTAGCGGTATTGATGCTGTTTTGCCTCCCACTGCTGAAGTATCTTCCAACAAGAAAACAGCCTGGAACAGACTCGACTGCAACTCCTCTTTCTTCCGGCTTGCCGCTGCCGGCGTTGATCGGACTACTCGCGGTTCTATTGTTTTGTGTCAGCCTGAATGGTGTTTGGACCTTCATGGGCGCAATAGCTGACAGTATAAATATTGATGCTCAGGTAAGCGGCAATGTGTTGGCTGTTGCCTCGCTTCTCGGTATTGCTGGAGCGCTCAGCGCAACTGTGCTGGGGGGGCGTCAAAGTTACCGAATTCCGTTGCTGGCCGGATATGCCATCATGATTGTTGGCATTCTGTTGCTGACCGGATCACCCGACGAATTTCGTTTCACTATCGCTGCTCTAGGGTTCAAATATGCTTGGACCTTTGCCTTCCCTTTCATTCTCGCCAGCCTTGCCAGTATTGATCGAAACGGTCAACTGATGGGCATGGCTAATCTGGTGATCGGTGGCGGTCTTGCACTGGGCCCGTTGATCGCTGGTCGAATGGTTGAGCAACTCGATGGGTTTCAAGCTGTACTGCTTGGCTCAGCAGTGCTCGCTTTCTTCTCACTGCCTCTAATTCTGCTGCTCCAAACCAACCGCGCTCCGGTCTATGGCGAACCGAAACATGTCTAAGACTGCGTTTCCGGTTTTAGTAAGCAACTCCGAGTCATGGGAGCAATGCCAGCAAACATGGAACATCTGCTGCGTATTCACCCATAGGAGTATCTGGTAGGAATCAGGCGACTCAGCGTAAACGGAGGTGGCCCTTTCGGTGACAATGTACCCGTGGACCCCGGCAGCGTTGAAATTGCCTGTCAGTCAATTGGACTGGTATATGTGGCGGTGGAAACCGTCATGTGCCGCGACTCCCGTGATACCTCAACTTCTCGAACCGCCCGGTGCGGACCCGCATGCCGGGTGGTGTGGGGGTGGCGGAACTTATTGGTTCCCCCTATCCCGATTATGCTGCAGGCAGGTTGTCCGCCCGCAACAGGAAGAGCACCAACATGGTTGCCAATAGTAGTACGGCACCGGTGAGGGCGAAGGATAGTGCAAAGCCTCCTATCTCAAGCATCAGACCGAAAAGCAGAGGCGCCAGAAAGTTTATTCCCCGGTTTGCCATCAGCCTCATTCCCAAGGCTCCTGCCCGTTGTGTGCTGTCGACACTTTCTGATAACACAACAATTGAAAGCGGTTGGCACACCCCCGATCCCAAACCGATGAGAATGGAAAAAAAGCCGATTAGTATCAGGTTGTCAGTACCGCCCAGAAACAGCATTCCCAGAGCCATGGAGAGTATTGATACCAGCAGCGCAATGCCTCGCCCCCCCATGAGTGCGATGACTTTGGCAATGACTGGTCGAATGACCATTGCCGCAACCGCCCTCAAGCTGATAAGGATACCGATGGTTGTAGGCGTCACCAGCATATTTTCCAATAGAACCGGTAGATAGTTACCGTGAATAATCATGGCGAAGGTCGCTGCTGCGGTGACTGCTATGGAAATCTGTACGGCCGGACTTTTACAGAATAGGCTTCCCTGGGCCCTGAACCCGGTAGAACTCCACTGCACCGATTTGCCCTGCTTGGCTTGGCCTGTCAACAACAGCGCCATTACCAGGGAACAACAGGCGATAACCAGCATAGCGGCAAAGGAGCTGGCAGTGGTCCCCACTGCGTGAATCAAGCCACCCGCAATGAGTGGCCCAACAATTTGTCCGCCGGATAACCATGTGGTGTACCAGCCAAAATAACTCTCAAGCTTCGGCCCTGTTCCCAGAGTAGAAATAATTGTTTGGGCCGCCAGAACCATTTGGAGTTGTGCAAGGCCAAACGATAATTGCCCGATGATCAGCCCTGGATAACCGGGCACAACAAGTATGGTGACAAGGCCAAAGATCATCAGGGATGCGCCGGACAACATTGAGACACGTCCTCCGTGCCGGGTGACCAGTGTGCCAAACGGGATTGCTACGATCAGCGGGAGAAGATAGGGGGCGCTAAAGATCACTCCAAGCAGGAGGGGCGAAGCGCCAAGGTCCACGGCATGAACAGGGACTGTGACCAGGAGCATCGAATGCACGATGAACACGCAGGTGAGCGCCAGGCATACAACACCGAAGTTTCTGCGTTCTTCGGCTGAAATGGATTGATCTTGCATATTTGGGTTTGGCATTGAGTAGCTGCAAATCTCTCGCTGTAAAGAGTTGAGGCCCGGTTAGTTATCGTGACTGAACCGGGATTCGCAACAATGTTAACATGTTAATTAGATGGCGGTCTGACGGCTCCGGCTTTTACCTTGCGCACAAATTTCTTCAGGTCGTCCTCAGCACCGTTTGCCTGAAGGCAAGGCTCCCCCGAGTTCTATTTCGAGTTTTATTTTCATAGGACTTTTTGGCTTCACTCCTTCGGTTTGCCCGGCTGTTAGCCTCTGCTAGATACCTGATGCCATTCGGGGTATCAACCGCATGGTTGATACCCCGAATGCTTTAATTGTTCTGTAATGAGGAAACACGGCGATTCATTAAGAGGACTGGGGAACATGCTGCCGAAAGTAAAGACCATCGTCTATGCATCGGATATTGCTGAAGGCAGCCGGCCTGCATTCCGGATGGCCGTGGAGGAAGCCGTCAGGCACGGAGCGCATATCATTTTTCTGCATGCCATAGAGTCGTCAGTCAAGGAGGCCGATGAGATGGTGCGTGACTACTTGCTGACCCAGGTCCAGCTCAAGCATACCAGCCAATTAATGGATCAATACCGTTTGAAGATCGAGCAGCGTATTTCCAGCTTCATGGAGAGTGAAATACCCGACGATGCGAAGCTTAACCAGCCACCTCAAGTCGAAGTGAGAATTGGAAAGCCTGACAGAGTCATCCTGAAAGTTGCGGAGGAATCAGGCGCCGACCTGATCGTAATGGGAGATCGCGGTGGCTCTGCTGCATCGCGACTATTCCTGGGCTCTACAACTCAAAAAGTAATCCATCAAACATCCGCTCCCGTGCTGATAGTCCCCTTGAAGGGCTGATTCAGGAGATCTGAAAAAAACCTTGCCGTTTACGAGGAAACACAATGAAAAAGCTAACAAAAATCCTATCAATCGCTACACTGGCCATCTCTCCCATTATTGCCAGCACTCCGGCAATCGCTGAATATCCTGAACGACCGGTCAAATTTGTTGTCCCATGGCCTCCTGGCGATATTGAGGACATTGTCACCCGATTGATCGCCGAGGAAATGTCCAAGCAAACCGGTACACCGGCTTCGGTCATCAACAAACCAGGCGGTGGCGGTATTGTCGGTGCACTGGATGTAGCTCAGTCACGGCCCGATGGTCTGACGGTTGGTTCATTTGTTATAGATATTCTGACCACTCATATCCATTCCGGAAATGCACCGTACGACCAAAGCACCTTTGAGCCTGTCGGTATTTTCCTGGATTTCCCTTTTGTTATCGCGACGAAAGCTGATGCCCCCTATAACAATCTTAAGGAGTTGGCCGAGCATTCCCAAGACAACGATATTTCGCTGGGGCACTTTGGTTATCAGGCGATACCAACCGCGATCACATTCAAAGCGGCGGCGCAGGAAGACATTCGCATTGCTTCTGACGCAGCCTTTGACATGGTTGATTGCTCAACTTTGGCAACTGGCGATGCAGACATTATCAATACCAACACTCAGACGATTCTGTCCTGCCTGAAGTCCGGTGAAGTCAAGCTTCTGGCCACCATAACTCGTGAACGATTGAGTATTGCCCCCGAAGTTCCGACTTTGGCCGAGCTGACCGGAATCACCCAGACGCCCTGGAACGGCCTGTTCGTGAAAAAGGGTACGCCTGATGAAGTAAAAGAGAAAATAGCCGAAATCGCTCAGGCTGCACTGAAATCCGACCGTATTACAGAGCTTAGCAACACTACAGGTGTCGGTATTTATTGGATTGGCGGCAGTGCAGCAGAGGAGCAGGTCGCCAAGGATTTCGAAAGTTCTAAAGGACTGCTTGAATTCATGAACAAGTAATTCTGGACGGGAGATGCTCCCCTTCGGGCCATCTCCCTGTTCTGTTCGTCTCTACGGCTAACATTGTTCATCCGCAAGAGTATTGATGTGTCAAACGAAACCGTTGTTAAAACCGATATCTATTGGGTCCTGCTCATCGCCTCTGTGGTATTGCTGGTATTGATTCCAGAACAGGCCCCGTGGGTAGAAACCCGCCGTGGATGGTATACGCAACCCATGATGGGCGCAGTGCTGGGTTTGGGAATAATGGCAAGCTTCTCAGCTTATCGCGTTATCCAGTTTACCCTTTTTAGGGATAACAAATGGCGCAGTTCGTTATTCAGGCAGAACCCTCTTGAAAGTCTCGTAGCTGTGCTTGACAGCTATCGAACCGCACTGATTTCTTCTGCCCTGTTTTATCTATACATCAAATCATTACCTGTTATTGGTTTTGTGCCTGCAACGTTCATTTTTGTGACCGTATTGCTGTGGCTGTGTCGTCTGTTTTACAGAGTCTGGATACTTGCAACTGTCGGCACGCTGATCGCGCTGGTTCTGATCTTCCGGGTTGCTGTATCGGTTTGGCTGCCTGATGTGTGGCTCTATTCATTCCTGCCCGACCATTTGGCTGACCTCGCCAACCGCTATTTCTGAGAGGTTTGACTACCATGGACGCAATACTGTTAGGTTTAAACGAAGTAGCCACCCTGAACGTTATCATGGCGATCGTTATCGGGGCACTGATTGGTGTAAGCATCGGTTCCATACCCGGACTGGAGCCCGCCGGTGTAATGGCGATTCTGCTACCCATGACCTTTGCCATGGAGCCTCTGCCCGGTGTTTCACTGCTGCTGGGTGTCTATGGTGGTGCCTGGTACGGAGGTGCCATACCCGCCATTCTGATGAATACTCCTGGCACCCCCGTAGCTGTGCTGACAACGTATGACGGCTACCCTATGGCCAAGCGAGGCGAGGCTCGCAGGGCGCTGTCCATTGCTTACACTTCTTCATTTGTCGGCGGACTGATCAGCGTCTTTTCACTGATCATGCTGGCACCGACACTGTCACAGATTGCACGCAAATTCGGCTCGGCCGAGTTTGCCATGCTAGCTGCTTTGGGCATGATCTTTGTTGTACTGGCCCATCGCAAACACGTCGTTGAAGCGGCCATGATGCTCGGGTTGGGCATATTTCTGGGTACCGTTGGATTGGATCTTTCATATAGCACCCAGGTCTATACGTTTGGGCAAAGCTGGCTGCTTTCCGGTATTCCGCTTGTACCTGCTGTTATCGGTCTGTTTGCCATGTCGCAGGCATTCGTCCTGCTGTCACAGCGTGGTAATGATGCGCGAGAAACCAGATTGACTGGAAGCGGTATTTTCTCCGGTGTGTTAGACCTGCTCAGACACAAGATCACGGTCATTCGCTCAGCCGCACTGGGCGTTGTTATGGGCTTGCTGCCTGGTGTGGGTGAATTTGGCTCTCAGTTCTTTTCGTACACACTGGCGCAGAAATTCTCTAAAACACCCGAAAAGTTCGGGGACGGTGCGCCAGAAGGGCTGATCGCCTCGGAAACATCCAACAATGCCGTGACCGCATCGGTCATGATTCCTTTACTCGCTTTCGGGATACCTGCTGATGCGCTGATGGCCATGTTGTTGGCTGTGTTCATGGTCCACAACTATGTCCCTGGCCCCACTCTGTTTGTTGAGCGCCCCGAGTTTATATCTGGGCTTTACGTTTCGTTACTGCTAATCAATGTGGTCGTTTTCACTTATCTGACCTTTGCCACCAAATGGATTGTGAACCTGACACGTATACGTGGGCGCTTTATTGGTGCCTTTATTCTGGTGCTGGGTTTCATCGGCAGTTATAGCCAGAATTACCAGTTCAGCGACTGTCTGATTGCACTCGGCTTTGCCATTTTCGGCTACGTGCTTAAACGCAATGAGATACCCGCCGTGCCCATCATTCTGGGACTGGTGCTTGGCCCACTGTTCATTACAAGGGCCCAGCAGGCATTGGGGGTTGCTGGTGGCGATCTGACCACCTTCATTCAGCGGCCGGTTAGCTTGACACTGTTGGTTATGATTGTGCTGTCGATTGGCATTTATGCTTGGAGCCAGTGCCGACATATGGGAAGTAAGTAAACATGGTTTTTAAAAAGCTTTATGCACGGCTCTAATCTACCTTTGGCTTTCGGGGATCAATATCTCCTCTTTTTAAGTCTATTCAAAGAAGAAGAAAAAGCTCGCCGTAGTAAAAGAATGTTTTAGTTCCAGATGTTTCTATCAACCTTATGGTTGATTGCTCTACAGCTCTATCACCGATGAAATAATGCTCAGTGCGTTAGTGGTTTCCCCATCAGTTCCACTGTTCGTGCATTAAAGGCGTTACTAAAACCTGGACATACCAAGGAACTACTGGATGAAAAACAATTCTAAACGATCTTTGAGTGCAGTTTTGCTCGGCACTTCCATTGCAGCCGCTTCCGGCTCTGTTTCCGCATATGACCTCTATAGCCGAAATGGGTCGGAGCTAAACCTGGATGTAGAGGCAGTAGTTGGTGTATTCACCAGCCAGGAAAACTACGATGCTATTGGCAGTAAAACTGAAGGTGGTGGCTCTGACTGGCAGGAAGGATATATCAAGTATGGGCTGTCCGGCAGCCATACATATGGTAAAAATGGCACCGCCTTATACGGAGCCATCAACCTTGTTAGCTCGGCAACCTGGGGTGATGGCGACGCAGCTGGATTTACCCTGGGTGACGAGTCCGAGACCGAGTTGGAAGATGCATACTTGGGCTGGCGCTCGGGCAACCTGATGCCGGCGCTGGGTCAAGATGGCCTTGATATCTCTTTCGGCCGCCAGAACTTTGTAATCGGTGATGGCTTCCTCATCAACGGCGACGCTTTGAACTTCGGTAATGCCTTCGACGGTAGTCTGAATCGTGGCGGCGGATACTGGCTAGCACCACGCAAGGCGTTTGACCAAACGGCTATTGTCCGCATTGGTGGTAGTGAAGGCGCGCGGGCTGACGTGTTCTGGCTGGAGTCCGACAATGTTGCCCAGTACGAAATGGAATTGGCCGGTATAAACGCTGAATACGTCCTTCCCGGAGGTACTTTCGGTGCAACGTACATCAAGGGGCTAAATGCCGAACACTCCGATGCCCTTGGCAGTGCTCGTGACGGTCAGGAAACTATCAGCCTGCGCTATCAGGGCAATGCCGGCGTCGAGAACCTGTTCCTGTCTGGCGAGTATGTGGCTCAGGAGCAAGGAAATAATAGTTCGGATTCGAATGCCGCCTGGTATCTGGAAGCAGGCTGGAACTTCTCGGATATAGTCTGGTCCCCGAGCATAAACTACCGCTACGCCACATTCGATAATGGTTTTGATCCCCTGTTCTATGGCTTCAGCCGTGGTTACGGTACCTGGTTCCAGGGTGAAGTTGCAGCCAGTTACGCGGGCCTGTTCAACACAGGTATGGACGTACACCATGTTGCCATTAAAGCACAGCCTTCCGAGAATTTAAGCTTGGGCGCGCTGTTCTTTGACTTCACCGACAATGCGGGTAACGGGCGCAACGATAGCCAGGAAATCAACCTGTATGCCGAATGGGTTGCAACACCGAACCTGATCATCAGTCCGCTGGTTGGTTTCTACTCGCCTGATAAGAGCAATAGCAGTCAGATCGGCAGTGACGATACCAACGTGTACGGTCAGGTCGTTGCCATCGTACCTTTCTGAGCAAATCCTCAAAAAGGCGTTAACAACAAGAGCCCCTCCAGGGCTCTTTTCTGAATTAAGAGCTATACATCTTATGAACATTCAAAACTCTCTGCTTATTGATGGCGCGCAAGTTATCGGTACTGGGGCGTCCTTCTCGGTCATTAATCCAGCGACCGAAGAAACCCTATGCCTGTGTAATATGGCCAGCTCCGACCAACTCGACCAGGCGGTGGCTGCTGCAAGGAGGGCTTTCCCGGCATGGAGCCAAACACCGGATGCCGAGCGTAGCCGTTTCATGCATCAAATCGCCGACCGCATAGAAGCCAATGCGGAGGAGTTGGCCACCATTATCGTGAAGGAACAGGGCAAACCCATGGCGCTCGCTCAGCTCGAAGTAGGGGCGGCGGCAGGTTGGACAAGGTATAACGCTGACCTGGAAATCCCGGAGCAGGTCTTTGAGGATAGCGACAACCGGTATGTCAAGGAACATCGAAAACCGCTGGGCGTTGTTGCATCGATCACCCCCTGGAACTGGCCTCTGATGATCGCCATCTGGCACATCATGCCGGCGCTGCGCACGGGCAATACCGTCATCTGCAAACCATCAGGCATGACGCCCCTGAACACCCTGCGTCTCGTGGAAATCATGAACGAAGTCCTACCCAAAGGGGTGGTCAACAGCGTAATGGGTGAAGCCGAAATCGGCAATGCCATCAGCGGTCATACTGGTATCAATAAGGTTATCTTCACCGGGTCCACTCCCACTGGCCAACGCATTATGGTCAATGCATCGAATACGCTCAAACGTCTCACGCTTGAGCTCGGTGGGAACGATGCCGCAATTGTTCTTCCGGGATCCGACGTTGATGCGATTGCAGAGGGCATCTTCAATACAGCTTTCATCAATATGGGACAAACCTGCGCCGCTCTCAAACGACTCTATGTTCACGAAAGTCAGTATGAGGAGATGTGTAAAAAGCTGGCCGATATTGCGGCACAGCAAGTAGTCGATGACGGCCTCAAACCTGAGACGACTTTTGGACCTGTACAGAACGCCAATCAGTACCGACTGGTGTCCGAACTGGTCGAAGATGCTTGCAAAAATGGTGGCCGCATTATCTGTGGTGGCAAAGCTCTTGAGGGGCTCGGTTATTTCTATCCCCCCACTATCGTCGCCGATGTTTTGAACGGGATTCGCTTGGTTGATGAGGAACAATTTGGCCCCGTGCTACCGGTCATACCCTATACCGATGTAGACCAGGCTGTACAAATGGCTAACGACAGCAAGTTCGGACTAGGCGGCTCCGTATGGGGAGCTGACCTTGAGTTAGCTGACAGGGTTGCACAGCAACTGGAGTGTGGCAGTGTATGGATTAACAATCACGCTGAGGTACTGCCTCATATCCCCTTCGGTGGCAGTAAAATGTCCGGAGTGGGTGTTGAGTTTGGTATTGCGGGCCTACTTGAGTACACCCAGCTTCAGGTCATCAACACTCAAAAGTAACTCCGTATTACCCTTGTCTCCGCTCTAAAAAGATGTTGCTCTTGGCTCCTCTTCGGGGGCCTTTTTTACAATCATTGCTCATTGAAAACTTCCCCGCACGCTACCCTTTTATTCTTATTATGTTTTCAGGCTTCAAAGAATAAAGTATTGACTATTAAGTCAAAAATCAAAGTCGTGGCACCTAATCTTAAGGTTGTGTAACTGCACCCATATCGACCATGCGGTTGATTTACGTCCATGCCCACAAGCGATTTAATTAATCCTGTGATCAAAATTGATGTCGTCACGGTTTTCGAGAAACATACATTCAAGTAATCAATTATAGAGATAGACAAATGGCTGATATTAAACCACCTATGGACTATATCCCAGAAGATGAATGGCCTTCCGTAGCCAACATGGCGGATGGATTTGGCGAGCAGACTCTGCCTCCCACTGCGGCTCTGTCCGGAACAGCTCTGACGCTTGAAGCAGAGGATGGCAATACCATCGAATATCTCTTTACCAGTGCTAGCGAGCTGACCTGGAAGAGCAGCGGCGGAAAAATGGCTGCAACCGGCAGCGCTACATACAAGGCTATTGAAGTACGTAAGGATATTTTCCTGGTCGACTTCGTCACCGGTGAAGCCAAAGAAGCCCAGAACATCACCTTCGTTTACAACAAGGCAACTGGTTCTGCTACAGCCGGTGTTTCCTGGTTCGTACCCAAGGCTAACGAGACTCGTAGCGCAACCGAATTCGTCCACTCAAAAACGCCTGACTCTGAAGGACCCTATGGCCACCCGCGTTCCGACGGCCTGGTAGGCAAGCGTATTTACTACCGCTACAGCGATGTCGAAACCTACGAACACATTTACCTGTCTCCAGGCACATTTACCTGGCATTGCATCCGTGGCGGTGAAGCAGGTCTGGCAGACACCGACCGTTGCAAGACGTTCAGTGTTGCCGAAGACCTTTACATGTTTTTCTGGACTGAGAAAGTCATGGCCGTAGACGCTGTTTTGCTGGTCGATCTGCACGCACAACGCTCCATGGGCCGAATGTTCTGCTGGGATCACAAGCTGGACGAATCTGTTGTCATTCCATTCAACTCCCGTCTGACGGTACTGAACGAAACCACCTATCCCAACGACTTCAGTAAACATTGAACAGCATTCCATGCGGCCGCTGGGAAGCGGCCGTTTGCATCAAGCCAGGAGACTACCCGTGCACTCTACTGAATCACAATATAGAGAAAACCAACCCGTTGCGATCGTCACTGGCGGCGGCTCGGGTATCGGAGCAGCGATTGCCAGTATGCTTACCCGGCAAGGCTGGTCAGTTGTAATCTGCGGTCGCCGTTCCAGCACCTTGAAACGTATCGCGGAAACAACGGGCGCTCATGCCGTCGTTGCTGATATCACCAATCCTGATGGAGTTAGCCATCTAGTGGACTATGCCCTGGAACAATTCGGCAAACTTGATGGATTGGTCCTTAATGCGGGGGTAATCCGGCCGGGACTCGTCGGAGAGCTGTCGGATCAGGATTGGGCAGCCATGATCGAAACAAACCTCACGGCCCCCTTCAAGTTGCTCCGGGCAGCGTTACCGCACCTGGTGGAGAGCAAGGGAAGTGTTATTGGTATTGCGTCTGTCAGTGCATTACAGGCATCCGGTGGGATTGCCGGTTATAACGCATCCAAGGCGGGGTTAAGCATGCTCTTGCGTTCCGTCGCAATCGACTATGGTCCTCAGGGCGTACGTGCCAATGTCGTTTGCCCTGGCTGGACCCGCAGTGAAATGGCAGATATGGAAATGAGTGAGCTGGGCGCCGAACGTGGTCTAGACAAGGAACAGGCTTACAAACTCGCATCCTGTCTTGCGCCATTGGAGCGTCCAGCCCTGGCTGAAGAGGTCGCATCAGTTGCCAGCTGGTTGCTGTCTCCGGCGGCCTCCTACATGAATGCCGCAGTCATTCCAGTGGATGGAGGCCTGTCATCGGTCGATCCAGGCACAATTGCTTTTGACAGAAGATTTTCTTTGAGTCCGTAGGTCTATCCATTTTGGGTTTCACTCAATCCGACCTTTTCGTTTAATAAATGGACCTGAGTGTTGGTTGCTCTAATACCCATGCTTGCCAATATGCGGTTCAAGCTGATTGATGGAGAAATGAAAATGAACATTGCCTACGATTTCAGTGGTCAAAATGTGCTGGTTACTGGAGGCGCAGGTGGTATTGGCCGCGCCATAGTTACAAGCTTCGCCAACAGCGGTGCAAACGTATATATAGCCGACCGCGACATTCAGCGTGCACAGGCCCTGGTCGAAGAATTATCACAGGAGGGGCTCAGAGCTCGGGCATTTGAGGTGGATTTGGCAGACCGTGCCGCCATATTTGAGATGCTGGAAAAGCTGGACTCTCTTGATGTCCTGATTCACAACGCAGCCTACTTTCCGTTGACACCGCTGGAAGAGATCAGCGCAACCGTTTTGGACACGACTCTGTCGGTAAACCTGTCAGCGTTGTTTTGGCTGACCCAGGGGGCGCTGCCGTTATTTGCTCATAATTCCGGCGGTTGTGTGCTGGTTACATCATCAATTACGGGTCCAAAGGTTGCCTATCCAGGACTGACTCACTACGCGGCATCCAAAGCCGGGATCAATGGGTTCATCCGCAATGCAGCCCTTGAGCTTTCACAGCGAGGTATACGAGTTAATGGCGTTGAGCCTGGAATGATTCACACTTCGGCGATGGAAAACCTTGGCGATGCAGAGTTCAGCCAAAATATTGCGGCAACCATTCCGCTAGGACGCCTGGGGCAACCTGAAGAGATCGCATCAGCAATGCTCTTTCTGGCCTCTGATGCCGCAAGTTACATAACCGGGCAAGCCATCACTGTTGATGGGGGGGTTACGTTACCGGAAACATTTACTGCGATGTAAACTTCTGCTTCTCTCACTGTCACTCACCCATTCTGTCAGCCTGGTTGTCCAGTTGGGGCAGCCTTATCCTAAATTGGATTCGGACAAACTGTACGAATCCTTGTGGTCCTAAAAAGTTCATCAAAATCATTTAATTATAATGACCTAAAGATAAAAAAATCTTGGAATGGCTATCGCCATATGACACGAAGCTGTTGCATACTACCCATCATTATCGTTAATATGTTAGTGTTAATAAAGGTGTGTGGCAGCTCCTCTGCTTGAACGAAGTTTAAGCATTACCGCCGCTATGCTCTGTAGCGCTTACTTTTTCAGTGAGTATTTTAAATAAAAACAATTACTTAAGAATCTATCGGAGGCAGTCGTGATCGAATCAACCTCTGCGCACAACCTCTCCTCTTTCCAGGATGAGTGCCTCAAACTCCTTACAGGCGTCCTCGACATCTCCCAAGCGGCGTCCTATATGATCGATAGTCGATTAAACCAGTACTCCTTCAAGCACAGCTCAGTACGGCCGGGGATGCAGAGGGAGTACCTGAATCACTACCATTCCTATGATCCGCTACATCCCAAAAGAGTCGGTGACAAACAAACCACGGTCCAGTGCACAAGCCAGATCATTTCACCCCGCGATCGGCAAAATAATCCTTACTTCACCGAATTCATGGCTCGCTGGGGCATCCTGGAGACCGTAGAAGTCTACCTCCACTCCGAAGACAGAATTGCCTTGGGTTTCTCGCTCTTCCTTGGCGATCATCAAAAAGACTTTCTGACTGCAGGCATGAAGCAGCTCCAGCATTTATATGAGTTTATGCAGTTTTCGCTGGAAGCCTGCTTGAGCTCACCACAGAGGAAAGCTTTTGGAAAAGTGTGTAGTAACTACCAGTTGACCAGTAAAGAACGTATGGTTGTTGAACAGATCCTGGAAGGGCTACCGAACAAGAGTATTGCCAACAACCTGTGCTGCGGTTTACCAACCATTAAAACCCATCTTCAGCACATTTTTCAGAAAATGGAAGTCAACAGTAAAGCAGAAGTTGCACGCTTACTGTATTCAAAGCAGGCTTGCCACCTCTAAATTCAACGGTGAGTGGCAGGGTGGGTCAATGAAACCTTGCTTCCAGCTGATGCCAGCATTTTCCAGCGGTTACCCACAAGCGGTTAAGTGTCGTGGATGAAAATATCTTCGGATTGCGTAAAACCTCCGATCTCAAGCATCAGACGGGTTTTACCCCGTCACTGACTCAAAGAATAGCGCGTATCCGCCACTTAGTTTTAAAAAACACCTGCCGTCGTACTTATCAAGCTCTTCGAAGCCGCCAGGCATTCCCAAAAGCTCCGATGGAGTGGCCATCCCGCTTAAGTCAGCTAGGCGACGTCGAAGCGAAGATGCCGATTGATGGCCTAGGCCTTTGCTTCTACCAAGTGTCCGGTTTAAATGGGGGCTACTACAAGCCGATCGACGTTACTTATAAAATGGCTAGGCTTCCAAGTGTCAGATTAGGGTACGGATAAGCCAAGTAAATGCAATTGCGTTGATATGGAATGATTAGTGGTAGCTGGCTTCGTGAAATGGAGAGTGTTCAGACAGAGATAATCTGGCTTGAACGATAGTGGGGTTGAATGTCAGTTGGCCATGGGCAGTTGGTAGATAAGTCGGGCAAGGGTCAGTGGCGTTTTGAGATGAGAAAACAATTTAGCCGTTTGGATACAGCCAAATAATAAAGGCCTGCGTTTTCACGCAAGCCTTTGAAAGTAATGGCCCGCCCGTCAAGGTTATTCGGTACTCAGTGGAAGAAACACCGGGTCAAGCCAGACTGGGGAATTGCCTCAAAGGTCAGGATGGACTCGCAACGCTTTGGGCGCGTTGCTCGGGGCTTCGCCCCGCCTTCGCTTTGCTGCGGCGCCCAAATCGCTTTTGCGATTTGTCGAACGCAGGTTCTCACCAAAGCTAACGGTCAAACCGTCTTTCACAAAAAAGCCCCGCACATGGCGGGGCTCCTTTGTGAAAGATGGCCCGCCCGATAGGATTCGAACCTATGACCTTTGCCTCCGGAGGGCAACGCTCTATCCAGCTGAGCTACGGGCGGAAGAAATCAAACGCCTTGGCGTCAATTTCGAGTGCGCAATCTTACGTGTGATGGGGTGTTCTGTCCAGTCCTCTTGGCATCATCGGAACGCTGGTCTGGGTTTCTGGCGGAATCGGCTTCGGCCCTGGGGTTTCTTGGGTAGTAGCGTTCTGGCAGGCGTTCGATGTGGGGGAAGAAGCGGGTGTCCTTGTAAGGCATTTTCATGAAGCCGGAGACGCCGAGGCCGGTAATATGATCCACGGCGGAGAGAATCTCGTCGAGCAACCGGGAGAATTCGTCTTCCCTGTCCGGGTCGAGCAGCCGGTAGTGGCTGTGGATCTTGAGGTGACGGGGCAGGGCTTCGAAGATGATCATGCCGGTATGATGAATATCGTTCAGGGCTTCCAGCGCGGTGATAATGGTTTTGGGCAGGACCAGGAATTCCTCCGGGTCGGGGCCGTCCTCGAAGTAGGAATGCACGCGGGATTCGTCTTCCACTTCCGGTGCCGCGCTGACCTCGTAGCGCAGTTGCATGCCGGGTTCGACCTGAAAGGGCTGGTCCGGTTCGTCGCGGTCGATGTGCAGGGTGTTGCGGGCATTGAACAGGCAGCTCTTAAAAATGCCCTGGCGGTAGATGGCCTGGGCCAGGTACACCATGTTGTTGACCGCCCTGATGAAAGCAGCCTTCAGGCTGGGGTCGTGCAGGTTCAGTGAGGTATCGATGTAGACGCCGTCGCTCTCCCAGCGCACCGCGAGGCCGCCCTCGACGGGGTATCGCCCCAGTCGGCTGACGGCCGCCAGAAATGCTTTTTCCGTTTCACCCATGCCCTGCATAAAGTTTTTGTAGTAGCGGTCCAGTTGCACGTCGTTAACATCGTTGAGGGTTTCCGGGGCGCCCTCCTGCCGCAGGAAGGATTTGCGGGAACTGTACACCACGGTGTCGATCTCGTGGTCTGATGGTCGTGTCCAGACCGGTACCAGAGGTGCCACTGGCGATTCTGGCAGATCGATCATTACGGTGCGCGCCATTCTCGGCATTTCTTTCAGGTAGTAGTCACCGGCCTGTCGACGCGTCTCCGGGTCTGGAGCCAGCATGCCATCGAGCATGCGGGCGAATTCCATTGGCAGCCCCAGGGAGGCGGCGGGAATGGCCTGATGACCGAACCGGCACGACTGACCGGAAGCCAGTGCATACAGCGTTCCGGCCGCGCCCTGTTCGTCGAAGCGGGGCGACGACAGACCGCCGTTCAGCTGCTCTTCACCAATGAAGTAGACATCCCCCAGTCGCGCGTTGGTCTGCTGCAGGTTGTCGGACATCAGTTCCATGACATTGCTGGTGATGAACTGCTGGTTGGCGTCGAGTTGCGCGAACACCGACGAGCCCCAGTCGATCAGGGCGATGTTTTCGGTGTTGGCGTCGAAGACCAGGTTTGACGGTTTGATGTCGCCGTGCACGATGGGGCGTCCGGCGGGGCCGTTCTCACGGCGCAGGTTGCGCAGGATGTCCGCAAGCTGGTCGGCGATGCGCATCACTACTCGTGGCTTCAGGCGGCCTTCGCGTAGGGACACTTCTTCCAGGTTAAGGCCGGCCGCCCGTTCCATCACCAGGATGGGCTGGTTGCGTGCCCGCTGATAGGCGATCAGTCGGGGCACCCGCGGGTGCCGGACTTGCTCGAGGATGTACGCTTCGTCTTCGAGCCGGTCCTGAAGATGTTGTGGCAGGTTGATGCGGGTGAACTTGAAGACATGCTCGGGATCATTGGCGCTCTGGCTTGGCAGGCGGCCTGCAAACACAAAGCCGTAGGCGCCCTTGCCGATCATCTCAATGTCCTGGTAACCCAGTTGGCGGAGCTGGGTGGCGCAGAGCGCCACCCAGTCCTTGAGCTTCTTGGCATCGTCATGGCTGAGCAGGTAGATCGACTGCTCTTCAGGTATGTAGAACTGCTGCAGTTGCGTCTTCTGCGCCATGATGCCCCGTCAGCCCAGATGCAATAGCATCGATTGCGGCGATTCCAGATAGCCTTTCCAGCGATTACAGAAACGCGCAATGGTGCCGCCGTCGATGATGCGATGGTCGCCCGCCCAGCTCACGGTCATGATCGCCCGTTCCACTACCTGGCCATTGGCGTCGAAGCGCGGCAGTTTCTGGGTCCGGCCCAGGGCCACAATCGCCACTTCCGGAGCATTGATGATGGGCGAGGCATAGGTGCCGCCCAGCGCGCCAATGTTGGAGATGGTGATGGTGCCGCCTTTGAGATCCTCCTGGCTTACGCGGCCGGAACGTGCTGCCTCGGTCAGGCGCGCCACTTCATCGGCAATGCCCAGCAGGGTGAGGCTCTCAACACCTTTGACATTGGGAACCATCAGCCCGGCCTTGCCGTCCACCGCCATGCCGATATTGCACTGGGGCAGGTAGTGAATCTCGGTAACGTCATCGTTGAGACGGCTGTTGAGTACCGGGAATTCCTGAACCGCAAGTGCCATGGCCTTCATGAAGAAGGGCATCAGTGTCAGCCGTGAGCCACTGGCTTCGGCCTCCGGTTTGAGCTGTTCACGCAGTTTCAGCAGGTCGGTGACATCAATTTCCTCACTGTAGATGAAATGAGGAATGGTGGTCGCCGACGCCACCATGCTGCGGGCCATCGCGGCTTTGATGCCGCGGATCGGCTCGATCCGCACTTCCTGCTCACGATCCGGTTGCCTGCGCGCACTGCCTGTAGTGGCTGGCTGTGATTCACCGGCACGTGCCTGGCCTTGCGCAGGCGCGGCGGGCTTGTCGAGGTGGGTCAGCACATCGGCCTTCAGCACCCTGCCATCCTTGCCGGAACCGGCAATGTCCGCCAGGTTCAGGTCATGTTCCCGCACCAGGCGGCGCACGGCGGGGCTGGCGGGTATCCGCTGCCGTTTTCCGGTTGCGACCGGCTTTGCGGTTGCCGGCGATGACTCCGGAGCCGGTGCCGGCTGTGTCGCGGCTTTTGCCTCGGCGGGCTCGTCACGATCGCGGGGAATAAACGCGAACAGCGGGGAGTGCACCCGGGCCATCTCCTGTTGCTGGTGGTAGAGCTTGGTGACGCGACCGGCCTTGGGCGCGGTGATCTCCACCATCGCCTTGTCGGTCATGACATCCACTACCGGCTGGTCTTCCTCGATCTCGTCGCCTTCGGCCACGCGCCATTCCACCACTTCGCACTCGACGATCCCTTCGCCGATATCCGGCAGGATGAAGTCCTCGGTGGCATCGTCAGTGGCTGTGTTGCTGGCGCCGGATGGTTCCTGCGCTACAGGCGCCTCGCTAGCGGTGTCGGCTTCGACGGGCTGTGTTTGTTGAGGCTCCGCACTTTGTTCGCTTTCGCCACCTTCTTCCACCAGCTCAAACAGCGGAGCGTGGACCTTCGCGATGTCGCCTTCCTTATGGTAAAGGCGAGTCACCCGGCCTTTATACGGCGCCGGAATTTCCACCAGCGCCTTGTCCGTCATCACCTCGGCCACCGGCTGATCCTCTTCGATCAGATCCCCTTCGCTGACCAGCCATTTGACCAGTTCGCACTCCACGATACCTTCGCCGATATCGGGCAGTATAAAATCACTCATGATTGCTCTCCTGTCCTGATATCAACCTAGAATTCCACGCTCGAGCTGATGGCCTCGTAGACCTTCAGGTGATTGGGCAGATGCTCTTTTTCCAGCACCAGCGGGAAGGGGGTATCCATCCCGGTGACCCGAGCGATCGGGGACTCCAGGTACAGGAAGCAACGCTCCTGTATGGTCGCCGCAATCTCGCCGGCGAAACCGCCGGTCAGCGGGGCTTCATGGGTAACCACCAGGCGGCCGGTCTTCAATACCGAGTTGGCCACGGTTTCCACATCCCACGGCAGGATGGTTCTCAGGTCGATGACTTCACAGGAAATGCCTTCTTTTTCCGCCATTTCGACGGCGTGTTCAATCACTTCCATCTGCGCGCCCCAGCCCAGCACGGTCACGTCCGTGCCTTCCTTGAGGACTTCGGCTTCGCCCAGCGGCAGCCGGTAGTCTTCGTCCGGCACCTCGCCCACGGAGGCGCGGTAGAGCCGTTTGGGTTCAAAGAACAGGGTAGGGTTGGGGTCGTGGATCGCGCCCAACAGCAGGCCTTTGGCCTGGTGCGGGTTGCGCGGCACCACAATCTTCAGGCCCGGTGTATGGGCAAAGTAAGCTTCCGGCGATTGTGAGTGATAAAGCCCGCCGGCAATGCCGCCGCCGTAGGGCGCGCGAATGGTCAGCCCACCCACATCGAACAGGCTGCCCGAGCGGTACCGGAACTTGGCCGACTCGTTCACGATCTGGTCAAAGGCCGGAAAGATGTAATCGGCAAATTGGATCTCGGCCACCGGCACGGAACCCTGCGCTGCCAGGCCGTTGGCGAAGCCGATGATGCCCTGTTCCACCAGCGGTGTGTTGAAACAGCGGGCCTTGCCGTACTTCTCTTGCAGGTGGCTGGTGGCGCGGAAAACACCGCCGAAGACGCCTACGTCCTCACCAAAACACAGCACCCGTTCATTGGCGGCCATGGCGGTGTCGAGGGCATTGTTGATGGCCTGGAGCATATTCATCTTGGTCATCTCAAGCCCCTCCCTTGGCGTGTTCGGCACTCTTTGGATAAGCGTCCGGATGCCGGCGGATGTGCGCCTTGAGCTTGTCGAGCTGTTGGGCGAGGGCTGGCGGCACCTCGTCGTAGACATCGCTGACCAGAGTGTCAAGCGCAGGTGGTGGCCGCTTCTGCGCCCGTTTCATGGTTTCCAGCACTTCGCGGCGCATGTTTTCCTGCAACTGTTTCTCGTCGTCTTCGCTCCACCACTTCTTGCCCTCGAGCCAGAGCCGCATCCGCAGGATCGGGTCTTTCTCGCGCCAGACGGCTTCCTCGTCCTTGCTGCGATAGCCGGAGGGGTCGTCGGAAGACGAGTGTGCGGCCAGGCGATAGCTCATGGCTTCGATCAACACCGGACGATTGTGCTCCACAGCCAGGCTGCGGGCTGCTTTGGTGGCCTCGTGCATGGCGAGAATGTCGTTACCATCGACACGGATCACGTCCATTTTGTAACCGTAGGCCCTGGGCGCAACGCCATCGGCGGCGAACTGCTCGGCGGCCGGGGTGGAAATGGCATAACCGTTATTGCGGCACAGGAAAATTACCGGAACGCGATGCACGGCGGCCATGTTCAGGGCGGCGTGAAAGTCCCCTTCCGATGCGGCGCCTTCGCCAAAATAGGTAATGGTGCAGTGGCCCTCGCCCGCCATTTTCTGGCCGTAGGCGTAACCTGCGGCCTGGGGAATCTGCGTGGCCAGGGGCGATGAAATAGTCATGTAGTTCAGCTTGCTGGAACCGTAGTGAACGGGCATCTGGCGCCCTTTGCCATAGTCCAGTTCGTTGCCGAACAGCTGGTTCATGAACTCATCGATGGTAAAGCCGCGATAGACCAGGGAACCCTGTTCCCGATACTGCGCCATGATCATGTCGGCGTCGTCCAGCGCAGCGGTACTGCCGATCACGGCGGCTTCTTCGCCGGTGCACTGCATGTAGAAACTCAAGCGCCCCTGTCGCTGGGCAGCGAGCATGCGCTCATCGAGAATCCGGGTGGTGACCATCGCGCGGTAAATGCGCAGGGCTTTCTCTTTGTCGAGATCAGGCGCCTTGGCGCCCTTATAGAGGGAGCCGTCCTGCTTCAGTAACTTGAAGGTGGGAATGCGAAATTCCGCACCGTCGGTAAAGACCGGGGAATAAACAACTTTGGATTTTGTTGTTGTCATAATCCTCTTCCTGGGGTAGTGGCCTGAGGAACAAAAACACCCCTTGTGGGGGTGTCGCTGATTTTATTGTAGACAACCTGACGGGATCTGGTGTGATCCTCACAGGACTACATGGTGTTTACCTTAACGTAAACTGCGCCTTTCGGGTAGACCCGGTGCGATGATTTTAATCTTTGCGTGAGGGGAGCGCGGGCTCCCGAATCGTCGTATGGTTTGTTACGCCGGGTAGAGAGGGACAGGCGTTATGCTGACCAGGGATTCCTCGTTGCCGATGTTGACCTCTCCGTCCTGGATGGTGCACTGCAGGTTCATTCCCCGCTCCGCGAGGCTGGCAAGTTCGGCAGTGGCTTCCGGCGGCAGGTCGATGATGGTCAGGTTTCTGAAACGGCTCAGCTTACCCCGGTGCTTTTCCCACCACAGGGACACGGCGCGGCCACCGTAGGTATAAAGGATCACCTGTTCGGCACGATTGCAGGCCTTGCGCAGGCGACTCTCGTCGGGCAGGCCAAGCTCTACCCACAATTCGATGTCGTCGCTCAGGCTCTTCTGCCACAGATCTGGCTCGTCGTCAGTGCTGATGCCCTTGGTAAACTCCAGGGTCTCACTGGCGTTGAGCACAAACGCCAGCAGCCGGATCATCATGCGTTCATCGGTCTCCGACGGGTGGCGGGCGACCGTGAGATGGTGGTCGCCATAGTAGTGCCGGTCCATGTCGGCGATGTTCAGTGTTGCTTTGAAGATGGTTGCCTTGAGGGCCATTGAGCTTTCCGTAGTCGTGTTCGGGTGTTGATATGTGGGCAGTGTAATTCAAATAGCCGGGTTCTGAGAGGTCGCTGATACATTCATTTGCACAAAAACCGCTCACAGGGGTTGCAAAGCTGCATGCAAATGACAATAATTATCACTAGCTTTCATTGGGCCGTGAGTGATCTTTCTATGTATGTATGCCTTTGTCATGGTGTAACAGACCGCGAAATTCGTGAAGCCGCCGATAACGGCGTTAATTCCATGCGTCAGCTCGGTAAGGAGCTCGGCGTGGGTACACAGTGTGGCCGTTGCGCCTGCACCGCCCGTGAAATCCTGCGTGAAAGCCGCACCCCGGATTATCTTGCGATGGCAAACATGCTGGCCCAGCCCGCCTGATCCGGTTATTACTGCGACCATTTCCCATTTGTGATTTTTTCTTCCTTTAGGAAGGGCTATCCTTGTACGGATCGAACATTCCATCAAGGAGAACCGTCATGAAAGGCGACAAGAAAGTCATCCAGTTCCTGAATAAAGTGCTCGCCAACGAGCTTACCGCTATCAACCAGTACTTTCTGCATTCCCGCATGTACAAGGATTGGGGCATCACCAAACTTGCCGCCAAGGAATACGAAGAATCCATTGATGAAATGAAGCACGCCGATCTTCTGATCGAGCGCATCCTGTTCCTTGAGGGCCTCCCCAACCTGCAGGACCTGAACAAGCTGCTGATTGGCGAGAACGTTGAGGAAATGCTGTCCTGTGATCTGAAGCTGGAATTGACGGCGCATGCGGATCTCAAGGAAGCCATTGTTCACTGTGAAACCGTCAAGGATTACACCAGCCGTGAGCTGTTCCGCCATATTCTGGACAGCGAAGAAGAACACATCGACTGGCTGGAAACACAACTGGAAATGGTCGGTCAGATGGGTATTCAGAATTACGTTCAACTGCAATCGTCTGCTGCGGAGTAATTCCAGACAATGGATCTGTCCTGTTTTAAAGCCTATGACCTGCGTGGCCGCGTGCCGGATCAGCTCAACCCATTACTGGCCGAGCGCATTGGCAGGGCTTATGTGGAAGTGACGGGCGCCAAGAAGGTGATTGTCGGTTATGACATCCGCCTGTCCAGCCATGAAATCACCGAAGCCCTCAGCTCCGGCCTGATGGCCGCGGGTGCGGATGTGTTTGATATAGGCCTGTGCGGTACCGAACAGGTCTACTTCGCCACCAGCCATTACAAAATGGACGGCGGCATCATGGTAACGGCCAGCCATAACCCGAAAGACCATAACGGCATGAAAATGGTCGGCCCGCAATCACGCCCCATCAGTTCCGACAACGGCCTCAACGACATCCGCGACCGCGTCCCGGAGCCGTTTGGCGACGCGCCGGTTCAGGGTAGGTATGAGCCCCTGGAAGTCATGTGCGCTTATATCGATCACCTTCTCGGCTACGTTGATGCCGCTGCGCTGAAACCGCTGAAAATCGTGGTAAACGCCGGCAACGGTGGCGCCGGCCTGGCGATTGACCAGTTGGAACGGCACCTGCCATTCGAGTTCATCAAGGTGCATCACCAGCCGGATGGCCACTTCCCTAACGGCGTACCAAATCCGATCCTGGAGGAAAACCGTGCCGCCACCGCCGAAGCGGTGAAAGCCAACGGTGCGGCCATGGGGATAGCCTGGGACGGTGACTACGACCGCTGCTTCTTCTTCGACGAAAACGGACGATTCATCGAGGGCTACTACATCGTTGGCCTGCTGGCGGACCAGTTCCTCCGCAAGACCGGCGGCGGCAAGGTCATCCACGACCCCCGCCTGACCTGGAATACCCTCGACCTGGTCAAGGCCGCCGGCGGCGAAGCCATCGAAAGCAAAACCGGCCACGCCTTCATCAAACAACGCATGCGGGATGAGGATGCGGTATACGGTGGCGAAATGAGCGCCCACCACTATTTCCGGGACTTCGCCTACTGCGACAGCGGCATGATTCCCTGGTTACTGGTGGCAGAGCGTTTGTGCCAGTCCGGTAAGCCACTGTCATCACTGATCGACGCCAGAATCGAAGCCTACCCGGCCAGCGGCGAAATCAACCGCACCATCGCCGATCCCCCCAAAGTCATCGCCGCCATCGAAGCCGCCTACGGCGCCGATGCCAAAAGCGTCAGCCACGTGGACGGCGTGAGCGTTGAGTTCGATGACTGGCGCTTCAACCTGCGGATGTCCAACACCGAACCGGTTGTGCGCCTGAACGTAGAATCTCGGAGTGACATCGCCTTGATGAAAGCGAAAACCGAAGAGCTTCTGACGGAAATGGAACGTTTGAACAAGTAAGGCCAAGCCTATCGCAGAAGTATGGGGCCAGTCAGGCGGAGATCTTTGTCAGAAACTGTGCGGAGCCATGGATGGCGGAGCCCAAGCGTACAGGGATGTATTTACAGCGTGTTTCTGACAAAGATCTCCGCCTGACTGGCCTCGCACCGAAAGCTCAGAGCTGGCTGTTCTGATTGGTCTTGTAAGGAGCCTCAGAGCCAGTCATTCAGCATAATGCCAATACCAATCCGCTGAATCCTCTCGTTGTAATCGACCAGACTCTCCCCATACCCGTTGTAGTACTGGAAGAACCCCTTAAGGGTATCGCCCATGGGAAAGCTGTAACCAAACTCCACCGACGTCTTGTTGTCATGGGAACGCAGATTATTCCGCAGCTTCAGGGAAAACGTCCGGTCCTCCGACAGTTTGTAGACCGCCAGATAGTCCGCGTGGCCAATAAAGCGCTCAATGTCGGGGTTGTCATCGTCACTCTCATCTTCCGGTAGTCGGTACCAGGGCTGCACCAGAAACAGCCAGCGATCATAACTGTACCCGACTGAGGCCATGATGCGGTTCCAACTGCGGGAACGGGGCTCCGATTGCCCGTTGGACTGATGGTTAATGCCCAGAGTGACACCGCTGAGGGTGCCAGGGCCGATATCGTAGTTCGCCTGGTAGCGCAGGAAGACTTCCGGCTCGTAGTTGGTTTCCCGGAAAGGTGCGGAATCATCCGTGTTAAACACTTGCCAGAAGGAGAGCTGGGTGTAGCCAAACCACAGCGTGGTGCGATCGTCCAGCATGCCCGTCAGCAACGGCACCTTGAAGCTGATCTGATACTTGGCTTCCTCATTATCGACGGAATGATCGTAGTGGCTTTCTCCCAGTCGTGGGCTGACGGGAACCTCGTTCGGCGTATCCACCCATGTAAAGGGCAGGATATAGGTGGGGCGGTGACCCACAAAGCTGCCAGAGAAGGAAAAGATCGCCTTTTCAGTGGCAGTGTAGCGCTTGACCAGCGCGGCCATGACACCGCTATCCTCATCCCCGGCGTCGGCGGTAGCGTCTTCGACAACCGCTTCATCCTCCGCGACCTCGCCTGGCTCGTCATATTCGAGAGTATCGGTAGCTTCTTGCGCTTGTCGTGTTTCTTCCGGTTCGGCCGTTTCCTGCGCTTTCCCGGGAGCGTTAATGCGATCGTAGCAGGCCAGGCGCTGAATGCCGTCGTCAATCAGTGCACAGTCTTCCAGGGTCAGATCATCCATGGTCGCGACTTCTTCGCCAG
The DNA here is from genome assembly GCF_045449855.1 of Marinobacter alkalisoli. Lineage (NCBI taxonomy): Bacteria > Pseudomonadati > Pseudomonadota > Gammaproteobacteria > Pseudomonadales > Marinobacteraceae > Marinobacter > Marinobacter alkalisoli. The sequence continues at coordinate 21,479 of NZ_JBJJLC010000012.1, read as the reverse complement.
GCTGCCCATGGGCCAGGGCAGGGAGCAGGCAGGCTGCGGTCAGCCGGATGAGCGCAAAGGTAAATCGGGACGAAGCGCCGCGGGATGTATCCATATCCGCTATTCCTTATTAGACGTTCAGGCTGATCCAGGTATTAACGATGCCATACAACCAGACACCCATAAGGGTGAGGGTGAGCAACGCGAAGACGATCTTGTGACGGGTCTTGTGATCGGCTTGTGCTGCGGCAACCCAGCGCAGGTACATCAGGCCGATAAAGCTGCTGAAAACCGCGAGGCTGGCGATGGCCGGAATCAGCAGCCATCCGGGGCTGAGGGCGGCGCCATCATCGGCACGCCCCGAAAACCACGCCATGGAAACCAGCAACAGTGCCAGCGAGGCAAATTCCAGTATCAGCAAGGGTTTGCGAAGTGGGTGGGGTGATTGTTCGGCTTGTCGCATAATCCTGTATTCCCCGATGAATGGGTGCTTACTATGGTACCCGGAATGAACGTCAAAGGCTCAGATGCTTACGAAACGGCAATTAAAATGCTTGAAATCAGTCGATGATTTTGCTCTTTGGTTTTTTTGCCTTGCCGCAGTCGCTATAATGCGGCGACTGATTATTATAACGCTCAAATGCGAGGTGCATTGTGAAGATGAAGAGAGTCCTGGCTGCTGTATTGCTTGGCTTCGGCCTGACAGCGGGTGCCGTAATGGCAAGTGTTGAAGACGAAATCCGTGCACGCATTGCCCCGGTGGGTGAAGTTTGTGTACAGGGCGATGATTGCGGATCCGCGGCAGCGCCTGCAGCAGACGCCAGCTCGGGACCTCGCGCTGGTAATGAAGTTTACAATGCCGCCTGTGTGGCCTGTCATGGAACTGGCGCCGCTGGTGCACCGAAACTAGGTGATGCCGCCGCCTGGAGTGGCCGCATCGACAAGGGGCTGGAAACTCTGGTAGATCACGCCATAAACGGCTTTAACGCCATGCCCGCCAAAGGTGCCTGTAGTAACTGTTCCGATGAGGAAATTCAGGCTGCGGTAGAATATATGGTCTCCGAGAGCGAATAATTCACTGCCTCGGTCATTTAAAGAAAGCCCCGCATCTGCGGGGCTTTCTTCGTTTCAGGGGGGGGTGCCGGCGTGGCTTGTTAAAGGTCGCCAGGACAGGATGTTGTGGCTAAGCGCCCAGATCCCCTAACAGCGCGCTCAGGGTGGCTTTGCCTTTTTTCTGGTTGGCTTCGACATCAAGGTCGCCCAGGCCTTCCCATTTCAGGTCTTCTTCCGGCAGTTCGTCGAGAAACCGGCTGGGGATGGTTTCGATCTTTTCGCCGTACTGCTTACGCTGGGCGGCATAGGTGAGGGTCAGGGTCTCCCGGGCGCGGGTGATGCCCACGTACATCAGCCGCCGCTCTTCCTCGATGTTGCCTTCTTCGATGCTGGCGCGGTGGGGCAGGATTTCTTCTTCCAGACCCATAATGAAGACGTGGGGGAATTCCAGACCCTTGGACGCGTGCAGGGTGAGGAGCTGGACCTTGTCGCTGTCGTCGTCTTCTTCCCGCTGTTCCATCATGTCCCGCAGGATCAGCTTGCTGATGGCATCCTCGATGCCCAGTTCGTCGGCGGTGCCCTTGCCGTCGTCCAGCATGCGCTGGATCGATGCCACCAGGTACCAGATGTTCTCCATGCGGCGCTCGGCCTGCTTGGGCGTGCCGGAGTGCTGGTGCAGCCATTCCTCGTATTCGATGTCGGTAAACAGCTGCTTGATCACCGGTATCGGATCTTCCTGGTGCAGGCGCTCGCAGATGTAGTCGACCCAGTGGGCAAAGCGCCGCAGACGGTCCAGGCCCTTTTCGGTCACGTGGGTTTCCGCCCCCATGTCGCCCAGCGACTTGAACAGGCTGACGTTGCGGGCGCGGGCGTAGTGGCTGAGTTGCTCCAGAGTGCGCGGGCCGATTTCCCGTCGCGGCACGTTGACCACCCGCAGGAACGCCGCATCGTCATCGGGATTGATCAGCAGCCGCAGGTACGACATGGCGTCCTTGATCTCGTTTTTCGAGAAGAACGACTGCCCGCCGGAGATGCGATAGGGAATCTGGTAAGCCTGCAGTTTCATCTCCAGCAACCGCGCCTGGTGGTTGCCGCGATAAAGCACCGAAAAATCCTTGAAGGCCAGGCCCTTTTTCAGCTTCTGGTCGAGGATTTCAGTGGCCACGCGGTCGGCTTCGGCGTCCTCGCTACGACAACGGACGATGCGGATTTCCTCGCCAATGGTGTGGTCACTCCACAGGGCCTTTTCGAACACGTGGGGGTTATTGGCGATCACCGTGTTGGCGCTGCGCAGAATCCGCCCGGTGGAGCGGTAGTTCTGCTCCAGCTTGACGATTTTCAGGCTGGGGAAGTCTTCCTTGAGCTGCGCCAGGTTCTCCGGGCGCGCGCCACGCCAGGCGTAGATGGACTGGTCGTCATCGCCGACCACGGTAAACGCCGCCCGTTCCGCCACCAGCAGTTTGACCAGTTCGTACTGGCACACGTTGGTGTCCTGGTACTCGTCCACCAACATGTAACGGATCTTGCGGCGCCATTTGGCCAACACGTCCGGGTGGCTACGGAACAGTTGCACCGGCAGCAGGATCAGGTCGTCGAAATCCACCGCGTTGTAGGCCTTGAGGTATTCGTTATATCTTTTGTAAATGAGGGCAATGCGTTGCTCGCGTTCATCCGCCGCCTTGCTCCAGGCTTCCTCCGGCCCGCGCATGGCGTTTTTCCAGGAGGAAATGGTCATCTGGATATCGGAGAGTTCATCGCCGGCGTCGGCGCTGTCCTCCCGCATCATCAGATCCTGTAACAATGCTTTGGCATCCTCGGCGTCAAAGATGGAAAAGCCGGGGTGGTAGCCCAGGTGCGGGTGCTCCTCCCGGATCATGTTCAGTCCGAGATTGTGGAAAGTGGACACGATCAGCCCGCGGGTCTGTTTTCGGTCTACAATGCGGCCCACGCGCTCTTTCATCTCGCGCGCCGCCTTGTTGGTGAAGGTAACAGCGGCAATGTGGCGCCCCGGAATGCCCAACTGTTCAATCAGATAGGCGATTTTGCGGGTAATAACGCTGGTTTTGCCACTGCCGGCACCGGCCAGAACCAGCAGGGGGCCGTCGGCGTAGCGCACTGCTTCATTCTGTCTGGGGTTGAGTTTATTCATCCGCGCATTCTACACCAGCGAGAGATTCTGTACCTTGACGATCTATCGGCTATCCTTGGGAGATCGAATGTTGTTCATCATGGAAATCAGGCACCTTTAATGACACTGCCAATGGAAACAATGAGTTCCAGCCAGGTACGATTGCTGGTACTGACGCCGGAATACGCTGACTTCCTGTGGCTGGAGGCAACGCTTTCCGGTGATCGGGAACTGGTGCCGGACATGGTCTGGTGCCCTGACCTGATTGACTGTGATGACCTGATCCGCAACACCCACTTCGATGTCATTCTCTGGGATTGTGTGTTTCACGGCGACTCCGAGGCTTCGTTCCTGCAATACCTCAATGTCGCCAGTAATGATAAACCGGTCCTGGCGCTCAGTGCCGAGCCCAGTGCCGAGCGTGCGTCCGAACTCATCGCCAATGGGGCAGCAGACTATCTTTGTCGCCAGGCTCTGGATGCCTGGAGCCTGGCCCGGGCGGTCAAATGTCTCTGGTATCGCGAACAGCTGGCAGCCTCCGCCCATGGTCACCTGGGTCGGGAAGTGGCCAGTGGATTCATCAACCGTGACCTGTTCTTTGACCGACTCCAGCAGGCGTTGCTGAGAGCGGAGCGGGGTGGCCACCGCCTGGCCCTGTTGCATCTCAATCTGGACGATTTTCGCAGTTTCAACGAATCCTTTGGCTACCAGAAGAGTGACCAGCTGGTGCTGAAGCTGGCGGATCGCCTGCGTCACAGTCTCCGCCGTGTGGACTCGCTGATGCGCATTGGCGGCGATGAACTGGCAGTCATCGTGGAAAAGGTGGAAGACTCTCTCGATATTACCCAGATCATCCGCAAGGTGGTCAATGCACTGAATGACCCGATCACGGTGGATGGCCAGAGCATGGTCATCAGCGCCAGTCTGGGGGTGGCCACCTATCCGGAAGCGGGAGACAGCCCGGAGAACCTGATGCGCCGGGCCAACCGCGCGATGTTTGAAGCCAAGCGTGATCCGGGCACCAGTTACCGGTTCTACGACCAGCAGTTGCATGTCCGTGCCGGTTACCAGCTGCGCCTGGAGGCGGATTTGCGCAACGCGCTGCGAGGCAAGGAGTTGGAGTTGTATTACCAGCCGCGTATCGACCTGGCCACCGAGGAGGTTCGCGGCGTGGAATGCCTCCTGCGCTGGAACCATCCGGAGCGAGGACTGGTGGCTCCGGACGAATTCATTCCGGTGGCGGAGCGCAGCGGCCTGATCGTGCCCATCGGTTACTGGGTCATCGAACAGGCCTGCAAGCGCCTGCAGGAGTCGGCGGAGCTTGGCTTCCCGGGGCTGGTGTTCGCGGTTAACCTGTCGTTCCGTCAGTTCCACGACCGCAAGATGACGGAGACCATCTTCCGCATTATCTTCAACGCCAATGTGGATACCAGTCTGCTGGAGCTGGAGCTGACCGAGAGCGCCATGATGCACGATCCGGAATACGCCCAGCGCTGCCTGCGGGAGCTCAATCAGCTGGGGATCAGTTTTGCCCTCGACGATTTTGGCACCGGCTTTTCCTCCCTCAGCAATCTTCAGCACCTGCCGATTTCGCTGGTCAAGATCGACAAGTCCTTCGTGCAGGAGCTGGGGCACTCCGCCGATGCGGAACACATCATTCGCGCCATCATCAGCCTCGCCCACAGTCTGCAGATCAGTGTGGTGGCCGAGGGTGTGGAAACCGAGGGGCAGTTGGAATTCCTGCGCCAGCAGCATTGCGATGAAATCCAGGGCTATTACTACGCCCGTCCCATGCCGTGGCGGGATCTTGTGCAATTTCTGAACAACCGGGGCGAGGCCGCTTGCCTGCAGCAGTAAGCCGCTGTACCTTTGCGCTTTGATCCAGAAAGCATCACAGAGGTTGCATGAACAGTATCTCCAGGCGCATCGCCGACGAGCTCGGCGTACGCGAGCAACAGGTTAATGCCACCGTCGCCCTGTTGGATGAGGGTGCCACCGTCCCATTTATTGCCCGTTACCGCAAAGAGGTCACCGGCTCGCTGGATGACAGCCAGCTGCGTAACCTGGAGGAGCGCCTGCGTTACCTGCGGGAGCTGGAAGATCGCCGGTCCACCATCCTCAACAGCATTGAGGAGCAGGGCAAACTGACCGACGAGCTGCGGGCCAGCATCAACGAGGCGGACACCAAGAACCGCCTGGAAGATCTGTACCTGCCCTACAAGCCCAAGCGCCGTACCAAGGCCCAGATTGCCAGAGAAGCCGGCCTTGAACCCCTGGCGGATGCCCTCTACGACGATCCAACCCTGGATCCGGAAGCCACCGCGGCCAACTACGTCAACGCCGAAGCCGGCGTGGCGGATGCCAAGGCCGCCCTGGATGGCGCACGCTATATCCTGATGGAGCGTTTCGCCGAGGATGCCGAATTGCTTGGCAACCTGCGGGACTTCATCTGGCAGGAAGGCCAGCTCAAGGTCACCGTGATTGAGGGCAAGGAAAACGAGGGCGCCAAGTTCCGCGACTACTTTGATCACGTCGAGCCTCTGAAAAAGGTGCCTTCGCACCGCGCGCTGGCGATTCTGCGTGGCCGCAACGAAGGCATTCTGGGCTACGCCATCGTGGTGGGAGATGCCGAAGATGACCGCCGCCAGCCTCACCCGGCGGAGCAGCGCATTGCCGCGCGCTGGAACGTGCGGGATAACGGCCGCGCCGCGGACAAGTGGCTGTCGGACGTGGTGCGCTGGACATGGCGGGTAAAACTGTCCACCCAGATTGAAACCGACCTGATGGCCCAGGTGCGGGAAGCCGCCGAGACCGAGGCCATCAACGTGTTCGCCAACAACCTCAAGGATCTGTTGTTGCTGGCGCCGGCAGGGCCGCGTCCGACGCTGGGCCTGGACCCCGGGCTGCGTACCGGCGTCAAGGTGGCCGTTATTGACGGCACCGGGCAGGTTGTCGGCCACGGTGGCATTTTCCCTCATGCGCCGCGCAATCAGTGGGCTCAGTCTATTGAGCAACTGGCGGCCTGGTGTCGTGAGTACAAAATTGAACTGATTGCCATCGGCAACGGCACTGCCTCCCGGGAAACCGAGAAGCTGGTGGCGGACCTGTGCAAGAAATATCCGGAGCTGAAGCTGGCCCGAATCGTGGTAAGCGAGTCCGGCGCGTCCATTTACTCCGCGTCGGAATTTGCATCGAAGGAACTGCCGGATCTGGACGTGACCATTCGCGGTGCAGTGTCGATTGCGCGTCGCCTTCAGGACCCGCTGGCGGAAATGGTCAAGATCGAGCCCAAATCCATCGGCGTGGGGCAATACCAGCACGACGTTTCTCAGGTACAGTTGGCCCGCAGTCTGGATGCAGTGGTGGAAGACTGTGTAAACGGCGTGGGGGTGGATCTGAATACAGCGTCCGTGCCACTGCTGGCACGGGTCTCCGGCCTGAACCAGAGCATCGCCCAGAACATCGTCGATTTTCGCAACCAGAACGGTGTTTTCAAAAACCGCAAGCAGCTGCTCAAAGTCTCCCGCCTTGGCGACCGCACCTTTGAGCAGGCCGCGGGTTTCCTGAGAATTGCCAGCGGTGAAAACCCGCTGGACCGGTCCTCGGTACACCCGGAAGCCTACGGAGTGGTGGAAGCCATTGCGGCGAAAAACAACCGCAAGGTCGAGAACATCATTGGTGATGTAGCGTTCCTGCGGTCACTGAATCCCCAGGACTATGTCACCGAGCAGTTTGGTCTGCCGACGATTAAGGATATTATTTCCGAACTGGAGAAGCCTGGCCGTGATCCCCGCCCGGAATTCCGTTTTGCCAGCTTCGAGGAAGGGGTGGAAACCCTCAACGACCTCAAGCCGGGCATGGTGCTGGAAGGTTCGGTTACTAACGTTACCAATTTTGGTGCGTTCGTGGATATCGGGGTGCACCAGGACGGCCTGGTCCACATCTCCGCGCTGTCCAACACCTTTGTGAAGGACCCGCGGGAGGTGGTGAAAGCCGGGGACATCGTCAAGGTCAAAGTGATGGATGTGGATATTCCCCGTAAGCGGATCGCTCTGTCCATGCGGATGGACGACCAGCCTGGCGAGAAAACTGACAGCAAACCGGGTGGCTCGGCGAGCCGGGGCCGTGGTGAAAGCCGGTCTGGTGGTCGTAACAGCCGCTCCCAGGGTGGGCAGCAGACACAGCAGGGCGCCATGGCCGGCGCACTGGCTCAGGCGCTGGCCTCGGCACGGAAAGGCGACCGTTAACCGGCGGCGCCGACACCCATTCCACAGGCGGGTAAGGCTGATAGGGCCGTTACCCGCTATAGCAGGAGTCATTCATGGCTGAATCCCGCCATCATATCTTTCACCAGTTCTCAGCCAATGACTGGGGCGGTTTTCTGAAGGGGGTGGAGAAGGAAGGCCTGCGGGTCGACCGTAACGGCTTTATTGCCCAGACACCCCACCCCAAGGCCCTGGGGTCCGCGCTGACCCATCCACGAATTACCACGGACTATTCAGAAGCCCTGCTGGAGTTGATTACGCCGGTGTGCGACAGCACGGGCGGATTGCTGTCCTCGTTGCGGGATGTGCACCGGTTTGTGCAGCAGAACCTGGGCGATGAAGTGTTCTGGGCGGCGAGCATGCCCAGCGAGCTGGACGGTGATGCCAGTATTCCTATCGCGGAATATGGAACGTCCAATATCGGTCGTCTCAAGCACGTGTACCGCCAGGGCCTGGCGGTACGGTATGGGCGGATGATGCAAAGCATTGCCGGCGCCCACTATAACCTGTCGTTGCCGGACGGATTCTGGTCGCTGTGGCAGCAGGCCCTGGGGAACCAGCAGAGCCTGAAGGATTTCAAGTCAGACCAGTATTTCTGGCTGATCCGGAACTTCCGTCGCCGCAGTTGGCTGCTGATGCTGTTGTTCGGAGCGTCGCCAGCTCTGGATGCCAGCTTTGTCGCCGGCGTGAAACACGACCTGGCCCGTTTCAATGACAACACCTGGCATGGTCCGGATGCCACGTCATTGCGGATGGGAGACCTGGGCTATCACAATAATGCCCAGTCCTCCCTGAATATCTGTTTTAACGAACTGAGCACCTATACCCGGACCCTGGACCGTGCGATCCACACACCCTGGCCGGATTACGAAGCGATTGGTACGCGCCGGGGTGACGAGTTTATCCAGATCAACACCAGCGTGCTGCAGATCGAGAATGAGTATTACAGTGCGGTGCGCCCGAAACGTACCACCGAGCGAGAAGAGAAACCGATACAGGCATTGGAAGCCCGGGGTGTGGAGTACATCGAGGTGCGCTGTCTGGACCTGGATCCGTTCTCTCCGGTGGGCGTGACCGAAAGCCAGATCGATTTCCTGGATCTGTTCCTGCTGGATTGCCTGCTGGCGGATAGCCCCCGCATTGGCGATGCCGAATGTGAACGGCTTGATGACAATTACAAGGACGTGGTGGCCCATGGTCGCAATGTTGAGTTGGCGCTGTGCCGTGAGGGCCGTAGAGCCCCGGCGAGCGAAGCGGCTGCCAGGATACTGTCGGAACTGGAGCCCCTGGCGGAACGGCTCGACAGCTGGACTGGTGGCGACGCCTATCGCCGTGCGCTCGAAGCTCAGCGCGAAAAGCTGACGTCACCGGGCCTGGTGCCATCCGCCAGGGTGACGGAAGCCATGTCACAATCCGGCCTTGGCCACCGGGAGTGGGTTCAGGAAATGTCGCGCCAGCATCAGCAGACTCTGCGCGAGGAGCCATTCTCCGAGACCACGCTCGCGGACTTTGAGCGCATGAGCGCGGAGTCCCTGGAAGCGCAGGAGAGAATGGAAGCCGCCGATACCCAGCCCTTTGACGAGTTCCTGGCGCAGTACCTGCGTTCCTGATCGGCACTGATACCGGCCCGGTTCACACCGGGTCCGGACCTGTCGCACAAAATATGAACAAATATTTGTCAGGCTCCGGCACCTGCTGTTAGCTTTCGTAACAGGCGCGTCACTGTTTGTTACCTCAGCAATCAGGATCAGGGAGAATGGGCATGGCCAGGGATTTCAAGCTTGGGTGGGATGTTGAGTCGCTGAACAAGGCTTATCGCCAGGGGTATATGGCGGCATCCATGCGTATGGAGCGAAGCCGCTGCCCTTACCGGGGTGATGTGGTTATAGCAGCCTGGGAGGCTGGCTGGGAGGATGCGTCGCAGCTCGCCAGTGAGCAGGCATCCATCGGTGATGACCTATTCTCCAGGATTGCCTGAGCCACCTCAGCAGCGCCCGTTTATTTCTGCACTACGAACTCGGTAAACAGGACGCCAGTGATTTCCTCGCCGGTTTGCTGTTCTTCCAACACCGCATTTATCCGCTGTTTTGCTTCTTCCCTCAGGGCAGTCTGCCCGTCGCCGGTCGCCAGTTGGTCAGCATCGGTCTGTTCCCCGAACAGCATCACCAGCTCGTGCCTCAGCTTTGGCATGTGGGCTTCGACGGCCGGGCGGGTGGTTTCCTTTGACGCACGAAGGGTGACCGAGGTTTTCAGGTAGATGAGCTTGTTGCCGGGTTCGCCGACATGGGTAACAAACGACGGATCCATCTCTATGTAATCGGTGATGGTGGCTTCCTGGGCCTCTCCGGTCTCCTCCACTTCTTCTTCCTGTGCGGTTGTTATGGCTGGCAGTGCGGGGAGCAGGCACAGCAGGACCAGAAAAAAGCGCTTTAGCTGAAGTGTCATAGGCTTGAAGTTCACTATGGTTTAGGGTTTAGTGACGAAGCTACGGCGATAACCGCCTGGTTTTCGCAGAATAACAGGCCCGGTGACCACTTGCAGCATTCGCTGACACCCTGACCAGCCGTGGTCGGGGACGCAGGGCCAGAATGTCATTTCCGAGGTGTGCATTTGACTTCCAGACTGGTGTTTTCCGTAATCTTTGTTGTGTGCGTCGCGCTGCTGGGTGTGGCTTTTTACATGGAGCATGTCATGGGGCTGGAACCCTGCCCCTTGTGCTGGCTACAGCGGTTCGGGTTTATGGGCGCGGGTGTGGTGAGTCTGCTGGCAGTACTCCATAACCCGAAAGGCCTTGGTGTGCGCCTGTACGGCTTGCTGTTGGCTGTCACCTCCGGTGCCGGGCTGGCAGTGGCCGGGCGGCAGTTGTGGCTGCAGAGCCTGCCCGCGGATCAGGTGCCCGCGTGCGGTCCTTCCGTGGATTACATGCTGGATGTCCTGCCCCTGACAGAAGTATTGACCACCGCGCTCCGGGGCACCGGTGATTGCGCGGAAGTCACCTGGCGTTTCCTCGGGTTGAGCATCCCCGGGTGGACGGCGGTGTTTTTCTCGCTGCTGGTAATTACCGGTCTGGTTATGCTGTTTCACACTGGCAAAAGGTCTGAGTGGACTGGTGGCTGAAACGGTTGCGGCCAACTATGGCCATGGGGTACCTTGAGTCACGACATAACAAAAAATCGAATACGAACACCGGGTATGTCTGGTAACTGGAGAAAGGCGTCATGTTGGAAAATTGCCGTAATGCCAGGGAACGTTGGGGTGGCGTCAGCGACCTGATTGATCGCTGGTTGAAGGAGCGCCAGGAGTTGCTGGTGCACTATTGCGAGTTGTCCGGAGAAAGCGATTTCACCCAGACAGAAGCCCTGCGGGAGAAATTTGTCCGGCTCTGTGAAGTCCTCGTGGATTACGTGTCGGCTGGTCATTTTGAAATCTATGAGCAGTTGATTCAGGAAGCCCGGGAATTCAACGACGGTGGTCTGGAACTGGCCGCCAAACTGTATCCGCGCATCACACAGACCACGGAGACGGCGCTGAATTTCAATGATCGCCTGGATGGAAAGGCCTTGAACGAGAGCGACGTCCGGGAGCTGTTCGATCAATTGTCCGAACTGGGAGAAATTCTGGAGAGCCGGTTCGAGATGGAAGATTACCTGATCGAGCACCTGCACAACGTGCATGCAGAGAAGGTGATGTCCTCGGCCTGACGGCCTCGGGGAAGGATGGATGCCCGCAGCCCGCGGCAATTAGCGCCGAGGCTGCAGGCGGTGTAGCGAATTACTCCGGATTGACTTCGATCAGCTCCACATCAAACACCAGGGTCTCGTTCGGCCCGATGCTGTGGTTGCCGCCTGGGCCATAGGCCAGGTCAGAGGGGATGTACAGTTTTACCCGGCTGCCTTCGTTCATGAGCTGAAGGCCTTCGGTCCAGCCGGGAATGACCTGGTTGAGACCAAAGGTGACTGGCTCGCCGCGTTCGCGGGAGCTGTCAAACACTTCGCCAGACAGCAGTTCGCCGGTGTAATGGACCTTGACCTGGTCACTTTCAGCCGGCTTTTCGCCGTCGCCTTCTTCCAGAATTTCGTATTGCAGTCCGGAATCAGTGGTTTCCACACCGTCACGTTCTGCATTCTCGGCGAGGAAGGCTTCACCAGCTTCACTGTTTTTCTCGGCCAGTTCATCCCTCTGAGCGTTGTCACGCTCCTGGAGCTGCTTCTGGTATGCCATCAGCGCCTCCTGGACTTCCTCCCGGCTCATCCGGCTCACTTCCTCGTCGCCCTTGTGACCGTGTTCGATGCCCTGGAGGAACTGTTCCATCTGCAGATCCGGCAGGTCATTCTTCATGCGTTCGCCGAGCACCAGGCCCATGCCATAACTGACCTTCTGATCAGTGGATTCCAGGCCGGGATCTTTCTTTGAGTCGGTTTGCGTGGAGCAGCCGGCAACAACGCCGGATACTGCCAGAGCGAGCAGTATTTTCTTCATTGCAGAGTCCTATGTTGTGAGCGGGGGCTCCGGGGGAGCCCCATATTGTGTTTATCTGAAAAGGGGAAAGGTAACGGGTTCTGTAGTCAGATGCCACTGAACATGTGTTAAGAAACTGGCCAGGGGCTCAGCTGCCGTTGTTGGTGGGCGAGGAAGGCGCCAGGGAGAAAGGAGCGCTGTAGGGTGATTGCCAGTCGGTCTCCGGATCCGGTTCCGCCGGGCGTGACATGCCGCCGTTGCTTTGGCGCTCGATCGCCAGCGCATTCCACGGGCCGTCTTCGGGGGGCTTGTCGGCGTAGTGCCAGCTGCCGTTGCGGTCCTGCCACTTGAAAACAATGTCGGGGCCTTCTACTGGCACCGGTGATGGCACCAGACCCTCAAAGGCGGGGATCTCGTTGCTGTCCGTTTCCTTTGGTGTACTTTCCACCGCTTTGGGTTCCGGCTCGTTGATGCCGAAGAAAATCAGCACCAACAGAACACCAAGCGCAGGAAAGGCGAGACGGATAAGCCATTTCATAATCATGTCCCCTGATCCTCGGCTGCAAAAGCCAGGAGGCCGCGAGTGAGGGCGCTTAACAGTTGTCCGGTTTCCATGTCCATAACCGTCTCCGGTGCTGCCGCTTCGAGGTTGGTACGGGCCAGTTGTTCCGATTCATGCATGCCGGCGCTCTCTTGTTGGCTGTTGGCGAGGCTTTGATAGCTCAAAGCCAGCTCAATCCGCTCGGCTTCCAGTTCGTTTTTGGCGATGCTGGCTCGCAAGTTGTCTGTCTCCGGGTTGTTCCGGGGAATAAATTGTCGGGCTGAGCGCAGGGCCCCGGTTACATGGGCGCGCCACTCTGTTACCGTATCGCTTTCATTACCGATGTATTTCTGGCCCGAAATGGTAAGCCAGCAGGCGCCTAAAATCCGTGTAACGCTCCAGCCTTTACCCTGTAACGCCAGGCAGGTCGACTCAATGCCCGGATATTTCCAGAATGCCAGAGCAAAACGCCAGAGCGGGTTATCCGGTTCCATTTCCAGTGACGGCTGTTCCCGGTTGTCCTGCATCTTGGCCCTGTGCCTTCTCTGTGGAACGTACCCTGATAAAATGACAGCATGTTAACGATAACGGATCTCAGTTTACAACGGGGCGGTGTCTGGTTGCTAGACACCGTCAGCCTCACTATTCAGCCGGGCCAGCGGGTTGCCATTGTCGGCGCCAACGGCGCTGGCAAATCCAGTCTGTTCCAGCTTTTATTGGGGCAGCTCTCCCCCGAGCAGGGCAGTGTGTCACTCCCCGGTGGATGTCGCATTGCCCATATGGCCCAGGAGGTCGAGGCATCCGGGCGAAGCGCCCGTGATTTCGTGCTGGATGGTGACCACGACCTGCGCCGAATGGAGCGGGAGCTGGCCGAGGCGGAACGGCGGGGTGATGATCACGCCCAGGCCCGCATCCACGGCGAGCTTGATGTGCATGAAGCCTGGTCTGCACCGCGCCGGGCCGAGATATTGCTGCGAGGGCTGGGCTTCTCCGACGCCGATACCGAACGGCCTGTGTCGGCGTTTTCCGGCGGCTGGCGAATTCGTCTGAATCTGGCCCAGGCGCTGATGAGACCGTCCGACCTGTTATTGCTGGACGAGCCCACCAACCACCTGGATCTGGATGCCTGTCTCTGGCTTGAGAACTGGCTGCGCCGGTACAGTGGCACCTTGCTGTTTATCTCCCATGACCGGGATTTCATGGATCGGGTTGCCACTCACGTGGTTCATTTCGAACGGCGCAAACTGGAACTCTATACGGGTAATTACTCAGCATTTGAAGGTCAGCGTGGCGAGCGTCTGGCCCAGCAGCAGGCTGGCTTTGAGCGCCAGCAAGCACGGATCGCCGAAATTCAGCGTTTCATCGACCGCTTCAAGGCCAAGGCCACCAAGGCCCGTCAGGCCCAGAGCCGGGTCAAGGCGCTCGAGCGCATGGAAAAAATAGCACCGGCACACATAGACTCACCATTCAGTTTCGAGTTTCCAATGGCGGACAAGGTGTCCAACCCGTTGCTGTCGATTCGTCATGGCGCCGCCGGATACGGAGACACCGTGATTCTCAAAGGGGTCAATCTGTCACTGCTGTCCGGGAGTCGGATCGGTCTGCTTGGGCCCAACGGCGCCGGCAAATCGACCCTGATGGATGCGTTGCGGGGGCAGACCACCCTGGTGGCGGGTGAGCGCACCTGCGGTGAGAACCTGTCTGTGGGTTATTTTGCCCAGCACCAGCTGGAATCCCTGGATCTGGACGCCAGCCCGTTCCTGCATCTGCAGCGATTGTCGCCCAAAGCGTCCGAGCAGAGTATTCGCAACTTTCTCGGCGGTTTTGACTTCCACGGCGATGAAGCCCTGAGTGCGATCCGCTCATTCTCCGGCGGGGAGAAGGCCCGGGTTGCCCTGGCCGTCATCGCATGGCAGAAGCCGAACCTGTTGTTGCTGGATGAGCCTACCAACCACCTGGACCTGGAAATGCGCCAGGCCCTGACCATGGCATTACAGAACTTTGCCGGAGCCATTGTAGTGGTTTCTCACGACCGCCACCTGCTGCGCAACACAGTGGATGAGTTCTGGCTGGTTAACGATGGCCGGGTGGCGGAATACGATGGCGATCTGGAGGATTACGAGCGCTGGCTGGCAGACCGCCGCAAGGACGAATCCGAACCGCCGATGAGGGAGCCGCAGCAAGGCGGAGCCCAGGGGCAATCGGCGGCTGATACGAATGTGGTCGGTGAGAGTGCCGATGACCGCAAGGCGCGCAAGCGCGCCGAAGCGGCCATACGGCAGAAACTGAGCCCTTATCGTAAACAGCAGTCCGCGCTTGAGAAGGAGATGGAGCAGCTGCAACAGAGCCTTTCGACCCTGGAAGGGGAGTTATCCGCGCCGGAGCTCTACCAGGATGAGGGCAAGCAGCAACTGAAGGAGTTGCTGGGGAAACAGGCCCGGCTCAATGGGCGCCTGGAAGACGTGGAAGCCGAATGGCTGGAGATCAGCGAAACCGTGGAAAGCCTGGAAGCGGAGCTGGTTGCCTAGTGTCCCGTCTGGCTAGGTGTCAGCAGTCAGCTCCAGCTTGAAGCCCTGCTTCGACAGATAGTCCCGCTCATTTTCCAGATCCGCCAGAGTCAGCGGGCGCTCATCAAACCAGCCATCGGGAAATTCGATCGCCAGCCGGTTCTCGCCGGCATGGAGTCGAAAGGCGGGAGGTGGTTCCATATTCCTGGGGTGCTGAAGCAGTACCCCGAGCCGCACCAGCACGCACAGGTACTTGAGTCGCGGTACGTCCTCGGGGTCGAGCTCTTCGAAAATGGCTGAGGAGAACTTGCGCCGGTGGCCTCTCACCAGAGTGGCCAGATCCCGCTGGAATTGCTGGCTGAAACCCGGCAGGTCGGAGTAGCGCAACAGGTAGGCGCCGTGCTTGTGGTATTGGCTGTGGGAAATGGTCAGCCCGATCTCGTGCAGGCGACAGGCCCAGCGCAGGACCTCCTCATCCGGCAGGGTACGGAGCGCCCAAGTATCCGCTACCTGGTCCCAGGCGGAGATGGTGGTCTCTTCCACGGCACGGCCGTGATCCTGATCCACATGGTAGCGTTCCTGGAGCGCCGCGATGGTCCGCTCACGCACATCCTCATGCTGGATGCGGCCGACAATATCGTAGAGCAATCCCTCCCTCAGGGCGCCTTCGGTGAAGGTCATCTCCTCGATCTGAAGCGACTGGAACGCGCCCATCAGAATGGCGAAACCCGCCGGAAAGATGCTCTGGCGGTCCGTGCGTACGCCAAGATCCGCCAGCTTCTCGACCTTGCCCATGCTGACCAGGCGCTGGCGCAGCTCGTTCATCGCGTCCAGGGTGATGGTGCCGTCGGTAATCTTCAGGCTCGCCAGAACACTGGCGATCGCCTTGATGGAGCCGGACGAGCCGACAGAACTCTGCCAGCCGACATTGCGAAAATGCTGGCGGATATTCAGCAGCTCCTGCTGGGCATGGGTGACGGCCTTGTCCATCTGGCGACGGGTGATCTTGCCATCGGCGAAATAACGGTTGCGGAACGACACGCAACCCATGTGCAGGCTTTCCAGTTCCTGGGGCTCAAAGCGCTCGCCGATGATGAACTCGGTACTGCCGCCGCCAATATCAATCACCAGCCGCCGGCCGACATCGTCGGACAGGGTATGGGACACGCCAAGGTAAATGAGGCGGGCTTCCTCACGCCCGGCAATGATCTCCACCGGATAGCCCAGAACCTCCTCCGCGCGGGCCATGAATTCCTGGGCATTGCGGGCGACCCGCAGGGCATTGGTGCCAACAATCTGCACCGCCTCGGGCGGCATCCCGCGGAGGCGCTGGGCAAACCGGCCCAGACAGGCCAGGGCGCGTTGCTGAGCTTCCTCGGTGAGACGGTTATGACTATCGAGCCCGGCGCCGAGCTGAACCTTCTCGCCCATTTTCTCCAGGGTGCGGATTTCACCGTGGACCAGCCGGGCAACCACCATATGGAAACTGTTGGAGCCCATGTCGATAGCCGCAAGCAGCTCGGGCGATGTGGCATTGGATTCGGCAGAGGGGGTGGCCGTCACGTGTGAAGAATTCCTCTAGGCATGTGCCGGTACTATAAGCGAATTCCGGCGGACCTGTCAGTAATGGTCGCCATCGGATTTTACTCACCGCCAGTATAGCGAGAAACCGAGAGACGGGCAGAACCGCTTCACAGACAGCTGATCAATCGCGTAAAGTATTGCGTATTGAGATGAGGGTGAACGGCTGCTTTTGAACAGAATGCAGCCTTCAGCAACGTTCAACAGCACCAATCGCTGCGGCATGGGCCGTATGGTATCCAAGTGGTATCCGCTTGGTATCGAGAGTGAAAGGTGCCTGAATCAGGAAATGGTAATGAGCGGAAATATCGTAAACGTAACTGACGCATCTTTTGAGCAGGACGTACTGCAGTCTGACGTACCTGTACTGGTGGACTACTGGGCAGAGTGGTGCGGCCCCTGCAAAATGATCGCGCCGGTACTGGAAGAGATCGCCGATGAGTACGACGGCAAGCTGAAAATCTGCAAGCTGAACATCGACGAAAACGAACAGACCCCGCCCAAGTTCAACATCCGCGGCATTCCCACCCTGATGCTGTTCAAGAACGGCAACGTGGACGCCACCAAAGTGGGCGCACTGTCCAAATCCCAACTGGCGGCCTTCCTGGACAGCAATCTCTGATTGCCGACCGGACGCCCGAAACCGCCCCTGAGCCAAGGTTCACGGGCGGTTTTTTTATGGCCATGAGTAAACCAAGCCACCCACCCGCATTAGTGACCGGCCGACGCACTCCAATATGAGGCCACCAGGGAACCTACAATTCCCAACTCTGACTACGAGCCAGATCAGCATCCTTCTGCTCAACCCAGTGCTCCCCGGACTCCGTCATCTCCTTCTTCCAGAACGGTGCCGACGTCTTCAAAGCGTCCATAATGAATGCACAGGCCGCAAACGCATCCCCCCGGTGGGCACTGCACACCCCCACAAACACAATCTGATCAGACAGCGCCAACTCACCGACCCGATGAACGACCCGCGCCTCACGCACATCCCAGCGCTTGGCCGCCTGCTCAATCAGATCCTCGATCACCCGCTCCGTCATTCCCGGATAATGCTCCAGAAACAGCCCCGTCACGCCCTGCATGTCGCCACTGTCCCGCACCAGCCCGGTAAACGTCGCAATAGCTCCCGTACCGGCGCCACTGCCCCGCAATGCCTGATACTCCACGGCGGCATCGAAATCCTCGTGTTGAACCGTAACGGAATGATTCACTTCAGCCTCCTGTCACCGGCGGGAAAAAGGCCACCTCATCCCCCGCCTTGAGTGGCGTTTCCGGCTTGGCCATGGCCTGGTTGACGGCAATCATCACCGGCTGCTTGCCATCCAGCTGGGCCCACGGGCCGCCTTTCGCTGCCAGTTCAGACAGCACCTGCCCGGCGGTGGCGTCGGGCCGCGCAGGAAGCGTCAGGCTGTCAGTCGCCAACTCCTCCCGCAGGCGGGCAAAAAAATGAACAGTCAGCGTGTTCTCGTTACTCATGGTTACCCCAGAAACTCTGCAAAGGAATAATACGTAATCATATCACCGGGACTGACGGTTGTGTGCTCCGGCACCACCGCCAGGCCATCGGCCCAGCAGGCGGAACTCAGCATTCCGGAACTCTGATTCGGGTAGGCCGCCACTTCCACCCGCTGCCCATGGGTCTCCTTCCGCGCCCGGACAAACTCCTTGCGAACGGAGGCCGAGTCCATCTTGAAGGCTGCTGGCAGCTGTTCACCGGAAACCCGATAATCCGAGACGCCCTGGCGCTTGCGGATGTAAGGAATTGCCACCACCAGGAACGCGACCAGCACCGCCGCCGGATTGCCCGGCAGGCCCAGAACCGGTGTGCCCTCAATCGAGCCAAAAGCCAGTGGCTTGCCCGGCTTGATGGCCAGGCGCCACAGGGACAGCTCGCCGGATTCCTCCAGCACCGCCCGCACATGATCCTCTTCGCCCACCGAGACGCCGCCGCTGGTAATCACCAGGTCTGCCTCGCTGGCCGCGCGCTTCAGCGTTGTCTGAGTGGCTTCCCGCGAGTCCCGGAGCGTTTCACACAACACCACGTCGCAACAGGTATCAGCCAGCAAACCGAGCAGGGTAAACCGGTTAGTGTTGTAGATCTGTCCGGGGTTTAGAGCGGTGCCCGGTTCAACAAGTTCATCGCCTGTGCTCAGGATCGCAACTTTCAGGCGGGGGAATACCGGCACGCGGGCGATTCCCATGGAAGCCAGTAGCCCCATTTCCTGGGGGCGCAGGCGGGTGCCCCGCGCGAGGGCCAGATCCCCCTGGCTCAGGTCCTGTCCACGGCGGCGGATATTCTGGCCCTCGCTGACATCGGTGCGGATCACTATGCCGGCATCGGTCACCTCCACCCACTCCTGCATCACCACCGCATTCGCGCCTTCGGGAATCTCCGAGCCGGTAAAAATACGAACCGCCGTGCCGGCTTCAATCGCTGCCGGGGCCTGCCCCGCAGGCACCCGGGCCGACACCGGGAGGGGGCTGTCCGGGACGAAATCCTGTGTTCTCAGGGCGTACCCATCCACCGCGCTGTTGTCCGCTGGTGGCACATCCGCCGGCACGTGATGGTCCTCTGCCAGCACCCTGCCAAGGCACTCGGTCAGCGGCACGGTCTCCGACCCGGTCAGCGGGGTTGCCTGTGTCAGTAGCCGGGCGAGGGCTTCCTCGAGCGGCGTTAGCTGTTGGCCTGCCATGACTATCGCTGTCCCCTGTTGCCAATCTTTTCATGCAGCCGGTGATGGGGGCGGTCCGGTTTGCCCAGCGCCAGTGCCGAGAAGTTGCACGGTCCGTGACGGCTGTCCAGCTGCGTACTCAGAATGCCGTTCCATCCGGTGCGACACGCGCCGGTTGATCCGGGCAGGCAGAAAATGACTGTGTGGTTGGCCAGCCCCCCAAATGCGCGGGACTGGATCGTGGAAGTGCCAATCTCTGAGGCCGACAGTCGGCGGAATTCCTCGCCAAAGCCATCAATGGTTTTATCCAGCAGCGGTGCGACGGCTTCCGGAGTGCTATCGCGCTCATGGAAACCGGTCCCGCCGGTAATAATGATTGCGTGAATGTCCGCATCGGCGATCCAGCCGGACATCAACGCGCGAACCAGATACACATCGTCCGGGAGAATTCGCCGTGCGATCAATTGGTGACCGGCCTCAACAACGCTGTCTTCAAGAAACTGGCCGGAGGTGTCCTCATCGGCCCCGCGAGTGTCGGATACTGTCAGGATGGCAATGTTCAGGGGTTTGAGTTCGTCGCTTTTGTCGCTGCTCATGGTGTTACTCCGCAGGTTAAATCACTGATTGTGGTCAGTATCCCCGTAGCTGCACGGGAATGGAAGGGGAGTATCTCATCAGAGGGAGGAGGATGTGTGTGGTGGTATTTCCCCTTTGACATGAGCGGCGATTGGTGTAAATTTGGTCAGCATCACTTGACATTCACAGGTCAGGTGGCCGATTATCCGTGTTGCCCGGCGAACGGTTGTTCTTCCTGTCTCTGGCTTCAGTACTTTTCCGGCTTTCATCTATACCGGTTGCTCCATCTGGCCAGCACCAAGTTCAACTAGTATCCGATCAATTCGTTCAGGGGCATTCCTGTCATTCCAATATTCGTTTACTTCCATTCCGAAAATCTAACAACCTATGAATCTTACTGAACTCAAGCAGAAGTCCGTGCCCGAATTGCTCGATATTGCGCAAGAGATGGGCCTTGATAACCTGGCCCGGTCGCGCAAGCAGGATGTTATCTTCACGATCCTGAAGAAGCATGCCAAAAGCGGCGAAGACATCTACGGTGATGGCGTACTGGAAATTCTGCAGGATGGTTTCGGCTTCCTCCGTTCCGCCGATGCCTCATACCTTGCCGGACCCGACGATATCTACGTGTCGCCGAGCCAGATTCGCCGCTTCAACCTGCGAACCGGTGACACCGTTGCCGGCAAGATCCGTCCGCCCAAAGACGGCGAGCGTTACTTTGCCCTGCTGAAAGTTAACGAGATTAACTTCGACAAGCCGGACAACGCCCGAAACAAGATCCTGTTCGAGAACCTCACGCCGCTGTTTCCGGACGAGCGTCTTATGCTCGAAGCCGGTAACGGCAGCACCGAGGATCTCTCTTCCCGGGTTCTGGATCTGGTGGCGCCCATCGGCAAGGGCCAGCGTGGCCTGATCGTCTCCCCGCCCAAAGCCGGTAAGACGCTGCTGATGCAAAGCATCGCCCAGTCCATCACCCGCAACAGTCCGGAATGCCATGTCATGGTATTGCTCATCGACGAGCGCCCGGAAGAAGTGACCGAAATGCAGCGTACGGTACGCGGTGAGGTTATCGCCTCCACCTTCGACGAGCCGCCGGCCCGTCACGTTCAGGTGGCGGAAATGGTGATCGAAAAGGCCAAGCGCCTGGTTGAGCACAAGAAAGACGTGGTGATCCTGCTGGATTCCATCACCCGTCTGGCCCGTGCCTACAACACTGTGATTCCGTCCTCAGGCAAGGTTCTGACCGGTGGTGTGGACGCCCACGCCCTCGAGAAGCCCAAGCGTTTCTTCGGTGCGGCCCGTAACGTGGAAGAAGGCGGTAGCCTGACCATCCTTGCCACCGCCCTGGTCAACACCGGCTCCAAGATGGACGAGGTGATCTACGAGGAGTTCAAGGGCACCGGTAACATGGAAGTGCACCTGGACCGCAAGATCGCCGAGAAGCGCACTTATCCGGCCATCAACATTCGCAGCTCCGGCACCCGCCGCGAGGATCTGCTGATGAGCGAGGCTGACATCCAGCGCGTCTGGATTCTGCGTAAGCTGCTGCATTCCATGGAGGATGACACCGCCGCCATCGAATTCCTGCTGGACAAGCTCAAGGACACCAAGACCAACGACGAATTCTTCCAGTCCATGAAGCGTCGTTGATCCTGGTTTTGAGGTACTTGCCGATTTCTGGTGCAGGTACCTGAAGCTCGAGGGGTGAGGTGTGGG
>NZ_JBJJLC010000011.1:0-65896 GCF_045449855.1 Marinobacter alkalisoli | reverse complement strand
TGGTTTCCTTGAATGTTTTGGTCCCTCCTGTCCCACACCTCGTTCCGGCCCCGAATAAAAGTCCGCTAAGGGCTTACCTCCGTAGTAACAGAAGCGCGAACGGAGCACCGAATGAAATACAACGATCTCAGAGATTTTATCGGCCAGCTGGAAAATCTGGGCGAGCTCAAGCGTATTTCCGTCGAAGTTGATCCCCACCTGGAAATGACTGAAATCTGCGATCGCACCCTGCGGGCGGGTGGTCCGGCGTTATTGTTCGAGAATCCGAAAGGTTACGACATGCCGGTGCTGGCCAATCTGTTTGGTACGCCAAAGCGGGTGGCGTTGGGCATGGGGCAGGACAATGTCACCGCTTTGCGGGAGATTGGCAAGCTCCTGGCTTTCTTGAAGGAGCCGGATCCCCCCAAGGGCTTCAAGGACGCCATTGAGAAACTGCCGCTGTTCCGGCAGGTCATGCGTATGAGCCCCAAGGTGCTGCGTTCAGCACCTTGTCAGGATGTGGTGATCGAGAAAGATCAGGTCGACCTGTACCAGATTCCGGTTCAGCACTGCTGGCCCGGTGATGCCGGTCCGCTGGTGACCTGGCCGCTGGTGATCACCCGTGGGCCCCACAAGGAAAGGCAGAACCTGGGGATCTATCGGCAGCAGGTGATCGGTCGTAACCGGCTGATTATGCGCTGGCTCAGTCATCGTGGTGGTGCGCTGGATTTTCAGGAGTTCCAGAAGGCCAATCCGGGTCAGCCCTATCCGGTGGCGGTTGCCTTGGGCGCCGATCCGGCCACCATCCTTGGGGCGGTAACGCCGGTGCCCGATTCCTTGTCAGAATACGCCTTTGCCGGCCTGTTACGGGGTGGGAAGACTGAACTGGTGGAATGTGGTCTCAGTGACCTGCAGGTGCCGGCCAGTGCCGAGATTGTGCTGGAAGGGTTTATCTACCCGGACGACATGGCTCCGGAAGGGCCGTTTGGCGATCACACCGGCTACTACAACGAAGTGGATCAGTTCCCGGTGTTCACCGTGGAGCGGATTACCCATCGCAAGGATCCGATCTATCACAGCACCTACACCGGACGCCCGCCCGATGAGCCGGCGATTCTCGGTGTGGCGCTGAACGAAGTGTTTATCCCGATCCTGCAGAAGCAGTTCCCGGAAATTGTGGATTTCTACTTGCCGCCGGAAGGCTGTTCTTACCGCCTTGCAGTGGTGACCATGAAGAAACAGTACCCAGGTCATGCCAAACGGGTGATGATGGGGGTATGGTCATTTTTGCGGCAGTTCATGTACACCAAGTTCGTGATTGTCACGGACGATGATGTGAATGCCCGGGACTGGAAAGATGTTATCTGGGCGATGACGACGCGGATGGACCCGGCCCGTGACACCACGATGGTGGAAAGCACGCCCATCGATTATCTGGATTTTGCTTCGCCGGTGTCCGGCCTTGGCTCCAAGATGGGCATGGACGCCACCAACAAGTGGCCCGGTGAAACCGACCGGGAGTGGGGTACGCCGATCACCATGACCGACGAGGTCAAACAGCGGGTGGATGAGCTCTGGGACAGCCTGGGGATTGAAACTTCGCCGGATCGCCCCGAGTGATAGGAACAACGATGTGTATCGGGTTGTCCTGAAACCGTCCGGACTGGCCTATGCTGTCAGCCCGGAAACAGACTTGCTCGATGCCGCAGCCGATGCGGGCATTGCCGTGCCCGCCGCCTGCCGCAATGGGGTGTGTGAAATCTGTGAAGCCCGGCTATTGGCCGGCCAAGCACTGAACACCCGCAACCAACAGACGATGACGGTCAACGAGCGCCTGATGATGTGCAGAACCCTCGCGCTCGGGGACCTGGAACTGGAGATTAACGCCGTTATGGCAGCAGGAACCAATCAGCCTCGCAAGTACCAGGCAAAGGTGGTGGATGTTCGCTCCATCAGCCACGACGTCTACCGGGTCGAGCTTCAGCTGCCCCGCCGGCGTGAGCTGTCCTTTCATGCCGGGCAGTACCTGTCGGTCAATCTTCCGGATGCCGACCCTTGTTATTTTTCCATCGCCAGCAGCCCGTCCGAATCGGACATAGAACTGCATATCCAGGCCTCGCCGGACTGGGTGTCGGCGCAGACGGTGATTGAAGCGCTGACCTCGGGCAAAGATGTCACCGTGGAACTTCCTCACGGCAAGGCCTGCCTGGCAGCAGCTCCGGAGAAACCGTTGTTGCTGGTGGCGGCGGGCACCGGCTTTGCCCAGATGAAAAGCCTGGTGGATTACCTCAGGACGACCAGCTACCAGCAACCGGTCAAACTCTATTGGGGCGTGCGTCGCCACGAAGACATGTACCTGCGGAGCCTGGCCCAGAAATGGGAGCAGGAGTGGCCGCCGTTTACGTTTCTGCCCGTCGTCGGTGATGATGAGGATAACGACTGGGCCGGCCATCATGACCAGTTGGTGCGAGCGGTACTGGCTTCCGGCATGGAATGGAACAGCGTGGAAGTGCATGCCAGCGGGTCGCCGACCATGGTGTATACGCTGATGGATGCTCTGATTGAGGCTGGTTTGCCGAAAGCGGCGTTTTTCTCCGATGTATTGGAGTACGCTCCGAGGGGCTGAGATACCTGAATTGTCGGATTAGCAAAGCGTAATCCGACAAAAGCTATATCACCAATGTCAGACCCACCCCGGGGCCAGCCCGCGTAAAAGCAGGCTACCGGGATAGAACCCTCGTCAAGCCTTAGGCATCGGCAGATCCGGCAGTTCGTTGTCCTTCTCCAGCCCCTGCATCAGCAGTTTCACGCTGGTGTCCTCTTGTCCCATGTGAGCATTCAGTCGGCTTAGTTCCGCCATAGTCTCGCGGCTGCGGCGCAGGCGCAGACTGGTCTCGAAATACTCCCTGGCTTTGCCCCACAGTTCGTTTCTCAGACTCAGTCGTCCCAATGCCAGCAACAGTTCGGCGTTGTTGGGACGGTTCTTCAGCCATTGTTCGGCGATTAGCAGTTGTTCGTCCGGTTTATGGCCCTTCACGCGACCATACAGATTGATCAGTTCGTCGCTCCAGTGATTGCGCAGAACCTTCCTCAGCAACGTTTCCGACTGGGCCTCGTCACCGAGAGCGGCGAGCAGGCGGGCATACTCGCGGATGGTGTGCTCATCACGCCTCAGCACGCCGGGCAGCTCGTCCCACAGCCGGGTCAGGGGTTCAAGTGAAGCCGACTCCGTGCCGGTCTGGCGGCGGCAATCTTCCGCAGCCCGCTGCAGCAGGTTGTGCCAGACCATGCGTTCCAGCGTTTCCACTTCGTCCGCGGCGAGGAGGTTGCGTTTGCGCATCTCAGGCAACAGTTTCGACAGCTCGCGCCAGTCTTCCAGCCGCAGGTAGGTGTTCTTCAGCAGTTTTAGCACGAAGGGGTGATGCGGTGCCTGTTTACGCAGGCGGATGAGGGTGGCCAGGGCCTGCTCCAGGCGGTTACCTGCCAGCTGTAGCTGGGCCTGGGTGATGCCCACGGCCATGTCTGAGCCAGGGGTGCTTTCGAACGCTGCCCGCAGCAGTTCATCCACGGCATCATGGTCGCCGGATTCAAATGCGGCCTGTGCTGCCGCCAGGTAATTGATCAGCGGGGTGTCGGCATGGTTGGCGGAGGAAGTGAGCAGTTTGCGGGCGCGGGGCCAGTTGCCCTCGGCCAGCGCCAACAGACCCTGGGTGGTACGCCGACGAGCCCGCCGCTCGTTGCCGCGGGCGATCCAGCCGGCCATAAGACCGGTGCCGTGACGAAAACGGCGTATCAGGTTGATGGTAAGCACCGACAGCACCACGATTGCCACCAGCAATGCCAGTCCGACCCAGAAATTGGTCTCGATCAGGTAATGGCCCAGGCTGATGCGGATGTAGCCAAGGTCGTACTCGAGCCCCATAGACAGGCCAGTACCGATCAGCAGGGCAACGAGGATGATCAGCAGGATGCGAATCATGATTCGCTCTCCTCTTCCTCATTCTCGCCGTTGGTGTCGGAGGTGCCCTGGCGACCTTCCAGCCGGGCCTTCAGCAATTCCAGTGAGCGGCTGATGTCTGGAAGCCGGGGATCAATATTTTTGTCCTGGAGTTCGCCCAGGGTCTCAGTGAGCGCGGCTACCTGGGGGTTGGTGTTGTCATACCAGTCGGTAATGGCGTTGCCGGCTTTGGTCAGGGCGCGGTTGTAGAGTTCCTGATGGCCGCGCAGTACCGCCATTTCCGCTTCTTCCAGCATCAGTTGCAGGTTGAGGCGGGCGTACGCGCTCTGGTCGGGTGACAGCAGGGGTTTGACGGGCTCGTCCAGGCGGCGAACGACAACCACATCCGCCAGTGTGCTCTTGACCTTGGTCCAGCCCTGACTGAGCAGTCCGGGTTCACCGCCGGGCTCGTCGCCCAGGGCTTCGTCGGCGCTGGTGACAAATCCGGGTGCCCGTTCGTTCACCAGGGCATCCTCAGTGAGCTTGTTAACACTGTCAATGGCCGCTTCCAGGGTCAGGTAAAGCCCGGTGCGGTCGACATCGGCAATGCCCTTGAGGGCGAGAATTTCCTTCGCCAGTTGCTGTCGTACCGGATACACGCCGATATCGTCCGACTCGTTGAGCACATCGTCGCCGGCTTCCAGTGCGGCCAGTGCACCACGGATGTCCTTTTCGATAAGCAGTCTCTGGTTGGCAACCCTCAGCAGGTATTCGGCTTCAGCCAGCAGCCAGTCGGTGCGGGTGCGGTTGCCGGCTTCCAGCAGTTCCCTGGCGTTGTGGTCGATCTGGCGTTGCTGGGTGGCTATCAGTTCCCGCTGGTCCGCCAGTTTGGCTTCCAGCGCCTGAATCCTGTTGCTCTGCTCGCTGCCCCGTGCGCCGTACTGGCTGTCCAGCCGGGAGACGTCGCTGCTTACGCTCTCCAGGGTCTGTTGCAATGCCTGGCGGTCGTTCCACTGCTGCCAGCTCCAGAGCGCGAGAAGAATAACCAGGGCCAGGGCAAGTATTGATATCAGCCACAGGGGCCAGAGCTTCTTCTGAGCGGGCTTGTCCTGGGGAATGGCGGCGGGCAGTTGTGTGTTTGATTCAGTCACAGGCATCCTTACTTGGTGTTTACGGGGCAACCGTCAGCCATTCAGTTCTTGTGCGACGGTTGCCACGATGTCGTTGTCGGCAAGGCTTTCCGGTATACAGGTTTTATTCAGCCCGGCCTGACGGGCCTGATCAGCGACCCGGCTGGCAGGCACCACCAGCAATGTTTTTTCAAGATTATGGCCGGTATTCTCACTCAGTGCGATGA
Organism: Marinobacter alkalisoli; assembly: GCF_045449855.1. Taxonomy (NCBI): domain Bacteria; kingdom Pseudomonadati; phylum Pseudomonadota; class Gammaproteobacteria; order Pseudomonadales; family Marinobacteraceae; genus Marinobacter; species Marinobacter alkalisoli. The sequence continues at coordinate 60,623 of NZ_JBJJLC010000011.1, read as the reverse complement.
GATTGTTCAATGTTTCCCCGGACAGTGCGACCACTGCCTCCGGTAAGAAGCATAGCAGGGCTTTGTCCAGTGTGGTGGCATCGTGGTGTGGCTGATGCCGCCGGTACAATGGTAATACGTTAACTCTGGCCCCCCGGTCACTGAGCGTCTGGTGGATCAGTTCACGTCCATCCTCGCCCCGGACCAGCAGGACCTTTTCTCCGCTGATCCGTTGCAGGGAAGGCAGCGCCAGCAGTGCCTCGCTGGTCCAGCCGTTGGTGGGCACACGGGGGCTGAGGCCGTGTCGCGCCAGCACCGCAGCGGTGCCCCGGCCCACGCCATACCAGCGAATGCCCATGGGCAGCTGGGGCCACCAGTTGTCGGCCAGCGCCATGAACAGGGTGGCGGCGTAGGGGCTCACGGCAATAACGTGGGAGTAGTGATCGAGATCCTGAATCAGGGTGCGAGTTGCCGGTGTCTCTGGTAGCGGTTCACGCTCGATTAACGGCAGCACCCGGGCATCGGCCCCGGCTTCGCGGAAGCAATGGGCCAGCCGGGAGGCTTCGGGCTCCGGCCGGCAAATCAGGATTCGCCGGCCGGTCAGTGAGCGGGGATCAGGTTGGCGTGTGGCCATAGATCTCAGCCAGTACCTTGTCAGCGCCCATGGCCAGGAGGTCCTCGGCCAGTTCCCGGCCCAGGCGTTCGCCTTCGGCCCTGGGAGCCCGGCCTTCAACGCGGAATATCTGCGTGCCGTCGACAGCGCCGACCAGCCCTCTGAGCCAGACCGTGTCCTTGTCTTCCAGCAACGCATAGGCTGCGATAGGCACCTGGCAACCACCTTGCAGACGACGGTTCAGGGCGCGTTCCGCCCTGACGCGATCCGAAGTGTCCTGGTGGTTCAGTGGCGCCAGCATGGCCAGCAATTCGGAATCATTCACGCGGCACTCGATGCCCAGCGCGCCTTGTCCGACCGCCGGCAGTGATATGGAATCCGGCAGGCAGTAGCGGATGCGGTCATGGAAGCCCAGTCGTTTCAGGCCCGAGCTGGCCAGGACAATGGCGTCGTACTCGCCGGCGTCCAGTTTGGCCAGGCGGGTGTTGACGTTGCCTCGCAAAACGCGGATTTGAAGGTCAGGGCGGTAAGCCCGCAACTGGGCTTCCCGGCGCAGGCTGGCGGTACCCACCACCGCACCCTGGGGCAGGGCGTCGACGGTGTCGTGATGGTTGCTGACGAAGGCGTCGGTGGGATCTTCCCGTTCGCAGATAGCGACCAGGTCCAGGCCTTCCGGAAACTCCATGGGGACATCCTTCATGGAGTGCACGGCCAGGTCCGCGCGGCCGTCGAGCATGGCTTCTTCCAATTCCTTCACGAACAGGCCCTTGCCGCCGATCTTGGCAAGGGGGACGTCGAGGATCTTGTCGCCCTGGGTCTTGATCTTGACTAGCTCCACGGTGATGTTGTCGTGGAGCCGTTCCAGTTCGGATTTGATGAATTCGGCCTGCCACAGTGCCAGGGCACTGCTGCGGGTCGCGATGCGCAGAGTTCGTTTTGACATGGTGAACGTTGCCGGTTTGGAAAAATGTCTGTCAAGGTTACCTTGAAGCGGCGAAAAAGTCCCGCCACTGCCCTGGGTTGCCTTGACTTGCGTGTATGGCGAGCATCAACCCGGTTGGTGTTCCTGCAGCCATTGCCGGACTGCGCTGGCATGGCGGCGGCTGACCGGCAGTTTTCCCCGGTCGTCCCGCAAAACGACTGAATTGTGGCCATTGCCGTCGCGGGTGAGGGCCTGGATAAAACCAACGCCCACCAGTGTATGGCGGTGAATGCGCAGCAATGACGTCGGGTGGCTCTGCTCCAGCTCTTTCAGGGTGTAGTCGGAGACGGTTTCGCCCCGGGTGTGGTGGATGGTGACGTATTTCTGGTCGGCCTCGCAGTAGAGGATTGCCCCGATATCGATGAGTTCGGTGCCGCGATGGGTCTTGATGGCGAGCTGGCCGGCGCCCTCGGATTCGCGGGCCGACAGGGTTTGCTGCTGGACGCGATTGACCTGACCGGAGCGGGCGAGGGCTTCGCTCAGGGCCTCGCGGCGGACGGGTTTGAGCAGGTAAGCCGCAGCGCTGACGTCAAAGGCCTTGATGGCGTAATGGTCATAGGCCGTGCAAAAGATGATGGCCGGCGGATGGTCAAGCCGGGTAATGGCGGCCGCCGCGTCCATGCCATCGGTACCCGGCATGCGGATATCCAGCAGCAGGATGTCCGGCTCCAGCTCCGCGACCTGGCGCAGGGCGCAGTCGCCGTCCGCGGCCTCGCCGCATACCCGGTAGCCGGGGATGTCCTGGATCAGTCGCCGTAGCCGGTCCCGGGCCAGCGGCTCGTCGTCGGCTATGAGTACCTTGCGAATGGTTGGGGCTGTGGCTGTCATTATCCGTTTCGCGATCCTTCGATGTCTGGCCCGGCAGTGTGGTCGGCGGTCCTGCGGGGCAATCTCAGGGTAACTGTGTATACGTCGTTCTGGTGACTGTGCTTTAGTACTGCCTCGTCACCAAACAGAGCCTGCAATCTTGACTGGATGTTGGCAAGGGCCATGCGGTTGCCATCGTGCTTGCTGATGGCGGATTCCGGCCTCGGATTCTGCACCATGATATAGACGAAGTGTCCCTTGCGGGAAGCTTCCAGTTTCACGGTGCCGCCCTCCGGACGTGGCTGGATACCATGGTAGATGGCATTCTCCAGCAACGGCTGCAGCGTCAGGGGCGGGATCGCCTGCTTTTCCAGGCCTGCGGCAATATCCCATTGCAGCGTCAGCCTGTCACCGAGTCGCAAGGCTTCAATGTCCAGGTAGCGCCTGCACAGGTCCAGCTCGTCTTGCAGCGGAATCAGGCGGTCCCCGGTTCGCAGGCTGGCGCGAAACAGTTCCGACAGGTCCAGCACCGCATCCTCGGCCCGGTCCGGATTGACGGCAATCAGGCTGGCGATGGTGTTCATGCTGTTGAACAGGAAGTGGGGATGTATCCGCGCCTGCAGGGCGGCCAGGCGCGCCTGCATTTCCGCTTCCCGCTGTTGCTGCCACTGGTGCTGCAGATAGAAATACCGCAGTACCATCAGGGTGATCAGCAGCGCCAGCAGCAGTTTCTTGGCAATTCCCTGCCAGCCACTGACGCCGGGTTGTGGGTAGAGAACACTGTCGGCGAACAGTCCGAACGCAAGCACGTCCAGCAGTACGATCATCACCATCGCGAGGGTGGCACGGGTCACGGTCAGTTGCGCCAGCCAGTTGCGCAACAGGCAGATAAGGGCGGCGCTGGTCAGTACCGTCCATTGAACAAACAGTGACAACAGCCCGAAGTAGTTCCAGTCAATCCAGTCTGCTTCCGCCTGCACAATGGAAAGCACCAGCACCATCAGTTCGCTGGTAATGAGCAGCATGAACACGGCCCGCACGCGGCACAGGTCCGGCACGTAGAATTCGCTGCTTTTGCGTGGTGCTGCCATTAAACCTCTTTCCTGAACAGGGAGCGCAACAGAGCGCGCCGGAATGTTATAATCCCGCGACCATCTTATTCACCTCTTCATTCACCCCGCGAAATAATGCCGGGCTGTCAGCAGGAAAGATAGACCATGACGGATCAGAAAAAGTCTGACCAGAGCACAAGCTCCGAAAAACCCTGGGGCGGTCGCTTCAGTGAGCCGACCGACGCCTTTGTTGAACGCTTCACCGCGTCCGTTGGTTTTGATCAGCGCCTTTACCACCACGACATCACCGGTTCCATTGCCCATGCCACCATGCTGGCGGAAGTGGGCGTGCTGACCGCGGAAGAGCGGGACAGCATCATTGAGGGACTGAAGGGCGTCAAGGCCGATATCGAGGCCGGCACCTTCGAATGGTCCGTCAGCCTGGAAGATGTGCACATGAACATCGAGGCACAACTGACCGACCGTATCGGCATCACCGGTAAGAAACTCCATACCGGCCGCAGCCGCAATGACCAGGTCGCCACCGATATCCGCCTGTACCTGCGGGACGAGATCGACGTGATCGCCGAGGAACTGACCCGGCTGAAGACCGGCCTGCTGGATCTGGCTGAGCGCGAGGCCGACACCATCATGCCCGGCTTCACCCACCTGCAAACCGCTCAGCCGGTGACCTTTGGCCACCACCTGTTGGCCTGGTACGAAATGCTGGTGCGGGATGGCGAACGTCTGCAGGACTGCCGTAAACGGGTCAATGTCATGCCGCTGGGCGCGGCCGCGCTGGCGGGCACCACCTACCCGATCGACCGCGCCATGACCGCGCGTTTGCTGGGCTTTGACCGCCCCACCGAGAATTCCCTGGATTCGGTCAGTGACCGGGATTTTGCCATCGAATTCTGCAGCTTCGCAGCGCTGCTGATGACCCACCTGTCCCGTTTCAGCGAAGAGCTGGTGCTGTGGACCTCGGCCCAGTTCGACTTCATCGATCTGCCGGACCGCTTCTGCACCGGTTCTTCCATCATGCCCCAGAAGAAGAACCCGGATGTGCCGGAACTGGTGCGCGGCAAGACCGGTCGTGTAAACGGCCACCTGATCAGCCTGCTGACCCTGATGAAGAGCCAGCCGCTGGCCTACAACAAGGACAACCAGGAAGACAAGGAACCGCTGTTCGACACCGTCGACACCATCAAGGGCTGCCTCAAGGCCTACGCCGACATGATCCCGGCCATTCAGGCCAAAGCCGATAACATGCGGGTAGCGGCCAAGCGCGGGTTCTCCACCGCCACCGATCTGGCGGATTATCTGGTCAAGAAAGGCGTGGCGTTCCGCGATGCCCATGAAATCGTTGGCAAAGCGGTCGCCTTCGGTGTCGCCGAAAACCGCGACCTGTCGGATATGACCCTCGACGAGCTGGCCCGTTTCTCCGACGTTATCGGCGAGGATGTGTTTGACGTGCTGACCCTGGAAGGTTCGGTGCAGGCCCGGGATCACCTTGGCGGTACCGCGCCGGATCAGGTCCGTGCGGCCGTGGCGAGAGCCCGCAAACAACTTTAATCCGGCATCGGATGAATCGGTGGATTAGCCGCCGATTCGTCCGGTACTCAGATCCACGGCGGCCGGTTTCAGATCCTGCAGGGGGCGGGGCCGGCACAGCCGGAACCCCTGGCCGAAGTGAATGCCCAGTGTGCGCACCTTGCGTAGCGTGTCGTCGTTTTCAATAAACGTGGCGACAGTGGTCTTGCCGGCGGCTTCGGCAATCTTGTGCAAGGCCTCCACCATCACCTGCTGCACCGGATCGTCGTGCAGGTTCTGCATCATCTTGCGGTCCAGCTTGATGATATCCACTGGCAGCCTGGCCGCCAGGCTGTAGCTCTCCACCGATGCGCCCGCGCCGTCCAGTGCCACCCGGCAGCCGATCCGGTGCAGGGCGTCACACTGCACGGCGACCTCATCCGGATACTGGGTAGCGTGGGATTCGCGTATCTCCAGGCAGAAACACTCAGCAGCATAGGGCGAGTTGGCCAGCACCGATTCCATGAAGTCGGCGAAGGTGTCATCCAGTACGCTGGCCAGCGACAGGTTGAATCCGCAGTATTTCAGCCTTGGCTCCAGTAATCGCTGACTGCCCAGCCATTGGAACGTCTGGCGGATCACCTGGCGGTCCAGTGGCTTGGCGAGGTCAAACCGTTCAGCCACCGGCAGGAACTCGCCGGGTTGTAGTGACGGTTGCTCCGGGGTTTGCCCGGGAATTCGCGACAGGATCTCGATATGGTCGCCCCAGGTCACGCTGGCCACCGGGCGCAGGGGCTGGTATTCAAGGATCAGGTGGCCGTTATCGAGGGCGCTGCGGATCTGTTCGACCAGTTTGCCGCTGGCTCCCTCATCAGGGCCCTCGGATATGGCGTGGGCGGCGTGAATTCGGTTGCGACCAGAGGTCTTGGCGGTATGGCAAAGGTCTGCGGCCTGACGCAGCAACTGTTCGGGGTCCGTGGGGGCTTCGTCGTTCAGGATTAACAGGCCGCCGCTGGCGGTGGTCTGTAACTGACGGTCCTGCCAGTCGAACACGAAACTGCCAATCAGTTCGAGGATGTTGTCGGCGATCCTGCGCGCCTGGGCCTCCGGGCAGTTCTCGATCAGCAGGGCAAAGGTGTCCCCTGACAGCCGCGACAGGGCGTCACGCTGGCGCACCTTCACGCCAAGGTTGCTGGCAAGCTCCCGCAGGTAGCGGTCGCAGGTACCGCTGCCCGCCAAATCATTGATACGGTCGAAATTGTCCAGGTCGAGGTACAGCAGGCCGTCGGTGGTGTCCCGTCGGCGGGGCGGTTCAATGACCCGCTTCAGCCGATGGATAAAGGCCTTGCGATTCATCAGGCCGGTGACCGGATCATGGCGGATGCGGTACTCGCTGCTGGAGGCGTTACTGACCCGGGCGCTGATATCCTTGCCGACGTGTACAGCGCCGGTGACTTCACCGCGATCGTTGGTCACCCGCTGGTAATGGAACTCGTAAACCGGGAGATCGCGGTTTTGCTGCGCCAGCGGCATTTCCACCACAAAACTGTCCCGCTCCAGGGCCCGGTTCCACAAGCGTTCAATCAGCCGCCGTTCATTGGGGAAATCCCGCAGCAAATCTGGCAGGTGCCCGCCAGGATGGGGCAAATGGCCAAAGGTGTGGGCGAACTGGCGGCTGAAAGCCTGATTGAAGTAAAGCAGGTTGAGCCGCCGATCAACCGCCGCGACAAGATCGTTGGTGGCGTTGGCCGTGGCCATCAGCAACTGTCCGGAGTGCCGGCGGGCCTGTTCCAGACCGAATGCTCTGGTATGGTCCACCAGGGCGCCGCCGATCCTGTGGATGCGACCATTTTCCTTCATGGCTTTGCCAGTCAGTTCCACGCGCCGATGCTGCTGTTTCGCGGTCACAACATCGAGGCTGATGGAAAACGGCTCGCCACTGCGCACACAGCGCCGGAACAGCGCGCGCACCCGCCCCTGGCCAGTTTGGCAGTAAAACAGGGCCTGTTCGGGCGTGATGTTGGCGCCGGGCCGAAGCTGCAGCAGGGTGTAGAGCCCTTCAGTCCAGGTCAGCTCATTGTTGTGGATGTTCAGTTCCCAGATGCCGAACCCGGCGGAACCCTCCGCCAGACGCGTCAGTTGATGATCGACAGGGGAGCTGTCGCGCAGCGTGATGTAAGCGTTGGCGGCCTTATCGGAATCCCGCATATTCACGCGGAGGCTGAGGCTTGCCGTGAAGAAAAAGCCGTCCTTGTGGCGGAAGGTGATCAACACCGGCTCGCCGCCCTCCATCCGGTGTCGATTGGCCGGAGCAAACGGGTCGTCCTGGCGCGCCGCCAGGATCCGGTGTACCGGCTGACCCTCGAGTTCGCCGGCGTCGTAGCCAAGAACGGCTTCGGCATGGTGATCCGCCGATGTCACAAGTCCCTCATCATCAATGCGAACCAGAGTGCGACGGTCCGCTGCCAGAGGGTTATCTGAACTATAACGACGGATAAAGAATTCTTTCACGACGGGTGAGCCTCAGCCAGTTTCGCGGCGGGAGTGTACAGTCTGTCCCGCTTTTATTTTTTTGCCGGTTTTGCCACGATGCGTTCATCATACTGATAATGACACCGGAAAGAACCTCTCCCGCGGAGCCGCCTTGACCATCCACAACACACCCATTGCCCTGGATTTCAATGAGGGGATTGACCGGAAAACACTGCGCCGGCTGCGGGATCGTTTCATCGCCGTCAACCAGCAACGGTGGGAGCGGGCTCATTCGGCGCTGACGTACCGGCAGCAGGTGGTGCTGGACATTCTGCCGCTGGTGTTTCACCTCAACCACCCGTCCCTGCCGGGCTACCTGGACCGGGATTGCCCCTACGGCCTCAGTCATTATCAGCCCTCCGAGCCGACGCTCAGCGCCGCTCGCCGCCTGGCTCGCGCCTTTTCCCTGAAAGACGAGGGCAAAAGAAATCCGGACCTGGACGCCTTGTTCCTGATGGGTAGCCCGGGCACCCTCGGGCACTCAGTGGCCAGTGATCTTGACGTCTGGCTGTGTCATCGCCCGGATCTGTCCGAATCCGGCATACGCTGCCTGGAACGCAAGGCCGACAGGCTCACCGGCTGGGCCGCCACGCTTGGTGTGGAACTGCATGTGTTCGTGTTTGCCGCGGCGGATTGGCGGGCCGGCCGTCAACGGGCCGAGGTGGCGGGCGAGAACTGCGGCAGTGCCCAGCATTACCTGCTGCTGGATGAGTTCTACCGTACGAGTATTCACCTCGGTGGCTGCTACCCGTTGTGGTGGCTGATTCCTGCCTGTGAAGAGGACAATTACGATAGTTGTGCCCGGCAATTGATCGACTGCCGTTTCATCAAGGGAAGCGAGTACATAGACTTCGGTCCCGCGCCATCCATCCCGCAGGAAGAGTTCCTGGGTGCAGGGGTCTGGCAGTTGTACAAGGGTATGGACGCGCCCTGGAAGTCCATTCTGAAGCTGTTGTTGATCGAATGTTACGCCCGGGGCAGTGGTGAGCCGCTGTTATCCCGGGTATTCAAGGCTGCCGTGTATGACGGCGAAACCGATGCCGATCGCCTGGATCCCTACGTATTGCTGTACCAGCGGCTGGAGCAATGGCTGTTATCCCGGGAGGCTCCCCAGCGACTGGAACTGGTACGTCGCAGCCTTTACCTCAAAGCCGGCCTGCCCCTGTCCCGTACCGACATGGGCGCCGAGAACTGGCGGGTGCGTTTGCTCCGGCAACTGGTAGATGACTGGGGTTGGTCCCTGGCAGCGTTAAAAGACCTGGATAATCGTCAGCAGTGGCGTGCCGAAGAGGTGATGAGGTTACGCCGAACCATTGTCTCCGAGCTGACCCACAGTTATCGCCTGCTGTCGCGACTGGCCCGGGACCATGGGGCGCAGGCGGCCATCAGCAGCAACGACATGAACCTGCTTGGGCGGAAACTCTACGCCGCCTTTCAGCGCAAGGCCGGAAAAATCGAACAGATCAACCCGGGGCTGGCACCGTCGCTGACCGAGGAAAACCTGGCGTTTCATCACCTGTCCGAGCAGGGCGGGGTACCCGGTCAGGACGGCTGGCTGCTGTACCGGGATCTGGAGGATCCATCCGACGCCTTCTGGCAACCGGTGATTCGCCGCAGTGGCAACCTCACTGAACTGATGGTGTGGTGTTACTGCAATGGCCTGCTGACGCGGACCACCCGCCTGAATGTTCGGTCAGGCTCAAGTACCGCCTCGGTGGCGGAGCTGCGGGAGATGCTGGACGCCCTGTCGGCGTTCATTCCGTTTCCGGTGGCCCCGGCCAGTCGGGAGGCCTTGTCCCTGGGGGTCAAACCTCTGCGCAACCTGCTCCTGGTCAATGTCGGGGTGGATCCCCAGGCCCACCTGACGGATCGGGGGCTGCACAAGCTCAGCGCCCGCCACGATTCCCTGGGCTTCAGCGGTGGCCGGGACAACCTGGTAGCCACCATCGACCAGGTGACGCTGAACAGCTGGCATGAAGTCAGTCTCCAGCATTATGCGGCCGGCGATACCCTGATCCAGTGCCTCAAGAACGTACTGGCGTCGGTGGCGTCAGCGCCGGCGAACCTGCCGGACATTCAGGTCCACAGCCATAACCGTGGGCACGGGGCGGCCATTGCGCGCCGGGTTCAGGAGCTCTTTGCCGATGTTCTGCGCCACTTCTTTGCCGGCGGCGTCGGGCCACATCCATTGCGGTACGTGATTGAAATGGATCGGCGTTACTTCCTGTTGCAGTTCAATGGCGCCGAGCCCGGTTTCGTGGCTCTGGACAGCCCCGAAGCGCTGATGGAGCAACTGGCCCGGCCGCAGGAACGATACCTGCCGGTGGTGTTTGATCGCGGAGCGATGCAGGATGACCAGCCCCTGCGTGCCGTGTGTCAGACCAGTGAGCCGGCGAATATCCAGGTTTTCTTCAGGGTCGTCGGCCATCGTGCGACGCTATGGGTGGTGGACGAACTGGGCTCGGTGTTCACCTGGGACCAGAGCTATAGCAACCGTCGCTACCTGCTGGTGCCGCTGTTACGGTTCCTGGCCAATCTCGTCGAGCGCCGCCAGCTGCGACAGCTGGACAGCCCCGTGGGCATTGCGGGTATTCAGTGCTACGAGCTGGTCCGCCGGGACGGGCAATGGAAAGCGGAACGGCGGTTTGACGAGGACACCAGCGTGCCTCTGCCGGGGCTCGATGTGCAGGCGGTTGGTGTGCAGGAAGGGGACAACCGCCTGCGCTTTGATATTTTCTGTGGTGACCAGGAGTTCACCGTGCAGGAATACGGAGACCAGTTGATTCCCGCCGTTGCCCACTACATCCGCTCCCTGCGTCAGGTCGGTGAGACCTACCCGGTCTATCTGACCGATGTCCACCTGCCTCACGACCTGGATCCGCAGGTGTACCAACAGGATATCCAGACCACGCAATACCTGTATTACCGGGCATCTCTCGAAGCTTCCCTTAACCGCCATTTAAAGGTTTAGTGTCCCGTCCCGTTAATTCGTTCACCGGACGGGACACTGGCTCGCCCGCCAGCCGCTGAGTCAGGTATACTTCGCCCATATCGGAAACAGGGGCAACGTCCATGCAGGCATGGAAAACAGTGAGCGTTGGGCTGGTGCTGGTCAGTGTGATGGCCGGCTGCGGCCAGAAAGGACCGTTGTACCGGGAAGTGCCGGATGAAACGGCGGCCGAGGCCGTCGCGGAAAGCCGCAGCAGTGACCCGGGCAGCCGCCAGGATGACGACTCGTCTGATCGCTGACCCGCCAACAGAATCAGGATCTTCATGGACCACTTTAACTATCGCAACGGCGAACTGTTCGCCGAAGACGTACCGGTGAGCAGGATTGCGGAGCGCTTCGGGACTCCGGCTTACGTGTATTCCCGCGCTACGCTCGAGCGCCATTACCGCGCCTATGACGATGCCCTCAAGGGGCGTCCGCACCTGGTGTGTTACGCGGTCAAGGCCAACAGCAACCTGGCGGTGCTCAATGTACTGGCACGCCTGGGCGCCGGCTTTGATATTGTCTCGGCCGGTGAGTTGGAGCGGGTCATCCGCGCCGGCGGCGACCCCGCCAGGGTGGTGTTTTCCGGCGTTGGCAAGCAGGAATGGGAAATGAAGCGGGCGCTGGAAGCCGGGGTGCGCTGCTTCAACGTGGAATCCGACACCGAGCTGGACCGCCTCAATGCGGTGGCCGGTGAACTGGGCAAGCGTGCGCCGGTGTCCCTGCGGGTGAACCCGGACGTGGATGCAGGCACTCACCCCTACATTTCCACGGGCCTGAAGGAAAACAAGTTCGGCATTGATATCACTGAGGCGCCGGAGGTCTATGCCCGGGCCGCGGCCATGCCGAATCTGGAGGTCATCGGTGTGGACTGTCACATCGGCTCCCAACTGACCACGGTGTCGCCGTTCCTCGATGCGCTCGACCGGGTGCTTTCGCTGATCGATGCACTGGCGGAGCAGGGCATCACCATTCGCCATCTCGATATGGGCGGTGGCCTGGGCGTCAGTTACGATCGCGAACAACCGCCGCAGCCCTCGGACTACGTCAAGGCGCTGGCCGAGCGCATGGGTGAGCGGGAGCTCGAACTGGTGCTGGAACCGGGGCGCTCGATTGCCGCCAATGCCGGCATCATGCTGACGCGGGTGGAATTTCTGAAGTGTACCGAGCACCGTAATTTCGCCATTATCGACGCGGCGATGAACGATCTGATTCGTCCCGCCCTCTACAGTGCCTGGCAGGCCATCATTCCGGCCGTGCCTCGTCAGGACGGCGAAGAAAAAGCCTGGGACCTGGTCGGTCCGGTCTGTGAGACCGGTGATTTCCTCGGCAAGGATCGCCTGCTGCGCCTGCAGGCCGGTGACCTGCTGGCGGTGCGGTCAGCCGGTGCCTATGGTTTTGTTATGAGCTCTAATTACAACAGCCGTAACCGCCCGCCGGAAATCATGGTGGACGGCAACCAGGTACACGTGGTTCGTCGCCGTGAAACCCTGGAAGACCAGCTCGGTCCTGAAAGCTGTTTGCCGGGATGAACGCAGCTATGGGCAAGCGGGACGATATGGGCGTTCAACGCCGGGGGCAGGGGCCATCGATGCGATTTACCAAGATGCACGGTCTGGGTAATGACTTCATGGTGGTGGATGCCATCAGCCAGCCGTTCCGCCTGCGCCCTGAAATGATCCGGGAGCTGGCGGACCGTAATTTCGGCATTGGTTTCGATCAGTTGCTGGTGGTCGAGCCACCCGGCTTGCCGGATGTAGATTTTCGCTACCGGATATTCAACAGTGACGGCTCGGAAGTGGAGCAGTGCGGCAACGGCGCCCGCTGTTTCGCCCGTTTTGTCCGTGACCAGCGCCTGACCAACAAGCGGGTGATCCGGGTTCAGACCGCCAAGGGCGTGATTGAACTGAGGGTGGGTCGCGATGGCCTGGTGATGGTCAACATGGGCGTGCCCGAGCTGAACCCGCCAGCGATTCCATTCGCCGCCGATCGCCGCAAGGATGTTTACACGGTCGAGGTGGATGGCCAGACCGTCGAACTCAGTGCCGTGTCCATGGGCAACCCCCACGGCGTACTGTTGGTGGACGATGTGGACAGCGCTCCCGTGGACTCCCTGGGGCCAAAGCTTGAGAATCACCCGCGCTTCCCCGCCCGCGCCAATATCGGCTTTCTGCAGATTGTTGACCGCAGCCATGCGCGGTTACGGGTATTCGAACGTGGGTCCGGGGAAACCCTGGCCTGTGGTAGCGGTGCCTGTGCGGCGGTGGTTGCCGGCTGTCTGCGGGGCCTGCTGGATTCCCGGGTGGAAATCGAATTGCGCGGTGGCCGGCTGATCATTGAATGGCAGGGGGAAGGGACCCCTGTTATGATGGAAGGCCCTGCGGCCAGTGTGTTTGAAGGCCAGATTCGTCTGCCCGGCGACAACTCCGGGCGGCGTCGCAAAGGTAGTCGACCGGCAAAACCAAGGTCCTGACGATCAGGAGAGCAGCATGACAGAACAAACGGCCCAGCAGAAGGCCGGCGGGCTCACCCGGGAACAGGTCGCGGATTACCTGCGCGCCAACCCCGATTTTTTTGTGGACCAGGATGAGCTTCTGCGCAGCCTGACCCTGCCCCACGACAGTGGTCGTGCCATTTCACTGGTCGAGCGCCAGGTGCATCTGTTCCGCGAGCAGCGGGATACGTTGCGGCGGGAACTGGTGGAGCTGGTGTCCATTGCCCGGCACAACGACCGCCTGTTTGAAAAGAGCAAGCGGCTGTTGATGCAGGTGGTCGAGGCCCGCAACCTCAATGACATGGCGTCCGCCATTGATGACAGTATCCGCGGCGATTTCGGGCTGGATGCCGCGTCGGTGATCCTGTTCACCGATTCCGAACTGCCGCTGGCGTCGCAAGGCGCTCTGCATGTGGTGCCGCCGGCCCAGGCCAAGGAGCGTCTCGGCAGCCTGCTGGACGGAGAGCGGGCGGTGTGTGGCCAGTTCCGCGAATCCGAGCGCAATTTCCTGTTTCCGGACCGGGAGGAGGCCATTGCCTCTGTGGCCCTGGTGCCGTTGCGTCATGACGAATTGCTGGGTGTTTTCGCGGTTGGCAGCTGTGAGCCGGGTTACTTTGACCAGAGCATGGGATCACTGTTCCTGACTTACATCAGCGATACCCTGAGCCGCCTGTTGCCCCCGATGGTGCAGCGTCATACCAATGCCTCTCCCCTGACCGGCGTGGTTGCGGAGTCACGCTGACGGTGACGGCTTCCGGGGAACGGGTGGAACTGCCGGAATCCCTGTCCGCGCCCCTTGCGGACTTCCTTTGCCACCTGTCTTCGGAAAAGCGGCATTCTCCCCGGACGTGTGACAGTTACCAGCGGGACCTGCAGCGATTTGGCGGCTGGCTGGCATCGCGCCAGATCGATGACTGGGCAACTGTCACCAGCCACGATCTGCGCCGCTATGTGGCGTGGCTCAGCCGGGAAGGGTTGGAAGGGCGCAGCATTGCCAGGCACCTTTCCGCTATTCGTCGGTGTTACCAGTACCTGCTACGGGAAAAGAAGGTTCGGGACAATCCGGCGCTGGATATCCGTGCCCCCAAGTCTGGCCGCCGGTTACCGAAAGTGGCTGATGTGGATCAGCTGAACCACCTGCTGGATGCCAACCCCGATGACCCCCTGGAAGTCCGCGACCTGTGCATGTTCGAGTTGATGTACTCCTCGGGGCTGCGGTTGTCGGAACTGGCGGGGCTTGACCTTGATTCGGTGGATCACCGTGGCGGAGAAATCCGGGTGCTGGGTAAGGGCAGCAAAGAGCGCGTGCTACCCGTGGGCAGCAAGGCCCTGCGGGCCCTGGATGCCTGGCTGGCGGTCCGTCCCGGGCTGGCGGGCGAATCCGAGCAGGCCCTGTTTGTCAGTCAGCGGGGCGGACGTCTGAGCAATCGCAGTATCCAGTCCCGGCTGAGCCGGTGGGGGCTGGTCAAGGGCGCGGAGCAGCGGCTGAATCCACACATGCTGCGCCATTCGTTTGCCAGTCACCTGTTGGAGTCCAGTGGTGATCTGCGGGCAGTCCAGGAATTGCTGGGCCATGCGGACATCTCCACCACTCAAGTCTATACTCATCTTGATTTCCAGCATCTGGCTCGGGTGTACGACCAGAGTCACCCGCGCGCCCATCGCCGTGATGGGCGAGACAGGGATGATACCTAGACAATTCCCGCAGTATCTTGAACGCTTCTCGGTTGGCCTCGTCACGTTTAAAAACGGTGATACTGAAGATTTGTTATTTGATCGTGCGGACAAGGCACTGTACGCCGCCAAGGATGCAGGCAGAAACCGGGTCCGCCTTGCGGTTGATGCTGAGGGGGTCAGTGCCGCATCTGGGCGTCAAGCTCGTCGATAATTTCGGCCCAGTCAGAATCATCTTCCAGTCCTTCCTCCAGAAACTGGGCCTGGCTCTCCGACCAGAACGGTGCATCCTGCAGTGCAATTTCCGTTGGCAGCGGAGAATACCTGGAGATAAAGTCCTCGATGCTGGCGTTGTCAGAGGCCAGCCCAAGTTGTTGAAACAGCGTGCTGAACGTGTGTTTGCTGGTGTCCATCGCTTTCGTCTCCTTGCATTGCCTTCGCGTGAATGAAATCAGGGAGATTTGCAGGTATTGTTCAGAGGCTCCTTAAACTTTAGCGGAACTGTTGAGGATATCCAGTGAAGTCCGTCTTGCAGGGTTTGTTGTTCTTGTTGTGCATCGGGGGCGCAGGCCCGGTGCTGGCTGATCCGCCGCAATCATCGCCGGCTCCCGTACTGGGCACCCAGGACCTGGACTGGTTATCCGGGCAGGAAGACTTCCATATCGGGTTGTCTGGTGGCCAGATCCCCCTGGTTTTTGATACCGGAGACGGCGTTCTGGCCGGTATCTACATTGATTACCTGGACCGCCTGTCCGACAAGCTGGGGGTGACGATAACCCCGGTCTCCGGCAGTACCTCTTCCCTGGCGGCGCAAATTGATTCCGGCGAACTGGATGCCAGGCTGGTGGCCCGCAGTCCGCGGCAGCCTGGTCCGGAGGGGCGCTCCATCACCGAGCCCCTGATGAGCCTGACCTATGGCCTGTTTGTCAGCGCCGGAGATGCGGGCATCCGTAAATTGTCGGATCTGGAGGGCAGCCGGGTTGCACTGGTTGCCGAGGACACTAATCAGTACCTGCTGCTGGACCCGGTGGAAAGCTTCACGCCCGTACCCGTTGCCAGCATCAGCGAGGCGGTCAGCATGGTGCTCTCGGGGCAGGCGGATGCGTTTCTCGGTCCGCTTCCCGTTGTGTCGGATTACCTGCAGTCAGCGATGATCAACGGCATTGGTCTCGCCCTGCTGCTGGACCAGCAAGCGGTTGATGTGGTGATGGAAGTCGACGCGGACGATGACCAGTTGTTGCGGGTGCTGAACCGGGCGGTTGAAGCCATCAGTCATAATGAGCATCGCGCCATACGGCAATCCTGGCTGCAGACCGACTTGCCGACCGTGGACGAGAACAGCATCACTCTCTCCAGCAACGAACAGGACTGGCTGAAACGGAACCCCAACCTGCGGGTGGCGTTTCGCACCGACTGGCCGCCGTTCGAGTTCACCCAGGACGGCAATCCGGCTGGTCTGGTGCCGGACCTCGTGACCCGCCTGGAAAGCCAGTTGAATGTCCGGTTCCACCGCCAGGAGACATCGGACATCATGGAGGCGGAAGAGCAGTTGCAGCAGGGAGGCGTGGACATCCTGCCTGCTTTTAACCGAACGCCCCGGCGCAGCGATGATTTCCTGTTCACCCGCACCTACCTGACCGTGCCGATTGCCCTGGTGATCCGTGACGATGGGCGGTTTATCGGCGACCTGAGGGAGCTTCGTTCCGAGAGGGTGGGCGTGGTGAACCGTCACTCCGCCCACGACTATCTGTTGATCAACCACCCGGACCTCGACCTATACCCGGTAAACAGCGTGGAGGAAGGGCTGTTATCGCTCTCCAATGGCGACCTGGATGTCATGGTCACCCACATACCGGCCGTAAGCTATACCGTGGCGAGACTGGGGCTGTCGAACCTGCGCATCACCAGTATCACCCCCTACCAGTACGAACTGAGCCTGGCTGTCAGCAAGGATCGCCCGGAGTTACAGCGCATTCTCAACAAGGCGCTGGGCAGCCTCGATGCCGCTGAAACCGAATCCATCTATAACCGCTGGATACACCTGGATATTGAGCAGGAAACCGACTACACCGTGGTCCGGCGGGTCGTGGGTATTGCCCTGGTGGTGGTACTGATATTCCTCTACTGGAACCGCAAACTCTCCCGTGAGGTGGATGAGCGGATACGCTCGGAGAATGCGCTTCGCCGCAGCGAAGATGAGTTGCGGGCGGCCAAGCTGGAAGCGGAGCGGCTGGCGCGGGAAGCGGAGGCGGCCAGCCTCACCAAGAGTGAATTCCTCGCCAATATGTCCCATGAAATCCGTACGCCGATGAATGCCGTCATTGGCTACAGCGATTTGCTGAGCGACAGCGTAACGGATCCGCAGCAGCGTAATTATCTGGACGCCATCCGGGCCGGCAGTCGCAGTCTGCTGATGCTGATCAACGACATTCTCGATCTGTCCAGGATCGAAGCCGGAAAAATGCGACTCGATTACTCCGCTGTCTCAGTGCGTCGGCTGCTGGGCGACGTCCGTCATATTTTCGACCTGCGGGCGCGGGAGCAGGGCATTACCCTGGAAGTCAGCGTCGACTCGAAAATGCCGGCGGCGATGATGCTGGATGAAACCCGGCTGCGTCAGGTGCTGTTCAATCTGGTTGGCAATGCCATCAAGTTCACCCATGAAGGTGGTGTGACCGTACGAGCCACCGCAACGCCGGTTTCCAGGCAGGAGGCGGAGTCGGGAGACGACGGCAGGAAACTCTATCGGCTGGAGGTGACTGTCAGGGATACCGGGATCGGTATTCAGGATGACCAATTGGAGCGGATCTTTGATGCGTTCGAGCAACAGGAGGGGCAGAACAGTCGTCGCTATGGCGGCACCGGCCTGGGGTTGGCGATCAGCCGGAAGCTGGCGAGGATGATGGGGGGAGAGCTCACCGTGGAAAGCGAGCCGGAGCAGGGCTCGACTTTTACCGTCACCCTTCCACGGGTAGAGGCTACGGTGGAACAGGCCGAGGACGAAGGCGAGCCGGAAGAGGCCGAACGTCTGCTGGCCCAGACCCTGAGCATGCAGGAACGCGGTTGGTTGCGTGAACAGCTGGCCCGGGATTTTGGTGATGAGTGGGAAACCGTGCGAGAAAGCGGTGATCCGGAACAGATGCGGGATTTCGCCAGGCGTGTTCTCACCTGGGGGGAGCGTTTCCGTTCACCCTCCGTGACCCGTTATGGCGAGAAGTTGCTGACCGATGTGGAGGCGTTCAATCTTGACGCCGTGAACAACGCCCTGGACGCTTTCCCCCGCCTGCTTGGCCGGGATCAGTAGGTTGCCCGGTCAAGGGTGCCGCGCCAGGAATAACGGGTTACAGGCAGTCAAACTGCGACCGGCGATCAAAGGCAACAGCGACCATGTCGTATCCGGAGTCGGACAGGGAGCGGATCAGTTCCCGGTTTTTCAGCAATGTCATGCAGACCTTGTGGACGCTGGCCTGCAATTGCTCTGCCGCCGGCGTGGAATGAAACCTAAAGTCCACAATCAGGTATTTGCGATCGACCGCAGCCGTGACCGGAATATCCTCACGCTCCACGCTTTCGTAGCCGATATAGGTCGGCTGCTCATTGCTAAAGACGTTGCTCATGAGCACGTCCAGGTTCTCCGCCAGCGCGGGACGGCTTGCCAGGATGGACAGCAGGATAAACGTGGCGGCGCCGAGGGCTCTGTTCATGGATGCACTCCGTGGTGCTGGTCCGGTCGCTTAGTAACTGGGTGTAACATCTGGTTACGGTGATTATCGCAGACTCTGAAGCAGTTTGCGTGCAACGCGACAGGGATTTTTCAATTGTTTTCAGGGCGGTCAGAAAGTGTGCGGAAGGCGACAGGTTTTCGCGGGCATGACCGATCAACTATCATGATAATAAACCGATTCAGCAAGAGGCAGATTCATGTTCCAGCTCGTCTTCAAGGGTGAATGCGCACCGGGTATTGATGCCGCCACCGCCCGCAATAATGCGCGGACGCTGTTCAAGGCCAGTGTAGAGCAAATAGAACGTATGTTCAGCGGGCAGCCGGTGGTGATCCGCAACAAGCTGGATGGGGAGCAGGCGGAGAAGTATCGCGCGGTACTGGCAAAACACGGGATGGTTGCCTATGTGCAGCCAATGGCCGGAACGGAACCAACGCCCCGCGAGGCGCCATCCCCGGCACCGAAACCTGCACCTGCACGACCGGTTACACAAGACCAGCCGGCCAGGTCCGCTGAAAGCGCTCCGTCGGTGGAACCCGGTGACCGACTGCAGGTTGCGGGGGAAAAAGTGGATACCATTCTGGCGGGCTCGGGGCTCTCTCTGGATCCGGTCGGTGTTAACCTGGCCGAGCATCAGGAGGTGGAAGCCCCGATGTTCCAGCATCTGGACGAGTGGACGCTGGCCCCTGCCGGTACGGACCTGGGCGTCGAGCGTGATCTGCCTCCGCCGGTGGTGCCCGATGTGTCTCACCTGTCGTTGGCCGATGACGAAACCACCAAAAACCAGTAAATAACAGGATCCCTCTCTTGCCAAGGATCGCAATCCTCCTGCTTGTCTGTGCTGTCTCTTTTGTCCCCACCGTGACGGCGGATTCGGTTGAGGACCGCCCCACGGTCGGGCTGGTGCTCAGTGGCGGTGGCGCCAAGGGGATGGCCCATGTGGGTGTCCTGCGGGTGCTCGAGGAGATGCGGATTCCGGTGGACCTGGTGGTGGGCACCAGTGCGGGCTCCGCAGTCGGGGCACTCTATGCCACTGGCATGCCGGTGGATGAGATCGAGCAGCGTTTTATCGATCTGGATTGGGTCTCCAGCTTTCGGGATGACCCGGGCCGGGCCTACAAACCCGTGCGTCGCAAACAGGAAGACTGGCGTTTTCCCGTGGTTCCCGGCCTTGGTGTGCGGCTGGATGGCCTCCATGTAGGCGGCGGTATCATCGCGGGGCAGAATCTTGGCTTTATTCTCAACGAACTGACCCGCAATGCCGCCCTGGTGGAGGACTTTGACCAGTTGGCGATCCCTTTTCGGGCGGTGGCCACCGATCTGGAGACCGGCGAGCAGGTTGTCATCGGCAATGGCAACCTGTCCGAAGCTATTCGCGCCAGCATGAGTATTCCGGGGGTGTATGCGCCGGTGAGATGGGACGGCCGCCTGCTGGTGGACGGCGGGGTTGCCAACAACCTGCCGGTGACCGTGGCCCGCGAGATGGGGGCGGACATCGTGATTGCGGTGGATATCACCGACCCTTTGCTGAAAGCGGAGGATCTCCAGGAAGCATTCTCGGTGGTCGGTCAGTTGACGACCATGATGACGCGGATGAACACGGATTATCAGCTGGAGCGGCTACAGGATCAGGATATCCTGATCCGGCCAGACCTGGAGGGGCGAACCTCCTCCGACTTTTACGATGCGCCAATACTGTTTGAATTGGGGGCGACCAGCACCCGTTCTCACGCCGTCGAGTTGCGTCACCTGAGTGTTTCGCGGGAACGTTGGGCCGACATCCGGGAAACAATGAATACCAGTGGGTTTTCCCCGGGTGACATTGTCCGTATTGAAGTGGATCAGGATTCCCGTTTGGCCGGAGAATTCCTGCGCTCCAGAATCCGCCAGGAAATCGGTGACCCCCTGGACGTGGAGATCCTGGAGGATGACCTGAAACGGATCTATGGCCTGGGTTACTACGAGACGGCCTCCTATTCATTGTCTCCGTCCGACGAAGGCACCGTGCTCACCATCCGCGTGCAGGAAAAATCCTGGGGGCCCAACTACCTTGCGTTTGGACTGAACTACGAAGACAACTTCGACGGGGAAACCCGCTTTAATGTCGGTTCCGCCCTGCGCATGACCGAGCTTAACGCCCTTGGTGGCGAGTGGCAGACCGGGCTGCAGTTGGGAACCGAACCCTACGTGCGCACGGAATGGTTCCAGCCCCTGGATTACGGCTATGAGCGGTTTCTGATTGCCGGTGCGGAATATACCCGCGACACCTTCAGCGTGTTTGGCGATGACGGCGACCGTATTGCCGAAGTGGACGTGACCTTTCGCCAGTTCGACCTGGCGCTGGGCATGGAACTTGGCGGGAATGGCGATGTGCGTTTGGGTTATACCCGCGGTTACGCCACGGTGGACGAACAGCTTGGCACGCCGGTGGCGCCGTCCGGGTCCATTCATCAGGGCAGTCTCAGCCTGCAGTTGGTGCATGATTCCCTGAACGATATCTTCTACCCCCAGTCAGGAGGCTTCGCCGGTATCCGGGGGCGAATGGAGCGGGACGATCTGGGTTCGGATCGGCACTTTGATTCCGTCACCGGCATGGGGCTGGGCACCGGCAGTTGGCGGGATTTCACCATGACCGGGTTGCTGTATGCCCATGCCGTCACCCGCGGGGAGCCCGGTATCGAAAATACCGTCCGGCTTGGCGGGTTTCGTCGGTTGTCGGCCTATGCTCCGGGCGAGATTACCGGTGAAAACGCGGCCATGGCGTCGCTGTTTGCCAGCCAGGAGTTTGGCGGCCCCTTTTTACCCTGGTTTGCCGGCATGGGCTTCGAGACTGGTAACGCCTGGGAGTCGTTCGGCGATGCCAGCTGGAACAACACGGTCAGGTCCTGGAGCGTGTTTGCCGGCGTCGATACCTTCCTGGGACCGGTTCAGTTTGCCACCGCCTACAACAATGAAGATGACTGGACCGCTTACCTGAACATCGGGTTTTCGTTCACCCAGTTATTCTACTGAGTCGTTATTGCAGTCAGGCTCCGCGGCGTGTCTGGTTGTTGTTCAGCGCCTCCAGTACCTGGCGACATTGCTGTTCGGCAAAGTGCTGGAGGATCCTGGCCAACCGGTCTTCGTCCCGGTCCTTGATGGCGCGGATGGATTCGTCCATGTGGGCCAGATTATCCTCCAGCACCTTGTTGCCACCGCTCTGGAAGGCCACGAATGCGCAGCGTTTGGCGGATGGCCAGAGATCCTCAATGGCGGAAACGATGAAATAGTTATCCGCATAGGCGAGGGAGGCCTTGGTGTATTCGATGCCCAGCTCCAGGAATCGCATCAGGTCATTGCGCTGGAAGCACGCCTGCATCTGGTCGTACAGGGATTCCAGCTTGTCCATGTCGGCCGGTTGCCACTGGCGGGCAAGTTTGCGGCCGGTATGGGTCAGGTAGAGTTCCAGGGTTTCATACAGGCTGCGAACAAAATAATCATCCAGCTCCGTGACAAACGCGCCCTTGCGGGGAACGTTGCGGACCAGGTGGCGTTTTTCCAGCAGCAGTAACCCTTCGCGGATGGATCCGTGACTGACGTCCATCTGTTTGGCCATGGAGTTCTCGTAAATGCGCTCGCCGGAGCGAAGCTGGCCAAAGGCAATCAGGTTCTCAATGTGGCGGGCAACCTGTTCGGTGAGGGTTTCTCGGGGCTTGAATGTGGTCATGGTCCTGCTTCGTTACTGCTTGCCTGGCTCGGGTTCCCTGAATACTCTCACATTCTATCCGCCGGGAAAACGCTTGCACCCAAACCCCTCAGAGCAGCGGTGCCAACAATCGCACGGCACGGCAGCCCAGGCGGAAGGCGATGGAGCGATCCTGATAGTCGCGCTCGGTCATCCGCCGTGAGTTTTCCAGATCCTCTTCCAGCATGGTGGTCACCTCCGAGACAAACTCGCTGGAGGTGGTGATGGCGGTGATTTCGAAGTTCAGGCGCATTGAGCGATTATCGAGATTGGCGGTACCCACGGCGGCATAGCGGTTGTCCACCAGAATGACTTTCTGGTGCATGAACCCCGGCTGGTAACGATAGATGCCGACACCCGCCTGGGAGGCCTGGACAAGGTAGGAATAGGCGGCGACCTTGATCAGCCAGCTGTCTGATTTCTCCGGAATGATAATGCGCACATCGACACCCCGCAGGGCGGCCAGCTGCAGGGCATTCATGATCTGGAAATCCGGCACGAAGTAGGGTGACGCGATCCAGATGCGGGTGCGGGCGTTGTTGATGCAGTTGAGGAAAAACAGTGTACAGGTTTCGTAGGTGTCGGCGGGTCCGGTCGGCAGTATCAGCACCTCGTGGTCGCCGGAGGGCGGCAGCGCCGGTTGCCAGTTAAGGTCCGGGAATTCGTTACTGGCCCAGTTCCAGTCTTCCAGCCACGCCAGCTGCAGCCCGATAACCGCAGGTCCGGCAATGTGGCAATGGGTATCGCGCCAGGGCTCCTGATCCATGGCGGTGCCGAGGTATTCATCTCCCAGGTTGATGCCGCCGACAAAGCCGATGTTGCCGTCGCAAAGCAGCAGTTTGCGATGGTTGCGAAAATTGATCTGGAAACGTCGCCGGCGGATATTGCCATCCCCGAAAGACGCCACCCGCGCGCCGGCGTGGGCCAGCTCTTTCAGGTAAGTGCGGGGCAGCCAGACGCTGCCGATATCGTCGTACAGGAACCACACCTGAACACCTTCCGCGAGCTTGCGTTTCAGGATCGACTTGATGCGTTGACCGACCTTGTCGGAGCGAATGATGTAGAACTCCAGCAGGATGTAATGGCGGGCGTTTTCCATGGCATCGAAAACCGAATCGAACGTGGCTTCGCCATCTTTCAGGAGGGTGCAGTGATTATTGCTGGTGAACGGCTGTCGCCCCAGCTTGCACAGCACCTGAAATTCATCGCCGAAATGTTCGTTGCCCGGGTGCGACAGGGTCGTGGTTTGTTGCTCGAAGTGGTTCAGTAAATCGGTCAGCGCGGCGTCGCCCATGCGCCGGGCACGGACATAACCGCCAAAGCGGTTGCGACCGAACAGCAGGAACAGGGGCACGGCGAGGTAAGGCAGGCCGATGAGAGCAATGATCCAGGCAATCGCGCCTTGGGCGGTGCGGTACGTCAGCAGTATCCGGTAAACGCAGGACAGTGCAGCCAGGTAGAGCAGGCTGACAGCAATCGCGATCAGGGTGGTTTCAGGCATCGTTATTCCTGTGCCTGGCCGGATTCTCCGGCCAGGTGGCGGGCACGGTATTGCGCCGGAGCCATGCCGGTCCAGCGTTTGAAGGCGCGGCTGAACGCACTGAGTTCTGAAAAACCGAGCAGGAAGGCGATCTCCCCCAGGGCATACTGATCAGCTGCGACATACCTGAGGGCCTTGTCCTTGCGCACCTGCTCCACCAGGTCATGAAAACTCAGGCCTTCTTTTTTCAGCCTGCGGTAGAGCGTCTGCCGGCTCATATGACACTGCCGGGCCAGGGTATCGGCGTCGATCCTGTCGGTGGACATCTGGCGTGAGATCAGGCGCCGCACCTTGCGGCCAAAGGTGCGGCGGGTCTGCAGGCGTGCCAGCAGGGAATTCACCTGTCGCAACACCGCGGAATACACATAGGGATTGCGGTGGGGGATCGGATGGCTGAGGTGCCGGCTGTTGAAGGCCAGACGTGTGCTGGTGCTGTTGAAAATGACGGTGCCCCCCAGCAATTGCTCGTATTCGCCGGCATAACCGGGTCTGGGGTGAGCAATCTCGGCCCATTCCGCGTGGATGCCGGGATGAATGAAATGTCGGGTGCGGCACAGGGCTGCTGCCAGGGTGCGATCCATATCCTGGCGACAGTAGTGGCCGGGGCTGTCCGGCTGCCAGGTGAGAATCGCCTGTTCACCGGTCTGCTCGAAACTGAGGGTAACGGACTCATTGATCAGCCGGTGCAGTCGCACGTATTGGGTAACGGCCTCCCCCAGGGTATCGCAGTTGAAAAAGACATGGCCTACCAGCCCCATGCGTTCCGGGTCCACCACCTGCCCGGCATGGAGACCGACGGCGGGATCGCCCGTTACCTGTTCGGCATGTTGCCAGAGTTGGTAGTGCGCATCGGCGGGAACACGCAAGTCGGGGTCAGCCAAGGCCTCCAGGGACATGCCAAGGATGTGTTCGATGCGCGCCCGGTTCAGCACCCCCAGGCAGTCGAGGTAGTGCACCAGCGCCAGGGTACTGGAGGCGGCAACCAGAGGTGCCGTGGTTGTTTCAGCCGGAACTGCGTTCACTGTGATCCATTCCTGTTGTTAACAGGTTTTCATCTCCGCTGATACAAAATGTCAAACGGATGGGACAGCCTGTCAACGGTTTGTCATACCAACAACGATAGCATTAAGTCATCAGGTTGGAGCAATGGATCAGCGATTATTGAGGAGGTGTGTACTATGGAACGCGAAATTTTCGTGCCCCATACAGAACGTGAACGCCGGAACTGTGAGGCACTCGCCGAATACCTGAACAGCATCTTCTATTGCTGATCAGGCAAACCGTACGCTATTGACCTTTGAGCCGGGGAACTCCCCGGCTTTTTTTATGCCTGCAGAAACCTGGAGGCGTCGCCGGCCTTGCTCCATTTTCCGGCAGTGGTAATGTATCCCGCTGACTTCAGACAAAGAACCGATCCGGAGAGCATCGTTCATGAGTGTTGAACTGAACCATCGTATTACCGGCGAAGGGCCGCCACTGATCATTCTGCATGGCCTTTTCGGGTCCATGGATAACCTGGGCGGTATTACCCGGCGTTTGCAGGATGAATGGCAGGTTCATGCCCTGGACCAGCGCAACCACGGAAACTCCACTCATACCGAGACCATGGATTACCCGGCCATGGCGGCGGATGTGGTTGCCTATATGGACGCCCAGGGACTGGACAAGGCCGCCATCCTTGGTCATTCCATGGGCGGTAAAACCGCCATGCAGGTGGCGCTGTCAGCGCCGGAGCGGGTGGACAGGGTGATCGTTGCAGACATTGCGCCGGTGACCTATAAGCCCCGCCATGATGCCATTCTGGAAGGACTTACCTCTCTTGACCTGAGCGCCGTCAAAACCCGTCAGGATGCAGACAGCATGCTGGCAGAGCATGTCGACATGCCCCAGGTTCGCCAGTTCCTGCTGAAAAACCTGGTGCGTGTTCCCCAGGGGGAGCAGAAACCGGGAGAAGGTCTCTATCGGTGGCGCCTGAACCTACCGGTTATTGAGGCCTGCTATCCGCAACTGGCGCTGGCTCCGGAAGGCGATAGCCCCTATGACGGCCCTGTGCTGTTTCTCAAGGGGGCGGAGTCTGCCTATATCCAGGAGAAGCACTGGGATGAGATCCGCCGTTTGTTCCCTTCCGCGGAACTTCAGGTCATCGAAGGCACGGGGCATTGGTTGCATGCGGAGAAGACCGACGCTTTTGAGGCTCTGTGTCGCCGCTTCCTGAAACAGTGAGTCCGGCCCGGGCAGCGGTGTAGCCGTGTCCGCGTCTCTGCTAAGGTTACGTCATCGTATCTGAATGGGACGGATGTCTGTTATGAAGTGGCTGTTGGGACTTTTGCTGGTCGGGTTTGTGTTGTTGGGGGGCTTTCTGCTGTCTCCGTCTCCCGTTGACAGCAAGGCCTGGAAAGCGCCTTCGCCACCGGCCATGACCGGCAAGCTCGCGCCCAACGAACTGTTGCGCCTGTCCGACCTGCTCGCCCGTGGCCAGGTGTACGGGCCGGAAGATACCACTGTGGGCGCCAACGGCGTGTTGTACACCGGCACCCAGGACGGCAAGGTTGTCCGGGTCTGGCCGGACGGGCGGGTCGAGGAGTGGCTGGAAACCGGTGGTCGCCCCCTCGGGCTGGTATTCGATGACAAAGGCAACCTGATCGTGGCGGATGCCTGGAAAGGCCTGTTGTCGATTGCCCCGGACAAGACCGTTACCCTGCTGTCACGGGAATCGGAGGGGCTGCCGTTTCGCTTTACCGATGATGTGGATATTGCTCCGGACGGCCGTATCTATTTCACCGACGCCAGCTCCCGCTTTGAACAGCCGGACTATGTACTGGACCTGCTGGAGATGCGTCCCCATGGCCGCCTGCTCCGTTATAATCCCGGTACCGGCAAAACGGAAACCCTGTTGAGAAACCTGCACTTCGCCAATGGCGTGGCGGTGTCTCCGGACGGGGACTATGTGCTGGTCAATGAAACCTGGAAATACCGTATCCTGAAATACTGGATCCACGGTCCCAGGGCAGGGCAGGCAGAGGTTTTTGCCGATAACCTGCCGGGGTTCCCGGACAACCTAGCCGTGGATCATGCCGGGCGTTACTGGGTGGCCTTTCCGACGCTCCGCAATGCCCGGGTGGATTCCATGCATCGCCAGCCCTGGCTGAAAGACCTGGTGGCCAAACTGCCGGAAAGCTTCCACCCAAAACCACAGGAATATGGCCTGGTGCTGGCCTTTGACGCCAATGGTGAACTGATCACCAGTCTCCACGATACCCGCGGGACTCACCTGCAGGAAATCACCTCGGTCAATCCGCACGACGGTAACCTATACTTTGGTTCACTTCACAATGACCGCATCGGACGGCTACCGTTGCGGGCCATTCCGGGCTTGGAAAAACAGGGAGAACAGGACGAATGAGCGACAGCGTGCAGGCGATTGAGCAGACGATTGAATGGGACCTGCCGTCCCCGTATACCATGGACATCCTGGTCAGGGATGAGGACACCGATCGCCTCGGTCACGCCAACAACGTTGTCTATGTCCGCTGGCTGGAGGATGTCAGCTGGGCGCACATCGAAAGCCTGGGCATGACCTGGGAGCTCCATGAGGCCACGGGGAAAGCCATGGCCATCACCCGTACCGAGATTGACTACCTTGCGTCAGCCAATGCCGGCGATCGCCTGGTGCTGGGCACCTGGCTGACCGGATATGACGGTCGTTTCCGCTCCTCGCGCCAGTTCCAGCTGGTACGCGTCTCGGATGGCAAGACTCTGGTGCGAGCCATGTCCACCCATGCCTGCGTAAACATGAAATCCCAGCGGCCTTCCAGGGCGCCGAAAGAATTCGCCGAGATACTCGGTAGCGCCGTGGTGGCTGGCGGTCGTGGTCTGACACTGGATTGAATCACCTTGCACGCCAACTTCTGCTAGTCTGAACAAAAGCCCGTTTGCCGTTACCACCGTTGTCCGGAGATCCCCATGGAAAACGTCGTTGATCAGAACACTGAATCCTCCATGTGCCATGTGATCTATGATCACTTTGGTGAACGTGATGTCCTGCAGGTGGTCAGCTCGGAGGTTCCCCATCCACAAGCGGGGCAGGTACTTATCCGCGTCCATGGCGCCGGCCTGAACCCCATTGACTGGAAGACCCGCAAGGGGTTGGGATTCGCTGCGCGCCAGATTGAGGATTCGTTGCCCTGGACGCCGGGCTACGATGTGGCCGGTGAAGTGGTTGCCGTGGCAGACGACGTGACAACCCTGGCGCCGGGGGATCGCGTTATGGGGATGGTCGGTTTCCCGGCGACAGGCGGCGGTTACGCGGAATATACCCTGGCCGCCGCGGATGAACTGGCCATTGTTCCGGAGGAACTTGACCTGGTAACCGCGGGGGCGTTGCCGCTGGCGGCACTGACGGCCTGGCAGGCGCTGTTCGAGGTGGCCAAGCTGGAGTCGGGTCAGAAGATCCTGATTCATGCCGGCGCCGGTGGTGTCGGGCATTTTGCCGTCCAGTTTGCTCTGGAGCGGGGTGCCCATGTGGTCGCCACGGCCTCGGCCGGTAACCGTGATTTCCTGGCAGAGCTGGGCGTGCACGAGGTAATAGATTATCGCACCATGGATGTTGCCGAGGAATGTTATGGCCTGGATGTGGTGCTGGATCTGGTTGGTGGTGAAGCCGGCAAGCGTTCCCTGCACACCCTTGGCGAACACGGCGTACTGGTGACCATTCCCACGGTCACCGCGGACGAGATCATCAGCGCGGCTGAAGAGTTGGGGCTGCGGGCCCACGGCATGACCGTGCGCCCCGATGTGTTCCACCTGGATGAGATTGCGGAACTGATCGAAGACGGCGACGTCAAGGTCCACATCGAGCAGGCCTTCCCGCTGGCCCGGGTGGCCGACGCCCACGAATTGCTCGAGGGCGGCCACGTGCGCGGCAAGCTGGTGCTCGACTGCCGCTGATATTCCGAAGCGCCTTTACTTCCGGGCGGTGGCCCCGTCCGGAAGCTCCCTCTCAGCTTCTGCTGTCTGTTCTTCCCTTTCCTTGCGCTCTTTCGGAGCCTGGGGTGGTACCAGGCTGACCAGGATCCAGTCATTCTCTGGCTTGACGCGGTCCATATCCAGTACCGGCGACACGCGCCCCTTGCTGTCAAAGACAAACAGCACCAGCGGCTGGTGATGGAACTTTTCCAGGAAGTCCTTGTATCCGAACGCTTCACTGAGCTGGGTGGTTTTTACGGTGTAGCCCTGGCTGGCCAGGCTCGCGAGCTTGGCGTAGCTGACGCCATCGAACAGGCCCCGGGTCATCTGGATCTTCTCGGCGGTCTGGTGTCGCGCTTTCTGGTCGGGATCGCCTTCCGCCAGGGTAAACACCGAATCCTTTCCGAACCAGTCCAGGAAATGGTAGGTCGCCAGCGAGTTCATGTGCTTGTAGGGTGAAATGACCAGCAGGTTGCCAATACCGGTCAGGTCCAGGTGGGTCGAGGCGTGCTCGGATACCGGGTTACCGAAGTAGACCTGGAGGTTGTCCATGCGCGCCTGGCGGATGTTTTCCCAGTTGGTGTCGGCCAGTGTCACTGGCACGTCATACTTCTTCAGGGCAACGGCGATCTTCCGGGCCACCGGGTTGGCGCCGAGAATCAGGAAACCGAATTCGGCGGGCTCTGCAACCTTCAGCAGCCGGGCCAGGGGGCGGGCGGTCAGACTCTGAAGTGTCACGGTGGCAATGATCAGCATGAACACCAGAGGCACCAGGGCCCCGGCGCTCTCATATCCGAGCTTCTGCAACTGGAATGCAAACAGCGCGGAAACCGCCGCCGCGACAATGCCCCGGGGGGCAATCCAGCTCAGAAACAGCTTGTCCCGCCAGTTGAGGCTGGTGCCAATAGCCGACAGGAAAATGCTCACCGGGCGTGCCACCAGCATCAGCATGGCCAGCACCGCCACCAGGCCCCAGCCCAGTTCGGCAATGGCGGAAAATTCCACCCGCGCCGCCAGGATGATGAACAGCGCCGAGATCAGCAGCACGCTGAGGGATTCCTTGAACTCCAGGATGCTGTCGATGGGCACCTGCTTCATGTTGGCCATCCAGATACCCATGATGGTAACGGTCAGCAGTCCTGACTCGTGTGCTAACTCATTGGAAAGGGCATACACGCCAAGCATGAAGGTGAGGGTGCCGGCGTTATGCAGGTATTGGGGGATCAGGTGTTTTCTCAGCGCCAGGCCGTTCAGGTAGCCGGCAACAGCGCCGATGAGGAAGCCCACCGCCAGGGTCTTGCCGAAGATGTAGAGCGAGTGTCCGAACACATTGCCCTGACCCCAGGACACAATGCCCTCGAACACCAGAACCGCCAGTAGCGCGCCCACCGGATCAATGATAATGCCTTCCCAGCGCAGGATGTTGGCCAGTTTGGCGTCCGGTCGAACGGATCTCAGCAGCGGGGCGATCACCGTCGGCCCGGTGACGATGGAAATGGCTCCGAAGAGCAGGGCAACCTCCCAGGACACCTCAAGCAGCCACCGTGCTGACAGCGTGCCGATGATGCAGGTGACAATGGAGCCGACCGGAATCAGGTTACGCACCATTTTGCCGTGGCCACGGATTTCCTCATAGCGCAGCGTCAGGCTGCCCTCGAAGAGAATAATGGCGACAGACAGGGAAATGAGCGGGAACAGTAAGTCGCCAAACACCACTTCCGGTGTCAGGAAACCCAGCCAGGGGCCCGCGGCAATACCGCCAGCCAGCAGGAAGAGAATGGCTGGCATCCTGACGCGCCAGGCGAGCCACTGACAGAACAGAGAAAGAATGCCGATGCTTGCGAGAAGCAGAACAGTGCTTACGGGCATAGTGACTTCAGGTCCGTTGAGTTATGGGTTAGCGCGTCGTGCGATCCGGTTCAGTAGCCGCGAGGCCGCAAAAAAGCCGAAACTGGCGGTGACCGGGCTGGCTGCCCCGAAGCCCGAGGCGCAATCCAGACGGACCGGGCCTTCGGTGGCGGGTTTCTGCAGGCAGACTTCGCCGTCTCCGGCAGGATACGTCAGCTGTTCCAGCGAGTACACGGCTTCTATGCCGAAGCGCCGCTTGGGATTACGGGAGAAACCGTACTCCCGGCGCAGCATGTTACGAACCTTGGCCAGTAATGGATCTTGCGTGGTCTTGCTGAGGTCGGCAACGCGGATCTGGGTCGGGTCCAGCTGGCCGCCGGCGCCGCCGGCACAGATCACGGGAAGTTTCCGGCGCTGGCAGTAGGCAATCAGGGCGGCCTTGGCCTTGACGCTGTCGATGGCATCCACCACGGCGGTCATGTCAGCGGTGATCAACGCATCGACGTTTTTCGGGGTCAGGAATCCGAAATGCACGCGGATGTCTGCCTGGGGATTGATCGCTTTCAGCCGCTCCGCCATGGCGTCGGTCTTGGTTCGACCATACTGGCCTTCCAGGGCATGAAGCTGTCGATTGGTGTTGGAGACACAGATGTCATCCATGTCGATCAGGGTCATGGCACCGACGCCAGACCGAACCAGCGCTTCCGCCGCCCATGAGCCCACGCCGCCGAGTCCGACGATGGCAATATGCGACTGGCGAAAGGCTTCCAGGGCGCGACGGCCATACAGGCGTTCTATCCCGCCAAAGCGAAAACCGTAGTCGTCAGGGGTCATGGAGGTCTCCGGTGATGTCAAAGACGGAGATTGTAACCCAAGCATCGGCAGGCATAAAAAAAGCCACGCGGGGCGTGGCTTACAAGCAAGTGTTCAACCCGACGGGGAGTTGAACAGGACTAGTTCAGAGACACTAATCAACCCGCTTAGTATCTATCTTCGGGCAGACTATCTGAAGGTCAGAGCCTGACAACTGTCGGTCATTTCCGGCCAGCATGCGGACCTGGTTACTGGTGCCGTGCCTCAACCCCGACGTGCTCAGCGAATGAAAGGATTAAGCAGTCGCGTAAAGGTGCCGGTCAATTTAACCGGGGCACTGAGGATGGACAATGTGATGCAGTCCTCGCAGCCAACCGCGATCGGCCGGTGCTCGTCCTGTTCGTTGAGAACCACAAAATCCCATTGATTGAACACGCCTTTGTGGTCCGCGAATGCACCCTGCAGCACGATGGTGGTTTCTTCGCCCCTATGGGTGTGGGCGGGCGCCTTGCCTCCCGCTGCCAGTTTCTGCAGGACGACCTGTTCGTGTTGCCCCGGGAAGCGTTCGGAGATATCCAGCACGCTGACATCCCCCAACTGGCGTTTCCAGGGCAGGCTGTTCAGGTCGTCCCCCAGCAATTTCCGGAGCGCGCTGACCCTTGGCTCAATGGCCGCAATCGCACGGCCTTCGTCTTCCTCGCTGTCAATCCGCGACAGGATGTTGTCGAACATATCCTCACTGACGCTGACTTTCGGCTGATGTTCCATCATTACCGCGCCCAGGCTGTCGAGAGTGTCCACGCGGCCACGGCAATGGGGGCACTGATCCAGATGCAGCCGGATGCACAGAGCATGGGGCTCGGTCAGGTTGCCGGCGCTGTACTCCATCAACGTCAGGCTGTCGGGATGGTGCCGTGTCATACGTTCTGGTCCTGCAAAATCACTTTCAGCTTGTTCAGAGCCAGACGAACCCGGCTCTTTACGGTGCCAAGGGGAATATTGAGCTCGTCAGCCACCATCTGGTGGGACTTGTTCTCCATGTAGACCTTGGCAATCACGGTAATCTGTTCTTCCGGCAAGTGGCTCAGGGACTCCCGGATGCGTCGCTCGGACATCAGACGGTGCAGAGAGGTGACTGGCTCATCCTCGTTTTCGCCGGGGATTTGCCACAGATCCTCGGTTTCGATCGGCATCTCCGCACTGGTGCGCCTCATCTTCCGCAACATATCGATGCGCTGGTTCCGCGCGATGGTGAAGATCCATGTTGAGGCCGCGGCCTTGCGCCAGTCATACAGGCAGGATCGCCGCCATATGGACACGAAGACCTCTTGCACCAGTTCTTCAGCGTGACTGGCCAGGCCATTCGCCATGGCGTAATACTTGATCTGCGGGCCAAAATGCTCGAACAGAGCGTGATAGGCCTGGCGATCCTGGTGTTTGCCCACCTTGTCCAGCATCTGGCTCCAGGGATCCTTGCGGCCCTCGGGGCGAGCGGACTGCCGCTCCAGTGTTGTCACCGGACGCTCCTTGACTGTTGCATGATTTGAGCATGTTCTGGACATTATTCTATGCACTCGTCTCGGGTTTGTCAGTTCCGTGATATACGGGCTGACCCCCGTTGCGGATCAGCCGTTTTTTCAGAACTGTCGGGACAAGCACCTATGGCCAGGGTGCGGCGTTATTCTTCCAGGTAGGTGTAGCCGTCAAGTCCGCCT
The DNA here is from genome assembly GCF_045449855.1 of Marinobacter alkalisoli. Lineage (NCBI taxonomy): Bacteria > Pseudomonadati > Pseudomonadota > Gammaproteobacteria > Pseudomonadales > Marinobacteraceae > Marinobacter > Marinobacter alkalisoli. The sequence continues at coordinate 27,641 of NZ_JBJJLC010000011.1, read as the reverse complement.
TTCAGCTCATTGAACAATCGGGTTTGTTCATCAGCGGGGAGGCTGCTGGCGCGGAACTGGTGCTGGTAGGACTCGAGCAGGGCCTCAGGTTCGAAGTTCACGTATCGCAACACCTTGGCGACGGTATCTCCGGTGGTGGCGTCACTGACGGTGTACCCTTCGGCGCCATTGCCATGGACATCGACGGAATGGGTGTCGCCAAACAGATTGTGCATGTCGCCCAGGATTTCCTGGTAGGCGCCGGTCATGAAGAACCCCATCAGCAAGGCTTCGCCGGGCTTGTTCTCCGGTAGTGGCAAGGTGGTCTCCACGCCCTGACCATCCACGTAGCGATCGATCCGGCCATCGGAGTCACAGGTGATGTCCTGGATCACTGCGCGACGTTGCAAGGGCCGGTCCAGTCCATTGATGGGCATGACCGGGAAAATCTGATCAATGCCCCAGACATCCGGCAGTGACTGGAACAGGGAAAAGTTCACGAACAGCTTCTCGGCGAGCTTTTCGTTCAGTTCGTCGATGATTTCGCGGTGCGCCCGGTTGGCACTGTCCAGTTGGGATCTCAGCAACCGGCAGCTGCAGGTGTACAGGGTCTCGGCGTTCGCCCGTTCGTCGAGGGACAGCAGGCCGTGGGCAAACTGGGCGTGAACATCAGCCATGGCGTGGAGTACGTCGTGGTAGATTTCCGCCAGTGAACGGGGTGAGCCTTCATCGTTGAGACTCTGCAGATCGCGCCACAGATCCTGCAGCGGTGCGGCGGCGTCGGCCCCGGGCTGGGCTGGTACGCGGGCGTCGGGGGTTTCCTGGTCAATCACGTTGGTGACCAGCACGGAGTGATGGGCCGTTAACGCCCGGCCGGATTCACTGATCAGATCCGGGTGGGGGATGCCGGCGCGGTCGCATTCCGCCTGAAGGATATGGACAACATTGTAGGCGTACTCGTGGACGCTGTAGTTCATGGAGCAACTGCTGCGCGAGCGCGTGCCCTCGTAATCCACACCCAGGCCGCCCCCGATATCCACGGTGCCCACGGGAGCGCCCATCTTGCGCAATTCGCTGTAGAATCGCGCACTCTCCTTGAGACCGGTCTGGATGTCGCGAATGTTGGCTATCTGGGATCCCAGGTGGAAATGCAGGAGTTGCAGGGCATCCAGTGCGTCCGCCTCGCGGAGGGTCGCCACCACATCCAGTACCTGGCTGGCGGACAGGCCGAATTTGGATTTTTCGCCCCCGGTATTCTGCCAGTTACCCTTGCCGATGGTGGCCAGGCGGGCGCGTACACCGATCAGCGGCGAAACACCGAGGTTTCGTGATTCCTCCAGAATGAGAGGCAGCTCGGATTGTTTTTCCACCACAATGAAAACCCGGTGCCCCAGTTTCTGACCGATCAGTGCGAGGCGGACGTACTCGCGATCCTTGTAGCCGTTACAGACAATCACCGATCCCGGCTGGCGGGACATCGCCAATACGGCCATCAGCTCCGGTTTGCTGCCCGCTTCCAGACCAATCTGGTTGTTGCTTGCGGCCGGCTCGGCTCTCAGCAGTTCCTCCACCACGCGACGCTGCTGGTTGACCTTGATCGGGTAAACCGCGGTGTATTGCCCCTGGTAGCCCTGTTCCGACGCCACTTTGTTGAACGCGCCGCACAGTTTGTTCACCCGGTCGTGGAGGATGTCGGTAAAACGGATCAGTACTGGCAACTGGATGCCCCGCGCAGTCAGGGTGCGGGTCAGTTCCGGCAGGTTGATGCCTTCCGCAGGATTGTCACTGCGGCCACGGTCTGGCCGTATGAGTACTTCCCCACGGTCATTCACATCGATATAGCCATCGCTCCAGTGGGCGATGTTGTACACCTTGTGGGCGGCGCTTACGGTGGCTTGGGTCATTGCGGTCATCCTGTACAGAATCCGGGCCGGGCACATGCCGGCGTATGGTCGCCATTGTAGGGATTACGCTGCCCGGCTAAAAGAACCGCTTGTGGAAAATACGTGGATGACGCGGGCTATAGTGCTTTAGCTGAGAGCCTGGCCCACCTACAATATCAGCAAATACGAAACAGGCTCGCTGAGCAACACGAGGAACTCACCATGAAGGCATTGAACGAAAACTGGTTTACCGAGGTATTCCAGGACCAGGGAACGGCATTTTCCCTGCAGGTTAAGAAAAAACTGCACGAGGAGCAGAGCGAATTCCAGAAGCTGGAGATCTACGAGACCGAAACATTCGGAAACCTCATGGTTCTTGATGGCTGCGTGATGCTGACCAGCCGGGATAACTTCCTCTACCACGAGATGATGACCCACCCGGCGCTGTTTACCCACCGTGACCCGAAGAAGGTGGTGATCGTGGGGGGCGGTGACTGCGGCACGTTGAGGGAAGTGCTGAAGCACCCGGGCGTTGAGGAAGCCTGGCAGGTAGAGATTGATGAGCGGGTGACCCGGCTGTCAGAGAAGTACTTCCCGGAACTCTGTGAATCCAACGACGACCCTCGCGCCAACTTCTTCTTTGGAGATGGTGTTGAGTGGATGCGGGATGTGGAGCCCAACAGCATCGATGTGATTATTATCGACAGCACCGATCCCGTGGGCGCCGCGGAGGGTCTGTTTGCCCTCGATTTCTACCGTGACGCCATGTTGGCCCTTCGTGATGGCGGCATCCTGGTCCAGCAGAGCGAATCGCCGTTGCTGCATACCGATACCATCATCAAGACGATGCATGAAGATATGCAAAAGGCCGGATTTGATCACATCCAGACGCTGCCATTCCCGCAGCCGGTCTACCCGACCGGTTGGTGGAGCTGCACCATGGCGGGGAAAGAAAAGCCGGTGCAGTACTTCCGTGAGGAAGACGCCGAGCAGCGGCCGTTTGTGACCCGTTATTACAATGTCGGCACGCATCATGGGGCCCTGGCCATGCCACAGTTCATGGTGGACGTGCTGGAAGATCGCGTTGTTCCCGGCGAGGCCTGATGGTTTTCGCATTCCTGTGGATCTTGGCTAAACTGCAAAAGTGATCAGTAATTGATCGACGTTAACCGTTCGGTTGTAGCTGGAGAGTAGGATATGGACGTTAGAAAAGGTGAGCAGGAGCGAAACTGGTTTCGCAGTGATCGGTTTACCATGGTCAATGGCCAGTGGTTCTTTCAGACCCGGGAGGGCTCGTTTGAAGGGCCGTTCGACAATGTGAATGAGGCGCAGATGGAGCTGCTGCTTTATTTACGCCACTCGGAAGACGACATCTTCCGCAATGCGATATAACCCCTGATTGGTTGATAAACAAAAGGGGCGCTCCATGGAGCGCCCCTTTTGCGTGTCACTGTCGGCAGTCTTTATTTGCTGCTGACAAACTCCGGATAGGCTTCCATACCACACTCGGACAGGTCGACGCCTTCGTATTCGTCTTCCTCGCTGACCCGCAGGCCAGTCACGGCCTTGATGACGCCCCACACGATCAGGCTGGCGACGAACACCCAGACAAAGATGGTGAGGGCACCGACGATCTGGCCGATGAAACTGGAGCCGTCGTTGGTAACCGGCACCAGCAGCAGGCCAAGCAGACCACACACGCCGTGTACCGAAATGGCACCGACGGGATCGTCAATCCGCAACTTGTCCATGGTGACGATGCTCATTACAACCAGCACGCCACCGAGGCCGCCGAAGATGAGTGCGGTCAGGGCGCTGGGGGTGGCGGGCTCGGCAGTGATAACGACCAGGCCGGCCAGGGCACCGTTCAACAGCATGGTCAGGTCGGCCTTGCCGAACATCAGTCGTGCGGTGATCAGCGCGGCGAGGGCGCCACCAGCGGCGGCGGCGTTGGTGTTCAGGAACACCATGGCAACGGAGTGGGCACTGGAGATATCGCCAAGCTTCAGCACCGAGCCACCGTTAAAGCCGAACCAGCCCATCCACAGGATGAAGGTGCCAAGGGTTGCCAGCGGCATGTTGGCACCCGGAATGGCATGGATCTCGCCATTGCGGCCATACTTGCCTTTACGGGCACCCAGCAGCAGAACACCTGCCAGAGCGGCGGCGGCACCGGCCATGTGCACAATGCCGGAACCGGCAAAGTCACTGAAGCCCAGGTCGGCCAGACTGTACATGCCGAACACGGAGGCGCCGCCCCAGGTCCAGGCGCCTTCCATCGGGTAGATGAAACCAGTCATCACAACCGCAAAGAACAGAAAAGCCCAGAGCTTCATACGCTCGGCCACGGCGCCGGATACGATGGACATGGCGGTTGCAACGAACACAACCTGGAAAAAGAAGTCAGAGGCGCCAGAGTAGATGGAGCCGCCTTCGAAGCCGTCCTCACGGCCAGCGTAGTCACCAAGGACACCGGCCACGTCCACGTCGCCCATGCCGGTGAGGAAGATGTTGCCGCCGTACATGATCGCGTAACCGCAAACCAGGTACATGGTGCAGGCCACTGCAAACAGGGCCACGTTTTTGGTCAGGATTTCAGTGGTGTTTTTGGCGCGTACCAAGCCAGCTTCCAGCATGGCAAAGCCAGCTGCCATCCACATGACTAATGCACCGCACACCAGGAAATAAAAAGTATCTATAGCATACTGCAGGTGAAAGATGTTGCTTTCCATATGAAGCCCTCCGCACGAGGCTTTTCAGGTTATAAGTTTTTTTTGCGTTGGCTATCGGAATTCAGGCTGTTATCAGACCGCTTCCTCGCCGGTTTCCCCGGTCCGGATACGGATCGCCTGTTCGAGTTCTGTCACGAAGATCTTGCCGTCACCGATCTTGCCGGTATTGGCAGCCTTGGTGATTGATTCAATAACCTGGTCCAGCAGGTTGTCACCGATGGCAACTTCAACCTTGACCTTGGGCAGGAAGTCCACCACGTATTCCGCGCCACGATAGAGTTCTGTGTGGCCTTTCTGCCGCCCGAAGCCTTTCACTTCGGTGACGGTTACGCCTTGCACGCCAATCTCGGATAGTGCCTCACGGACATCATCCAATTTGAAAGGCTTGATGATCGCTGTCACAAGTTTCATTGCTTTCTCCTTGGTAAAGCCGTCCCAACAGTGAGGGCCTATTAGCCGTTTATGTTGAGGTCGGAATGCTGCCACCTCGCACACCAATTGTGCGGATTGCGTACGAGGTTTATAGCATCGGGTGTGCCAACGCAAAAAAGTTGCATAATTTCATATTGTTAGAAATATTGCGCTCCAGTTTGGAACATTATGTTGCACCAAAACAGAGCATTGGTTCTCACGACGAGCCAAATTGGCGCACCGTGCAAACCGTCCAGCGGCGCTATTATACTGCGGACAGGGCACAGTATGGCAGGGCCAGCGATGTGTTACACTCCCGCAACTCCGTTCCGGGCGACTGATCGTCGGTTAGCGCCGGAACCCGTCGATGCCAGAGAGGTGATGTTGTGAAAGGTCCGCAGGATTTCTTGACCCAGCTCCAGGGCCAGTTTGGCCAGTTCGTGCCCGATATGGCCCGTGCGGCCCGGGAAGATTTTGAAACCCAGGCGAGGGCAACGGTGATGTCGGTGCTTTCCCGCCTTGAGCTGGTGACCCGTGAAGAGTTTGATGCCCAGCAGGCGGTGTTGATGAAAACCCGTGAAAAGGTGGAGGCGCTTGAGAAGCGCGTAGCGGCACTGGAAAGCAAGCTGCAAGACAGCTGAGTTTGCCCCGGGATAGGCCTGGGTGCCCCTCCATTGAACACCGAATGAATCTGACCACGGAAGGTCGTTATGTTAGCTATTGTCCATTCCCGCGCCAGTATTGGCGTGTCCGCACCCGCAGTAACCGTTGAAGTACACCTGTCCGGCGGGTTGCCGGCCCTGTCCATTGTCGGGCTCCCGGAAACCGGGGTTCGGGAAAGCAAAGAGCGGGTTCGTAGCGCCCTGCTGAACGCCGGTTTCGAATTTCCTGCTCGTCGTATCACCATCAATCTTGCCCCTGCCGATCTGCCGAAAGAAGGTGGCCGCTTTGACCTGCCGATTGCCCTGGGCATTCTTGCCGCTTCCGGCCAGATCCCCCCCGAAAGCCTGACGTCCTGCGAATTCGTTGGGGAGCTGTCCCTGGACGGTGCATTGCGGCCCCTCAAAGGCGTGTTGCCGGCAGTACTGGCAGCACGAGAGGAGGGCCGGCGATTGCTGGTGCCGCAGGCGAATGCCTCCGAGGCGGCCCTGGCAAGCCAGGACGATGTGCTCTCCGCGGCCCATATACTGACCGTGTGTGAGCATCTGTGTGGCAGGGCAACGCTGGTGCCGGTTCCGCCGGCGTCCCTGGATGAGGGCGCCGGTGCCGGGCCGGATCTGGCGGATGTCAGGGGGCAGAGCGTGCCAAGACGTGCGCTGGAAGTGGCCGCCGCCGGTGCCCATAACCTGCTTTTCTTTGGCCCGCCAGGCACTGGGAAAAGCATGCTGGCCAGCCGGTTGCCCGGTATTCTGCCGCCGCTGACCACCGGGGCCGCGCTGGAAGTGGCCAGCGTCCACTCGATTGCCGGGTTGCCGGTACGGGATGGCTATTGGCGGCAGCCTCCGTTTCGTTCGCCCCACCACACCGCTTCCGCCGTCGCCATGGTGGGCGGTGGCAGCAGCCCCCGTCCGGGAGAGATCTCCCTGGCACATCGCGGCGTACTCTTCCTCGACGAGTTACCGGAGTTCGGGCGGCAAGTGCTGGAGGTATTGCGGGAACCCATGGAGAGCGGGGAAATCTCCATCAGCCGCGCGGTGCGACAGGTGAGCTTTCCCGCCCGCTTCCAGGTGGTGGGGGCAATGAATCCCTGCCCCTGCGGCTACAATGGTCACCCGACCATCGAATGCCAGTGTACGCCACAGCAGGTCATACGCTACCGGGGCAAGGTCTCTGGTCCGTTGCTGGATCGCTTTGACCTGCATGTGGAAGTGCCGGTTCAGGGCGGAGACGTGCTGATGCAGAAACAGGCGGATGGCGAATCCAGCGAGGTTGTCAGGGCAAGGGTGGCTCGGGCCAGGGAGCGTCAGCTGCAACGGGGCACGATCAATGCCAGCCTTGCTGGTAATGAACTGCACCGCCACTGCCGCCTCGATAGCGGTGGCGAAGCCCTGTTGTCGGGCGCCATGGAAAAGCTTGGGCTCTCGGCGCGGGCGCTGCACCGGATTCTGCGTGTGGCGCGAACGCTGGCGGATCTTGATGGGGTCGATACCATTGGCAATGGCCATCTGGTGGAAGCGCTTGGGTATCGCAAGCTGGACCGGCAGCAGTCACGAAATTCGGTAGTGTCGGCCTGAAACGATCCACTCTGGTAAACTGTGCGGTAATTTCTTCAGAACCAGAATCCGCTTCCTGCGGTTGAGGACTACAGATGACCGATGAAAAAGATCTGTCCAACGATTCTCCGGTAACCACGCGCCGGGGTATTCGCAGTTTCGTGTTGCGCCAGGGCCGGATGACCGAAGGCCAGAAAAAGGCGTACGAACGCAGCTGGCCAGTCTACGGCTTAACCCGGGAACATGGCATGATTGATCCGCGCGAGGTATTCGGGCGCGATGCCATGCTCAACGTGGAAATTGGCTTCGGTATGGGCAAATCCCTCGCTGATATGGCGGAGGCCGCACCCGAACAGGATTTCATTGGCGTGGAAGTGCACTTGCCCGGTGTCGGTGCGCTGTTGAAAGAAGTGGAAGATCGCAAGCTCGAGAATGTGCGGGTGTATTCCATTGACGCCAACGATGTCATTGACCTGTGCCTGCCTGATGCCTGTCTTGATCGGGTCATGGTGTTTTTCCCCGACCCCTGGCACAAGAAACGTCATCACAAGCGCCGCCTGATCCAGCATGACTTTGTTCAGAGGATTCGCCACAAACTGCGGGTTGGCGGTGTGTTGCACCTGGCAACGGACTGGGAGAACTACGCCGAACACATGATGGAGGTTATGAGTGAGGCGGAGGGGTTCGCCAATGCCCGGGAGTCGGGGCAGTTCTCACCACGCCCGGATGACCGCCCCATCACCAAGTTCGAGAAACGTGGCGAACGCCTTGGTCACGGGGTCTGGGATCTGCTCTTCCACCGCACCAACTGACGTTGAATCCTCAGGCGTCACCCGTGAGCCAGTGGGTGACGTCTGGCGGCGCGGATAATCACCAGTCCCGCGATCCCAAGCATCAGTCCGGTGAACTTGATCAGTGCACAGATAGTGGCCGACAGACTGATGGTATCGGTTGGCGGGTTCAGATTATTCAGCAGCAGAATATTTTCCAGTCCATCGCTGGCGCCGGCGGTGACAAACAATGCCCTGACCCACCGCGCCACGTTCCGCTCCCGCACTCCGGGGCGATCCCGCATAATCAGGTTGGTCACCATCAGCAGCGTGATGACATAGGCGGGGATGAGCAGGAAATCCAGCCACAGGGAAAGGTGTGCCCAGAACATGGCGTCGCCGCGCCAGCTGCGCAAAATGGCCATGGAGTGATCGGCGGTGGCGGCGAGCTGGAAGCTGACGATGCCCTGGGGCGCCGAGCCGGTTTGCAGGGGCTGGTTAGTGGCCAGCAGGGCCACCAGCAGCGTAACGGTGACGACCAGACCCAGTTTCAGTTTTTTGGGTAAGGATTGGATGATGCTCGGAATGTGCATTACAAAAAACGCTCCAGCAGGCTGTTCAGATACCTCTGACCAAGCTCGGTGGCTTTGATCCGGTCGGGGGCCAGCAGGTTTTCCTTTCTTAACTGTTCAAGTTTTACCGCAACCGTGCTCAGGGGTAAACCTGTTCGTGCACTAAATAACTGATCGTCCACGCCTTCGGTCAGACGCAGAGCATTCATCAGGAATTCCAGTGGCAATTCGCTGGTTTCAATGATCTCGCTGCCGGCGGTGCGGCTGCCGATGCGGTTCAGGTATGCCGACGGTTGCCGGGTTTTCCAGTATCGCGTCTGTTGCCCGGGAGTAGTGATCTTGCCATGAGCGCCGGCGCCCAGCGCCAGGTAGTCGCCAAAGGTCCAGTAGTTCAGGTTATGGCGGGACGCCATGCCGGGACGGGACCAGGCGGACACCTCATAATCGGTGTAGCCATGGCGTCGCAGGTAGTCTCCCCCTTGCTCGTAGATGTCCCATAAGCGGTCGTCATCCGGCAGCACTGGCGGGCGGCTGTAGAACTCGGTATTGGGTTCCAGGGTCAGCTGGTACCAGGAAACGTGGGGCGGCTCCCAGGCCAGGGCGGCTTCGAGATCCGCAATGGCGTTCTGCGGTGTTTGCCCCGGCAGCCCGTGCATCAGGTCCAGGTTGAAGTTGTCAAAGCCTGCCTGTTTGGCGGCCCTGATTGCGTCGTGGGCAGCCCGATCATCGTGGATGCGCCCCAGAACTTTCAGGTGCTCCGGGTTGAAGCTCTGGATGCCCAGGGACAGTCGATTAATGCCGGCATCGCGGAATCCTTCAAACCTTGCCTGTTCCACGGTCCCGGGGTTGGCCTCCAGGGTGATTTCGGCATCGGGGCTGAAGTCCAGGCGTTGCCTCAGGGCCCGGAAAAGATTCTGGTAGAAGGTCGCCGACATCAGTGAGGGCGTGCCGCCGCCGATAAAAACGGTCTCGATACGACGCCCTCCGGTCAGGGCGAGATCCTGATCCAGGTCTTCCAGCAGCGCGTTCAGGTAACGGTCTTCCGGAATGTCCCCCTGCAGGGCATGGGAGTTGAAGTCGCAGTAGGGGCACTTGCGAACGCACCAGGGTACGTGGATATACAGGCTCAGAGGCGGAAGGGCAGAATCCGCCTCGGTGAAGGCGGACGTCACGGGGTGTCCGTCCTGGCTTTCAGCTGTTCAAGCAGCAGGGCCAATGCGCGGCCGCGGTGGCTGATGCGGCCTTTCTGTTCGCGGCTGAGTTCCGCGGCACTGCAGTGGGTCTCGGGAACCAGGAATGCCGGGTCGTAGCCAAAACCACCTTCGCCGCGGAGGTCCCTCAGAATACGCCCGGGCCAACGACCATGACAGATGATGGGCGTGGGGTCATCGGCATGGCGAAGATACACCAGGACGCAGTGGAACTGGGCGCCCCGCTGGTCATCCGGAACCGAAGACATGGCATCGAGCAGGGCGCGCACGTTGTCGGCGTCACTGGCGTTTTCGCCGGCGTAGCGGGCCGAGCGGACACCGGGTGCACCGCCAAGGGCGTCAACCGCAAGCCCGGAATCGTCCGCCAGTGCCGGCAGCCCGGTTTCCCGGGCGGCGTGGCGGGCCTTGAGGATGGCGTTCTCGACAAAGGTAACGGCGGGTTCCTCGGCCTCGCTGACACCAAGCTCGCCCTGTGCCACGGGTTGCACGCCAAGCGGGCTCAGCAGGCTGGTAAGCTCCGCGATTTTGCCTTTGTTGTTGCTGGCAATGACCAGTTGGGTGTTGGTTTCAGTCATCAGTCGTTGAACAGTGTTTGGGCAAATCGGATGGGAAGATCCTGGCCGGCGCCACTGGGGCGGGCAGTGATCTGGAAGGTCATCAACTCCGCGGTGCGGTACTGGTATTCCGCGATGAAATAGACGGCGTCACCCTCCTGGATGCGACGGAACGCCAGGAACTTCGGCTGCTGGACGTCATTCAGCGCCTTGCCTTCAACCTGTCCGGAGACCGTTTGCAGCGCTCCGTTTTCCCCCTCCTGCATGATGGCAATGTTGACGATGCCAATGCTCTGGCTGCGATTGAGGTTGTTGGCCCTGGCCACTTCGGGATCCAGGAATGTGCTCGGAAAGACACTGTAATGCACCTGGTACTCACCAAAATCCTTGGAACCGGCGGCATGGGCCATTGAACTGATCAGGGTGAGGCAGATCAGCGCGGCAGTCTGCCAGATTCGGGAACTCAGCATGATGTTTCCTCCCGTGTAATACGGTATATGGCGATCTCTCCCAGCATATTGGGCCAGAGGCGGGCCAGCCAGCTATTCTGGTGCTGTCCGTCCACCACCCGCCGACTCTTGATGCGGATGTTCTTCTGGCGGCACAGGGCTTCGAAATCATGGAATGTGCACAGCCGGATGTTGGGCGTGTTGTACCACTTGTACGGCAATGCCTCGGATTCCGGCATGCGCCCTTTCAGGGTCAGTCCCCATCGCAGGCGCCAGTGGGCAAAGTTGGGAAAGGTGACAATGCCTTCCCGGCCCACCCTGAGCATTTCATCCAGCACCATGTCTGGCCGCCTTACGGCCTGCAGGGCCTGGGTCATCAGGACGGTGTCGAAGGTGCGGTCGTCGAAGTTACCCAGGCCCTGGGTATCCAGATTCTGTTCGATCACCGAAACGCCACGGCTCATGCAGGTGGTGATGTGGTCCGGGTTGATTTCCAGGCCAAAGCCGGTGGCGCCGCGTTCACGCTGCAGGAAGTCCAGCAGGGTACCGTCACCGCAGCCCAGGTCGAGCACCCGGTTGCCGGGTTTGACCCATTGCTGAATGATTTCCAGGTCTGGTCTCATGCGCCCACCTCCCGTGCGACACGATCCATATAGGCGGTGAAAATATCAGTGTACCTCGGCGTGGGAATCAGGAAGGCATCGTGCCCCCAGGGCGCGTCGATTTCCGCGTAACTCACCCGCTTCCTTGCCGCGATCATGGCGTTGACGATTTCTTCGGAGCGGGCCGGGGTAAAGCGCCAGTCGGTGCTGAAGGACAATACCAGGTATTCACAGTTGGAGGGCGCCAGCGCCTTGGACAAGTCTCCACCATACTCGTACGCCGGGTCGAAATAATCGAGTGCGCGGGTCATCAGCAGGTAGGTGTTGGCATCGAACATCTCAGAGAAACGTTCGCCCTGATAGCGCAGGTAACTTTCCACCTGGAATTCGGCGTCATAGCCGAACTTGTAGGCCTGATCCCGCAATTCACGGCCGAATTTTTCACCCATGGAGGCATCGGACAGGTAGGTGATGTGGCCCACCATTCGTGCCAGCATCAGGCCACGGCGAGGGACAGTATTGAAATCCTGATAACGGCCGTCGTGAAACTCACGGTCTGAGGTGATGGCCTGCCGCGCCACTTCGTTGAAGGCGATGTTCTGGGCCGTCAGCCGGGGGGTGGAGGCAATCACCACCGAATGCCGCAGCCGATCCGGATAATCCAGGCTCCACTGCAGTGCCTGCATACCGCCCAGGGAGCCGCCCACCACAGCGGCCCAGCACTCGATGCCGAGCCGGTCCGCCAGCAGGGCCTGACTCTGCACCCAGTCGCTGACGGTAATCACCGGGAAATCCGGTCCGTAGGGCTGGCCGGTCTTCGGGTTGATGCTGTTGGGGCCGGTGCTGCCATGGCAGCCTCCGAGGTTGTTCAGGCTGACCACGAAGAAGCGGTTGGTATCGATGGGTTTGCCCGGGCCAATGCAGGCGTCCCACCAGCCGGGCTTGCGCTCATCCATGGAGTGGTAACCGGCAGCGTGGTGGTGACCGCTCAGGGCGTGACAGATCAGAACGGCATTGCTGGCATCGGCGTTGAGAGTGCCGTAGGTCTCGATCACCAGATCGTAACTATCCAGCGTTTGTCCACACGCCAGTGTAATGGGCGCGTCGAAATGTAGTGTCTGCGGGGTGACTATCCCGACAGAATCCGTTGGCAGGGAATCGGGCATCGGCGCGACAGGTTCCTGGTTCAGTCAGTAAAAGTCTGGAACAACGCGGGGAGAGCGGTTGCCAGCCCAGCAGTTTAAAGGCCGGCCCTCGTGGCTGCAACCGCAGGATGATCGGGCGCGCTCAGACAGCGCCCGATATGTTAACGACCTTTTGCTGAATCAGTGTGGGGGCGGGTTTGCGAATCTGTCGCTGCATGGCGTCCGCCAGTTCCAGCTGCCGGCGCAGGTCAGTGATGGTGTTTTGCAGACGCTTCCGTTCGGCACGGCTGTCACGGTCACTGCGGACCATGTCCTTGAGGCGACGGATCTGGTGCTCCAGCAGCTGTTTCTGCTCCATTGAGTACTGCATGATCGGCAGCAGAGCCTCGGATGGCCAGCGCTCCACGTCGGCCTGGGCCCGCTGGTGCAGGGTGCGGGCTTCATTGACCATGACGTTGAAGAAGCGTCTGATCAGCACGGACTGTTCGGTCAGCAGGTTCTTGGGATTGGCGCGGAAACGCCGGGCTTTCTTGCGCAATTCCCTTATCGCGATCACATGCCGACCGGAGCGCAGGGGGATGGGCTCAAGGTGGCGCGCGCGGGTGTCTTCGTTGTAACGCCGATAGATGGCCCCGACCATTTTTTCCGCCAGCCGGCCTTCGCTCATCAGGTTGTTCAGGTCGCTTTCCAGTAACTCGAAAAAGTGGTCCATGCCACGGTTCATACCGGCCGTCGTCCAGCTCTTCGACATCGACTGGCGGACTTTGTTCGCATGGCCCTCAAAGCGCTCCTGGTTGACCAGCTTTTTCAGCATGTCGCCCTGGGAGTCCATAAGCCGGCGGCTGGAGCGCAGGGTGATAAGTTTCTTGTAGTAAAAGTCGTAGTCTTTTTGTGCCCGGTCGGCCAGGCGGCGTAACGCCGCCTTGTCCATGGTGGCGCCGGAGCAGGCGTCCAGCTCTTCCTCGAGGGCATCAAGCCGGGTCTGCATGGCGGCCTGGCTGTTCTGGAGCATGCCCAGCAGATCATTGATCAGGCTCTGGGTGATCAGCTCTTCCTTGTGCATCAGGATGCGCCTGATGATCAGATGTTCAAGCTGCCCGAGGTTGGAGCGTTCAAACAGGTCGCTGTTCTGCCTGACGCGGGCCGTAAGGCCCTGCTTGGCGGAGAGCGGGATCACGTCATTGTTGCGAATGCCCAGGTGGTCCGCGGTGTAGTTGCGGACACGGTCAATGGCTTCACGGGTGTGGTGTTCGCCCTGGAGATCGTCCCAAAGCACATCGATCTTGTTGAGGACTGCGAACCGACCGGCGCGGTGATCGGCGTGTTCGGTGTCGATGTGCTCCTTCCAGATGGTCATGTCGCTGGCGGTGACACCGGTGTCGGCGCTGAGCAGGAAGACCACCGCATGGGCCCGGGGCAGCATGCTGATGGTCAGCTCCGGTTCCGAGCCCAGGGCATTCAGGCCCGGTGTGTCGAGAATGCGCAGGCCACGTTCAAACAGCGGGTGGCGGATGCTGATCTGGGCATTGCGCCAGGCAGGGACCAGGACATTACCGGGGTTGTTGCGATCGTGCTCCAGCATGTCTTCGTCGAAACCCAGGTCGCGGGCTTCATTGGGTGTCACGCTTTTGACCCGGGCCACTTCCGCCAATACTTCCCGCATCACTTCAGGGTTACGTTCGTCCAGATCATGCTTGACCCAGCGTTCCGGCTGCTTGCGCAGCTGATGCAGGGACAACTCCCCGGTGCGGGTCTCGATGGGGAGCAGCAGCAGGTAGTTGGCGTTTTCGGTGCGATCAAAGAACAGCTCGGTGGGACACATGGTGGTGCGTCCGGCCTGGGATGGCAGCATGCGCTGGCCATACTCGGAGAAAAACAGGGCATTGATCAGTTCGGTTTTGCCACGGGAATATTCCCCGACAAAGGCGATGGTCAGTTCGTCTTCGATCAATAGTTCCAGGCCGTGCCGGATACGGCGGCTCACGTCCTCTGAGAACAGGTCGTTGTCCTGTAACCACAAGCGGTAACGGCCGATCTGGCGGATCAGTTCCTTTTTCCAGTTGTGGTAGGCCTCTACCTGCTGCGACAGAGTTCCTTGTTTGTTCATCGGAATTTCCTTCTGCGCGACTTCCGGGTAACGGTGTTGTGCACGGGTTAATGGCGAACTATAGGCAATATTATCCCAGCTGCTGTGCGTTTCTTTGGGCGTGAAAACAGATGTGTATAGCAGAGCGGCAGGTATTGGTCAAAAAAGGCCGCCGAATCAGTGGGATGAATCGGCGGCCCGGGTGTGATGCTTTGTGTAGAGAACTGTAACGGAGTGTATATTCGTGACGTGGTTTACATTCCGGCGAGGGCGCCCATGCCCGCAGCGATCTTCATGTGGTTAATGACCACCGATATCACGTTCAGCAGCAGGAACACGACAATCGGGGACAGGTCCAGTCCGCCCATGGACGGTATCACGTTCCGGACCGGGCGCATGACCGGCTCGGTGATCTGCGCCACCAGCTGAATCGCGGGATGATGGCTGCCCGGAGCAATCCAGCTGACGACCACCACGGCAATGACCGACCAGAAGTAGATCTTGACCACCAGATCCAGTACGTTCAGGGCGGCCCACACCAACAAGGTGAGTGGGTTGATGCTCGGCATGCCGCCGTTCAGTGTCACCAGGATCAGCAGAAACGCGATGGCCTGGATGACGATCGCCAGCACCAGTGCGGCGCCATCGATGCCGCCCCAGCCCGGGATGACACGCCGGAGGGGGCGAAGCGGCGGGTTGGTGGCTTTCACCACGAACTGGGAAATGGGATTGTAGAAATCCGCTCTCGCCAACTGCAGTAAAAAGCGCAACAGGACAATCGTCATGTAAAACGTTGAGGCGATGAGCAGGATGGTGATCAGAATATCAGCCAGCATGAAGCCGTGTCTCCGTTATTGGTTCGCCAGTTCTTTGGCCATTTCTTCAGAGCGTGAGAAAGCGGCGGAATAGGCTTTCTTGACCAGATCCCGCAGGCCGCCATCCTCAAAGGTGTGGATCGCGCGCTCAGTGGTGCCGCCGGGGGACATGACGTTGCGCTTCAGTTGGGCGGGATCATGTTCGCTGCGACCGGCCATTTCGGCGGCGCCAGCCATGGTCTGGATCGCCAGCTGACGGGCGGTCTCCGGGGCAATGCCGGCTTCCGTGGCGGCCTCTTCCAGGGCTTCGAGCATGAGAAAGAAGTAGGCAGGACCGCTGCCCGAGAGGGCAGTGACGGCGTGCAGCAGGGATTCCTCATCCACCCAGAGGGCGGAACCGATGCTGTTGAAGACGGTTTCGACCATCTGCTTCTGTTTGTCGCTGACCTGATCATTGGCAAACAGCCCGGCAGCGCCCTTGCCAACCAGCGACGGAGTGTTGGGCATGACCCGCGCCAGCGGCAGGCCGCCGCCAAGCCACTCGTCCAGCGTACCGGCTTCCAGACCGGCGGCAATGGACACCATCAGTGGTCGCGTGTTCTGCACCACCGGGGCGATATCGCGGCAGACATCCGCCATGACCTGGGGCTTCACCGCCAGAATCACCATGTCGGCCTGCTGTGCGCAGTAGCGGTTGTCCGTGGTCACACTGACACCGAAGCGCTTGCGAATGGATTGCAGGTGACTGTCATCGGGAGCGCTGACCCAGATATCGGCTCCCTTGAAGCCGTTGTCCAGCATACCGCCAATGATGGCGCTGGCCATGTTGCCTGCCCCGATAAACGAAATGGTTGGTGATGTGCTCAAAGTTCACTCCACAAGTTGATCTGTTATTGATCCGGCCCCGATGATAACAGGAACTGAACGATTCAGCTCTTTGCTGCCCGTTCACCGAAGAGGGCGGTGCCAACGCGGACCCAGGTTGCCCCTTCCTCTATGGCAATTTCCATGTCCCCGGACATACCCATGGAAAGCGTATTCAGGGGGCCGGCTTCAGGATGATCCTGGCGCAGGGCTTTCAATGTGTTGGCCAGGCTGCGGAAACTGGTCCGCAGCTGCGCCTCTGGCTGGTCGGGATCAGGGATCGCCATCAGCCCACGCAGTGAGAGGTTGGGCAGTTCGCCAACGGCACTGACCAGTTCGTCCAGGTCCTCCAGGGCGCACCCGGATTTGCTCTCTTCATTATTGATATTGACCTGCAGGCAAATATTCAAGGGCGGCAGGCCGGCGTCCCGCTGCTCGCTCAACCGGCGAGCAATTTTCAGGCGGTCAACGCTGTGGACCCAGGAGAAAGCTGTAGCGATCTGGCGGGTCTTGTTGGACTGGATGGGGCCGATGAAATGCCAGTCAATCCCCGGCAGATCCTCAAGCGCCTCGATCTTGTCCAGGGCCTCCTGCAGGTAGTTCTCGCCGAAGGCCACCTGGCCCGCAGCTACGGCTTCCCGGACATCGTCCGACGTGCGGGTCTTGCTGACTGCCAACAGGTGCACAGATTCGGGAGCCCGCCCGGCCTTCAATGTTGCTTTTTGTATGCGTCGGGTTACGCTCCCGATGTTGTCTGCTATGCTGCTCATAGTGTGAATCCGCCGACTCCGGTCTGTCACTGTCTTGCTGACACGTTACCCGCAGGTTACTGAAATGCCAAGTGATCCTGAATGCGGGATCCGCACCGGAACCGGCTTCAGACCGGGATAAAAGAAAAACGCCTTCCGAGGAAATCTATGGATATTACCGAACTGCTTGCCTTCTCGGCCAAACAGGGTGCGTCCGACTTGCACCTGTCCGCCGGATTGCCCCCGATGATTCGAGTTGATGGCGATGTGCGCCGGATCAACCTCCCGCCCATGGAGCATAAAGAAGTCCACGGGCTGATCTACGACATCATGAACGACAAGCAGCGGAAGGACTACGAAGAATTTTACGAGACCGACTTTTCCTTTGAGGTTCCCGGTGTCGCCCGTTTTCGTGTCAACGCCTTCAACCAGAACCGCGGCGCCGGTGCGGTATTCCGGACCATCCCGTCCAAGGTGCTGACCATGGAAGACCTGGGCATGGGACAGGTGTTCAAGGACGTGTCCTCGGTTCCCCGAGGCCTGGTGCTGGTGACCGGCCCGACCGGTTCCGGTAAGTCCACGACCCTGGCGGCCATGATCGACTACATCAACGACAGCCGTTACGAGCACGTGCTCACCATCGAGGACCCGATCGAATTCGTGCACGAATCCAAAAAGTGCCTGGTTAACCAGCGGGAAGTGCATCGGGACACCCTGGGCTTCAACGAAGCGCTGCGCTCGGCACTGCGGGAAGATCCCGACATCATCCTGGTGGGCGAATTGCGGGACCTGGAAACCATTCGTCTGGCGCTGACCGCGGCTGAAACCGGCCACCTAGTCTTCGGCACCCTGCACACCACCTCCGCCGCGAAGACCATCGACCGTGTGGTTGACGTGTTCCCGGCCGAGGAGAAATCCATGGTTCGTTCCATGCTGTCGGAATCCCTGCAGGCGGTCGTCTCCCAGACCCTGATGAAGAAAATGGGCGGCGGCCGGATCGCTGCCCACGAAATCATGATCGGCACATCGGCGATTCGTAACCTGATCCGGGAAGACAAGATCGCCCAGATGTACTCGTCTATTCAGACCGGCGGTGCCATTGGCATGCAGACCCTGGATCAATGCCTGGAGCGCCTGTTGCAAAAAGGCCTTATTTCCCGCGAAGCGGCAAAGGCCAAGGCAAAAATGCCAGACAATTTCTGATCTGTCTGGCAGGCACGAACAACGCTTGCGGGCGCGGATAGCTTCACCCGGTGCGCCCTTGCACCGAAGACCGACGAATAGGTAATAAATCATGGAATTCGAAAAACTGTTGCGGCTGATGGTGGAAAAAGGCGGTTCAGACCTGTTTATTACCGCCGGTGTGCCTCCCAGCATGAAGGTGAACGGCAAGGTACTCCCGGTCACCAAGAGCGCGCTGACACCGGAGCAGACCCGGGAGTTTGTCTACGGTTCCATGAACGACAAGCAGCGGGCCGAGTTCGAGGAAAGCCATGAGTGTAACTTCGCCATCAGCGCCCGGGGCATTGGCCGTTTCCGGGTGAGCGCTTTCTTTCAGCGTAACCTGTGCGGCATGGTGCTGCGCCGGATCGAAGTGAAAATCCCGCAGATTGACGACCTCGCCCTGCCAGAGGTAATCAAGGACCTGGCCATGACCAAGCGAGGCCTGATCATGTTCGTGGGCGCCACCGGTACCGGTAAGTCCACCTCGCTGGCGGCCATGCTGGGGCATCGCAACCGCAACAGCCGTGGCCATATCATCTCCATCGAGGATCCCATCGAATTCGTGCACCAGCACCAGGGTTGTATCGTGACCCAGCGGGAAGTGGGGATCGATACCGAAAGCTTTGAGGTCGCCCTGAAGAACACACTGCGCCAGGCGCCAGACGTGATTCTTATCGGTGAGGTGCGTACCCGCCAGACCATGGAGTACTCGGTGCAATTCGCGGAAACCGGTCACCTGTGCCTGGCCACGCTGCACGCCAACAACGCCAACCAGGCGCTGGACCGCATCATTCAGTTCTTCCCGCCGGAGCAGCATAACCAGATCTGGATGGACCTGTCCCTGAACCTCAAGGCCATCGTGGCCCAGCAGCTGATTCCGACGCCGGATGGTCAGGGCCGCAAGGCGGTGATCGAGGTGCTGATCAATACGCCGCTGGTGGCAGACATGATCCGCAAGGGCGAAGTGCACAAACTCAAGGAACTGATGTCCAAGTCCAACGAATCCGGCATGCAGACCTTCGATCAGGCGCTTTACAAGCTCTATGCTGAAGGTTCGATTACCTACGAGGATGCCCTGGCCCATGCGGATTCCGCCAATGATCTGCGCCTGATGATCAAGCTGGGTACCGACGCCCAGGGCGCCGATCAATTGTCATCATCCGTGGACAAACTGTCGATTCAGGACGATTGATCAACCGGCAAGCGAATTAGACTTTAGTCTGAAATGATTAGTCTCACGAACCAGTAGGGATGGCATTTGAGGCCATTGGCCCGCGATGCGTATACTCCGCCGCAAAATTCAAAGGAGGAAGTATGCGCAACAATAAGTCCAATCTTTATTCTGCCATCCGCTTTGCCACCCTGACTGCCGCTGCTGCCCCTGCCAGCGTTATGGCCGGTGGTTTTGCCCTGAATGAGCAAAGCGCCAGCGCCATGGGAGTTGCCAATGCCGGTACTGCCGCCAATCCCGAGAACGCAACCACCGTGCTGTTCAACCCGGCGGGCATGAGCCAACTGTCTGGTACCAATATTTCCTTTGGTACGGCCGTGCTGGATATTGATGCGGAAGCGAAAGAGGGCGTGGAAGCCACCAATCAGCTGGGGCTTCCGGTACAGGGTTCGCGCGGCGGGGATATTGCTGACCCGGCAGTACTACCCAATCTCTATATGACCCACGAGGTCAGTGATTCTATCGATGTCGGCTTTGGTATCCACGCCCCGTTCGGGCTAGCGGCTGACTACGAGGATGATTTCACCGGGCGCTTCTTCGCCGATGAAACCGAGCTGACTGCCATCTCCTTTAGTCCGTCCATTTCCGTCAACAACGGCAAGGGGCTGTCGATGGGTGCAGGCATCAATATCATTTACGCCGAAGGCAAGTTGACGCGGTTTTTGGACAACTCGTTGGCCAGTGTGGCGGTGACGGCGCCAAGCGGTAATCCCGATCCCGGATTTTATGATCAGGGTTATGCAGACATTGAGGGGGACGATGTTGGCGTAACCTTCCGTGTTGGTTTCCTGTATGAGCTGTCCGAGAGAACCCAGTTTGGCTTGTCGGCTCAAACAGGCACCGAGCTGAACCTTGAGGGTGACGCAGACCTGACTGGCTACGTGAATCCGGCGGCAGGCGTAACCACACCGACCAGCGTCTCCGAGAAGGTGGAAGTGCCTTTGGCGATTCCTGAAAGCATCACCTTGGGTGCACGCCATCAGCTGACCGATACCGTTACGCTTTTGGCGGGCGCGACTTATGCCAAATGGAGTCGTTTCGAAGAGCTGGATATCATAAGTCGTGAGACGGGCGGCGAGATTACCCGGGCGCCCCAGGAAGGCGCGGTCCTCAGCCACATCACCGAAAAATGGCAGAACACCTGGCAGTTCAACCTCGGCGGCATCTGGCAGGCAACTCCGGAGTGGGCATTCAAAACCGGTTATGCATTTGACGAATCACCGGTTAATGAAAACTACGTCACCGCACGCATTCCGTCCAATGACCGTCACTGGCTCACGCTGGGTGCCCAGTGGGCTGACGCAAGTAGCGGCTGGACCGTTGACGTTGCGGCCGGCACGCTGATCTTCGACGGCAACGGCCGGGTCGATGAGCGTAACTACCAGCACGAAAACCCGTCACAGGTCGCTGAACTTCAGCCGGGCGTGCCGGACCAGAGCAACTATCAGGGCGAGTACGAGCTCGACGCCTGGAGCGCTGGCATCCAGGTCAGCAAGTCCTTTTAAGCGGATCCTGCTGACAGGCTGACCGGGTCCGGTCAGCCAACCACCTGGCCACGATAGATCACCCTGGTTCGTCGTGGCCGGGTCTCCTCCTCTTCCTGACGGCTTTCCCTGTCACCACTGTTGTCTTCCGGAATAACCTGTCCGCGGTAGGTTCGTTTTACTGCTTCCGGATTGTCATCCTCCGGATCGGCAATATCGAGCTGCGGAACCCGTTCTTTCAGGGTTTCCCAGGTGCGTATCAACTGGCTGGAGCGTGTCTTGCGGGCGTAGTCGGCCAGCCTCTGCTCCAGGTGCTCCTCCGTGAGGTGCAGCTTGACTCCGAACTCGGTATGAATCAGTCGGCGGCACTGGTGGACCAGTTTCAGCAAGCCAGGGTCCAGTAGCCAGCTTCGTTCAGATGCCAGAGATGTCATGGTAAGGGCCTCGGAAAAGAGTTGTCACAACCTGGCTCCCGGGTGGAAATAGGAGCCGACGGTCAATAGCTTGCGAATATCGTGCCGTACAGGCGAATGTTGTTATCGGAGGGCGGGGCAGGGTGCGTGGGGTGAAGGTGCGGATAAGGTGCGTACTGAAACGGGGCATCTTAATCAAAAACGCCCCGAAATGGTGCCGATACAGGCGGCCGGATGACTGGCCGGACATAGGCCCGGCCAGTGTCCCTCAGTGCGCCTCGTCCCAGTTGTTACCGACACCGGCTTCCACCAACAGAGGAACATCCAGGCTGGCGGCTGCGGACATGCGCGTTTCAAGACCTTTGCAGATCTTTTCCAGAGCGCTCTCCTTAACCTCCAGGATCAGCTCATCGTGTACCTGCATGATCATCCGGGCGTCGTCGGCATGGTTTTTCAGTAGCCAGGTTTCCACTTCAATCATGGCCCGTTTGATGATGTCGGCGGCGGTTCCCTGCATTGGTGCGTTGATCGCCGTGCGTTCGGCGGCCTGCTGCATCTGTTTGTTGCGGGCGTTGATCTCGGGCAGGTACAGGCGCCGGCCAAACAGGGTTTCCACGTAACCGTCGTCGTGGGCCTGCTTGCGGATATTGTCCATATACTTCAACACGCCGGGGTAACGCTCGAAGTAGCGGTCGATGTATTCCTGGGCCTTGTTGCGACCCACATCAAGCTGGCGAGCCAGGCCAAACGCGGACATGCCGTAGATCAGGCCAAAGTTGATCGCCTTGGCGCTGCGGCGTTGGTCGCCGGTTACATCGCTGACGGACACCCCGAACACTTCCGCAGCGGTCGCCTTGTGGATGTCCTCGCCTTTGTCGAAGGCGGTCAGCAGACCCTTGTCACCGGACAGGTGAGCCATGATCCGCAGTTCGATCTGGGAGTAATCCGCCGCTACCAGCTTGTAGCCCTCCGGAGCTACAAAGGCCTGGCGGATACGCCGCCCCTGTTCGCTGCGGATGGGGATGTTCTGCAGGTTGGGCTCGGACGACGACAGTCGTCCTGTGGCAGCGACCGCCTGGTGATAGGAGGTATGGATGCGCCCGGTGCGGTGATGTATCAGCTCCGGCAGGGTGTCCGTATAGGTAGACTTGAGCTTGCTCAGGCTGCGGTGCTCCAGAATCAGCCGGGGCAGGGCATGCTCGTGGGCCAGTTCCTGAAGTACCGGTTCCGCCGTGGAAGGCGCGCCTTTGGGGGTTTTCTTGATGACCGGCAGCCCCATCTTGTCGTAGAAGATGGCCTGCAGTTGTTTGGTGGAGCCCAGGTTGAAGGTTTCGCCCGCTTCGTCGTGGGCCTCCTTTTCCAGCTCCGCCATTCGCTCCGCCAGTTCCTGGCTGTGCTGCTTCAGGGTGCTGGCGCTGATCATCGCACCGCGTTGTTCCATGCGGGAAAGCACCGGAACCAGCGGCAGGTCGATGTCTTCGTAAACGGACTGGAGTTTGCCGGTTTCTGCCAGTCTGGGGCGCAATACGTGGTGCAGACGAAGGGTGATGTCCGCATCTTCCGCGGCATAGGGCCCGGCCTTTTCCAGATCAATCTGGTTGAAGGTGAGCTGCTTCGCGCCCTTGCCGGCAATGGATTCAAACGTAATGGTCTGCTCGTCGAGGTACTGCATGGCCAGTGTGTCCATGTCGTGGCGGGACGCCACGGAGTTCAGTACATAGGACTCCAGCATGGTGTCTTCGGCGATGCCTTCCAGGGTAATGCCGTGATTTGCCAGCACGTTCTTGTCGTACTTCAGGTTCTGCCCCAGCTTTCGGGCGTCCGGATCTTCCAGCAGCGGCTTCAGTTGCGCCAGAACGTCGTCCCGGTCCAGTTGCTCCGGAGCGCCCATGTAATCGTGGCCCAGGGGCACATAGGCCGCCTCGCCGGGTTCGATGGCAAAGGAGACCCCGACAATTTCCGCATCCATATAGCGCAAGCTGGTGGTCTCGGTGTCAAAGGCAAACAGGGCGGCCTCTTTCAGGCGATTGATCCAGCGATCCAGCTCTGCCTGTTCCGTCACCACACTGTAGCGCTTTTCCAGCGGTTGACTGTTATCACTGGCGCTTTCTGTACTGGCGTCGGATGGCGCGTCATCCGCATTTTCCAGCTCGGCAATCCAGGAACGGAACTCATACTCCCGGAACAGGCCGAGGAGGGTGCTGTCATCCTGGTTGCGCAATTGCAGGTCTTCCAGGCCGAAGTCCAGGTCAACATCGGTGCGTATGGTGGCCAGTTCCCGGCTCAGGGGCAGGGTGTCCAGCGCCTCTCGCAGGTAGTCGCCGATCTTGCCCTTGACCTTGTCAGCATTGGCGATGACTTGGTCAAGATCGTGGTGTTCCTGCAGCCATTTCACCGCGGTCTTGGGCCCGCATTTGTTGACGCCCGGAATATTGTCTACCTTGTCGCCCACCAGGGCGAGATAGTCGATGATCTGCTCCGGTTTGACGCCAAACTTCTCAACCACCCCGTCCCGGTCCATCCGGGTTTCGGTCATGGTGTTGATCAGGGTGACGTGGTCGCTGACCAGTTGCGCCATGTCCTTGTCGCCGGTGGAAATGACCACGTCGATGCCCTTGCTGGTGGCTTCGTGGGCAAGGGTGCCGATGACATCGTCCGCTTCCACTTCCGGTACGATCAGCAGGGGCAGGCCCATGGCTTTGACGATCTCGTGGATGGGCTCGATCTGGCACGCCAGGTCATCCGGCATGGGCGGGCGGTTGGCTTTGTACTCTTCGTACATGTCGTGGCGGAAGGTTTTGCCCTTGGCATCGAACACCACCACCATTTTCGAGCCAGGAAAGTCCTGTTCCAGTCGGCGCAGCATGCTGATCACGCCCTTGATGGCGCCGGTGGGGTGATTTTTGCTGGTGGTCAGTGGTGGCAGGGCATGGTATGCCCGGAACAGATAAGATGAGCCGTCTACAAGAACGACCGGTGGGGTCTGTTGCTGTGTCATATCAAGCAGGTCCGGATTCTGATTGAAGCAAGGGTTGCCTTGTGCAACTCTGTAGCCATGAATGGACGAAAGGGTATCACGAAAATGAAACGAGTCGCCTGTCTGGGTGTTGTATCTGTGCTGCTCTGCGCGCCGGTTGTTGCGCAGCAAAGTGGCGGGCTTGATCAGGAGGTTGTGGAGACACCGAAAGAGCCCATTGTGGTGTCAGATTACCAGCCGTCCTCCGAGGGGCCTCAGATTGTGATTCGTCCCGGTGAGCAGGAAGTGTTTTACGAATATCGGGTGAATGGCCAGTTGGTGGAAATCAAGGTGGTACCGGAAGTGGGGCCGGAGTATTACCTGGTGCCAGCCGATGGCGGTGGCTGGATCCGTGAAGACGAGACCGACATGCTGGTGCCCAGTTGGGTTCTTTTCCGCTGGTAAATGTGTCTCCTCAGATCTGATTGATTTCTGTGCGGCTTTTAGTATGAACATTCTAATTTTTAGCCGTAACCTGAGTGAGTGCTATTAAGGATCGCTAACGAATCCTCAACCTCGATAATCTCAGGAGAGACAATTATGGGTAAACTCAAGTCATATCAGGAACAGCTTCAGGACATCGTCGAGAAGGGTATTAACACTGCTGAAGAGCAGCAGAAGAAACTGGCTTCCAAGCCGTTCGACTACGCTGAAAAACTGGAGTCTGAAGTACGCGAATACAGCGTTAAGACCCTGCGTACCCGTTACGACGGCTACAGCGAAAGCCTGTTCGAGCAGCTGCGCAGCCTAAACAGCCGTTTCAACAACTTTGCCGCTGATCTGGTAGCGAAGCTGGAAAAAGAAGCCGCTGAAGGCGCGGAAGCCGTCTCTGAAACCGCGGAAGAAGTTTCCGAAGCGGCCGAGACTGCGAAGAAGTCCGTTGAGACCAAGAAGCCTGCGGCGCGCAAGACCACCGCACGCAAGAGCACTGCCAAGAAGAGCACTGCTTCTGCCTGATCCGCTTGCCGGATTCAGCAAAAAGGCCACCTGTTGAGGTGGCCTTTTTTGTGACTGTGTCGCGAAGCTATTGGTTGTCTTCGGGGCGTTCGAGGGGAAGCGTTCTCTCTTCTCCTGTCAGGGTTTCCAGACGCTTGATGTCAGCTTCGAAGTCGTCGCGCAGGGACTGGATTTCGGATTTCTGCAAGGCAATTTCCTGCTCAATGTCATGGATTTGAGCTTCCAGGCGACGAATCTTTTCCAACATGGATTCGGGGATGTCTCGCCCGGCGCGCTCCATGTCGGCGGCCCGGCCTTCCTCGTTGTCGAGCTGGCTGACGATCACGGAGATGTTGCCGCGTTTGAGCTGGTTCAGGCCCTCCAGTTCGCGAATTTTGCGATGCATGGCCCTGACTGCTTGGTCCGGGTGGCTGAAACGCTTGAGCAGAGCCTGATCTTTCTCACGCTGGATTCTTTCGGCCTCTTCGTGTTGTTCCCTGGCTTCCCTGGCTGCAATTTCTTCTGCAGTGGGTGCAGGATCAACGGAGTCGATTACCCGTCCCTTGGAATTGAGGATGTCATAGCCTCGCCGGGAGGCTTCCTGGGGAATGGTGTTGCTGATGACAATCTGGCCGTTTTCGTCCGTGTAACGGTACATCCTGGCCTCTGCTGCAGTTGCGGCCAGCAGGAGGGCGGAAGCAATGAGTGAAAACCTGGTCAGACGCTTCATGTGAGTTCAGACTCCGTAACGATCCCGATATTGTGCAACGTTATCGGCATGGTCGGCAAAGCCAGGCTGGGTCGCCAGGTAATCGAGAACCTGGTCCAGCTGAATAATGCTGACCACCGGCAGACCGAAGTCCCTTTCCACTTCCTGAATGGCCGACAGTTCGCCATTGCCGCGTTCCTGGCGGTCGAGGGCAATCAGCACGCCGGCGGGTTCTGCGCCAGCCGCCCGGATCAGGTCGATGGATTCACGAATGGCTGTCCCGGCGGTAATGACATCATCAACAATCAGCACCTTGCCCTCAAGTGGGGCGCCGACGATGTTACCGCCTTCTCCGTGATCCTTCTTTTCCTTGCGGTTGAAGGCGAAGGGTTTGTTCTGGCCTTCAGAGGCCAGGGCCATGGCCGTTACCGTGGCCAACGGTATGCCCTTATAGGCAGGGCCGAAAATGATGTCATAATCCAGGCCGCTGCGCTGCAGGGCTGCGGCATAGGCCTTGCTTAATTCGAGCAGGTCCTCACCGGTGTTGAACAGGCCGGCGTTGAAGAAGTACGGACTGGTGCGACCGGACTTGAGCTGAAACTCGCCAAAACGGAGAACGTTACGGCGAATGGCAAATTCAATGAAATGTTGCTGATAGTCGTGCATGACAAGGCTTCTGGCGGGTGTGGATCTTTAATTAAAGCGTAAAACCGGTATCATACACACAAACCGAATCAGGGAACACGTATGCGGGTAGTATCAATCAGCGTCAACGGTCTGGCCCAGGCTGTTGAAAAAGGTTTCTTCGAGTGGCTGGCCGAGCAGGACGCTGACGTGGTCTGCGTCCAGGATCACCGCATGCGGGCCTATGAGATTGAAGACTTCAACCTGATACCGGAAGGTTACGAGGCGTATTTCATTGATGGCGAGAATAACGAGGATGGCGGTGTTGGTATCTACACCCGTCATTTCCCGAAGGCCATCATGTACGGATTCGCCAATGAGCAGGCAGACCGGGAAGGGCGTTTTATCCAGGCGGATTTTGACAGGGTGTCGGTTGCCTGTGTTCTGGCGCCCTGCGCCCTGGGCCGGGAAGATGAGCTGATCGGTGACGATGATCTGACCGTGCTGGACCACAAGGACGACTTCATGGACGCCTTTGGCCTGCACATGCAAAAAACGTTGCGCAAGCGTCGTCAGTTCATTTTCGGCGCCAACCTGCAGACGGCACAGCATGTGACGGACGCGAGCCCGCTTTACCACAAGCTGGATGTGTCCGGTTTTATGCCCCATGAGCGGGCGTGGCTGGATCGCCTGTTTGATGAGATGGGCTGTATTGATGCGTTCCGCGAGATCAACAAGCAGAGCAATCAGTTCACCTGGTGGCCGGAGCAGACTGAAGGGTCACGCAAGAATGCGGGCATCCGGGTGGACTACCAGCTGATGACCCCGGGCATTCGCAAGACCATTCAGGATGGCTGGATTGACAGCGGCACCCGCTTTTCCGATCACGCGCCGGTGATCATGGACTACGATATCGAAATCGGCTTTTGAATCTGGGGGAAGCGCCGGCGTTGGGCCTTCTGCCCAGAC